>JBFXEO010000235.1:0-4350 GCA_050180015.1 Bacteroidales bacterium | reverse complement strand
CTCCATCGTGTATTTTATTGGATTTGTTGTTGCCGAATTAGCCTCTAACCTCCAGTATTTTCTAAAATATTTTCACCTAATCGCCCTTATAGTGATAGCGCATAATGCGCTGGGGCTCCTCACCGGGTACATGCTACCAACAGTATTCAAATTACCCAAAAAGGACAGGCGAACTATCTCCATTGAAACGGGCATTCAAAATTCGGGGTTGGGGCTAGTTCTTATCTTTAACCCTGCCCTATTCGATGGGCTGGGGGGT
The DNA here is from genome assembly GCA_050180015.1 of Bacteroidales bacterium. Taxonomy (GTDB): domain Bacteria; phylum Bacteroidota; class Bacteroidia; order Bacteroidales; family Tenuifilaceae; genus JBFXEO01. The sequence continues at coordinate 4,091 of JBFXEO010000235.1, read as the reverse complement.
ATGGCTTTTATTGCGGCTGCATGGGGCATTTGGCACATTGTATCAGGATTGTTACTGGCAACATTCTGGGCCCGCAGACCTGTGGAGTTGTAATAATACCCAAGAGTCAAACCAAATTAACCATAAGTAATATATGCCAACAAGCAGGGAGAATATTGAAAAATGGTCATGGAAATACTGGCTTGTTAAAGTTTATCAGGATTTTTTTTTCCATCTCTACTACAAGACAGAAATAGTTGGACTGGAAAAACTACCCCCAAACACAACCCTAATATTTGCACTTAACCACCAGAACGCACTGATGGACGCGCTGGCAATTTTAGCTATACGGAAAAACTGGCAACCTGTTTTTTTGGCCAGGGCCGATATTTTTAAAAAAACAACCACTTCAAAAATTCTCACTTTTTTCAAAATAATGCCAGTCTATCGGATTCGCGATGGGTACGAAAACCTGTCGTTGAACGACGATATTTTCCGCAAAACCATGGATGTACTCAACAACCAAAATGGATTGATAATTTTACCCGAGGGAAATCATGCCGGTGTTAAGCGCTTACGTCAACTCAAAAAAGGGATAGCCCGAATTGCCTTCCAGGCCGAAGACGCATCGAATAGAACGTTAAATATCCATATTGTACCCGTTGGCCTAGAGTACAGCAACTACGTGCGTTTTCACAGCAAGCTGCTCATCAGAATTGGAGAACCATTCGAAATTAAAAAGTACCTAGAGCTTTACTATCAAAATAAAGCCCTAGCCTACAATGCCTTAATGGCGGAGCTTGAACTTGGCCTGAAAAAGGAAATGATAAATATTGATGACGAGGAAAATTACGATGCCTACTTGTACCTGATCAACCTCATAACGCCCAAGTTCATCGAGAGTAAACGGCTCCCCAAAACCCAAAACCAACAGTTTTTGATTAACAAAAAACTAATAGCCCAGCTTGACGGGCTAAAGTTGAACAATGAGACCGAATTCAACAGTATAATTGGGAAATCGAAAAAACTTGGAGCGTTAGCCAAACATTACGGGATCAACAGCAGGACAGTCCCAATTTCATCAAAGATAAGTTACAGCCTTCCACTTAGAGCATTGATACTGCTACTAACCCTTCCACTCTTTATTTATGGCACCGCCGGTAATATTATTCCAATAATTATTCCCTACTACTTAAGCGTAAAATTTCAGGATGTACAGTTTTACAGCTCCGTTAGACATGCCGCTGGGTTAATCCTTTTTCCTCTCACCCACATTATTCAAACCGTTATTCTCGGGTTAATCGTCAAAGATGCGTTGCTTACCCTGGCATACTTTGTTTCGTTACCTGTTGGTGCTTTTGTTGTTTACCACTGGCGATGCCATTTCATTAAACTGGCAGAAGCGTTATCAATGCTAAGGTTTAGCAAAGCTAAACCCAACGGAACAAAGCAAATCAACAAGCTTTACGCTGAGCTTTTCAACCGGGTTGAAAAACTCTTATAGGTTTATATAAGATTGAAGAAGCTGTTTAAGTAAGTTTTTGTTTACGGAAGAAAAACTGGAAGAATTCAGTAGTCATAAATACGGGCACTCTGAGATTTACTGCTCACTCCGAATATTTCACACCCCCTTGGTTTTGCCGACCAAGCAAAATGCCCTAAAGATTTAAACAGCTTCCGGCTTCCTATAGATTAGTTATATCCACCGCAATTTTTAAAACCATTAAAAAGTCACCCTGCTGGTTGAAAATAGGAGTATATGTTTCGTAAAGTATAAATTCCTGGCCATTGATTACCTGTTTTGTTCTGTGTTTTTTTAGTATTCCTTTTTGGAGGTCGCTCCATAGCCTGTCGAAACCTTCTTTACTAAAGTCCGATTTCGACAACCCGTCGCCATAATGTGTTCCCACTACTTCATCGCGCTTACCGCCGAGCAGTTTGAGGTAGCCATCGTTGACATCCGTTATGAATCCGTTAGCATCGTACTGCATAACGTAGGTAGAAGTATTCAGTGCGTTCACCAAATGCTCCAGCTCAGAGGACTTCCTGGCTGCTTCCTCCTGGGTTGCCTGGAGTTCCTCCATATTCTGGCGCATTTCCTCTTCCTGTGCTGCCATTATCTCGGCCTGCTCCTTTGATTTTGTCAACAATTCAGCGGTTAACGCATTTACTTTTACAGAATACAGCGTGGTGGCAATGCTCTTGGCAAGTTCTTTTACAAAGCCAACCTCATGCTCTTCAAATTTATGCAACGAGGCCAGCTCCACTACGCCCATAACCTGATCTTCGGTAATTAACGGGACAAGAAACAGGAAATTGGGGCTTGTTCCACCAAGACCCGATGTAATTTCAATATAATCCTGTGGAATTTCAGTAAGCATTATTACATCGCGCTCCGAGGCACATGCACCAATTAACCCCTCCGAGTAGTGATACGATTTTTTAAGGTATCGTTTTCTATCGTAGGCAAAAGCCGCTACCAAATCAAAGGTGCTTTCCTTGGTATCGCCATTCTCGTTAAGAATGAATACGCCTCCAATTGATGCGTTGAGGTACCAAACCAAATTTTTGATGATTTCATCGCAGAGCAAGGTGAGGTCGTTGTTGTTTTGCCTAAGTATTTCCCCAAATTTTGCCAACCCCTCGTTTACCCATTTTTTCTTTTCCTCAACCAGCTTCCGCTGTTCTTCGTCCTGACTGGTATGCCGGAGATTATCGCGCATCTCAATCAGTGATTTCCCAAGAATATCATCATCGCTTAAAAGTTCTACACGGGCATCAAGGTTTCCCGCTCCTATTTCCTTGGCAAACTCTATCTTCTCGTTTATCCCCCTAATTGAATCGGAAAGGGCATCGGCCATCTGGGCAATTTCATCGCCAGTATTAAACTTAACAAACATCGACTTATCTATTTTCCCCTTGGCCACGTCCTGCAATAACCGGGTGATCCGATTAATTGGACTGGTGATATTTCTGGTAACAGCATATATGATAACCACAAGAAGAAATAGTCCAACAATACAAAACATAATGCCTAGATTATAGCTCCTGTTCGCCTCGAACATGATGTCGTTAATGGGCACTACAATACCGACGGACCACGGCGTTTTTGTTTGCCCAATGTTTACCGGTGCCAGGGAATAGTACAGCCTTTCGCCTTTGCTATTTGTTACTATAAAACTAAAGGTTTTTCCTTTTTGAATTTGACCAAGAATATTAAATTGACTTGCCAGTTCGGGGAACTTCTCGGTGATATTCTTTTTAAACACCGATGTGTCGGGGTGAGCAATAAAGTTACCCTCATACGAGAGCAAAAAAGCGTAGCTGTTGGGGTATGGTTTAATTTCGCCAATAAGTTGCTGGAAACGGGTTAAAAGCAAGTCGGCCCCAACCAATCCTATAAATTTCCCATTTTCTAGAAACGGAGTTGAAAGGGTGGTCATCATTTGTCCACCCTGCAACGCAGAAATATATGGCTCAACTACTATTTCCCTGGCCACGCTTTTCATGTGACTGTAGGTGGCCGGATCACCGGTAAGACTCCTAACTTCCCTTTTGTAAGTGATAACCCCGTTATTCCTGTAAACTATATAAAAGTTCCGCCCGAATGGCTTATCCCAGGTTGGGTCTAAATTGCTCAACTCCCAGCTATCCCAAAACGCATCGATGTGCGGGGTTGTTTGTATAACCCTGTTGTACATAGGGTATATAAGGTTTTGCCACTGGTCGAAGGGAAGTTGCCTGTACTCCATGAAAGCGTTGGCCAGAGTTCTGGTTACAGCAAAATCCTGATTTAACCAACCCTCTATGTTTAGGGCAATTTGCCTGGCGTAGCTGTCGGTTAACCTGATGGATTGGTCGCGAGCAATTTTTCGTGCCGATGAGCTGATATAGAAAAATATTACCGCGAACAGCAATATTGCTACGCCCAGTATGTAAACCAAAATTTTTTGACGGATATTCAACCTAATTTTCATAGCCACAAGCAGTGTTTTTTGGGGTTAAACAAGATCATAAACATAAGAAAAAACGTCCAGAAAAAGTATTCCGGGGTTAACTTTTATTTAATTAAAGAAAAAATCACAATGAATATTCACCAAGATCGTTAACAT
>JBFXEO010000234.1:0-4380 GCA_050180015.1 Bacteroidales bacterium | reverse complement strand
TTCATCTGACGGATGGAAAAGGGTACTACGAGGAGTTCAAGGAGGACAGAAAGTTTTCCAAATATGCGCTGCCTAACCTCGTTCTTGGAAACGACACCATTCGCACAAGCGACATCGTCCAGCGCAAATGGATGGATAACCAGTTCTACGGGGTGGTTGCTTCGATAAACTACCGAAAAAAATCTCTTGAAGTTGCTGCCGGTGGTGGATGGAACCGGTACGATGGCGACCACTTTGGTCGGATTCTCTGGAGCGCCTATAACTACGGGTTACCTAAAGATTACGAATGGTACCGAAACAACGGCCTGAAAACCGACTGGAATTTCTTTGCCAAATCGGTTTGGCAACCCGGTAAAACGCTTAGCCTTTTTGCCGATATTCAGCTGCGGGGCATACGATATGACCTAAAGGGTCTGGACTCAGACATTCTACTGGTTGACCAGGAACATAGTTGGCACTTTGTTAACCCAAAGCTTGGCACAACGTGTAGGTTTTCTCCTGCAAGCGAGCTCTACGTTTCATTTGGAGTTGCCAACCGTGAACCGTCGCGTAGCGACCTCAAGGATGCCCTGAAGGGCGCAACAGGCTTTGCCCCAAAACCTGAAAGGCTTTACGACTGGGAGCTGGGGTATGACTTTAGGCACCAGGATTTTGCAATTAACACAAATATTTACTACATGAAGTACAGGGATCAGCTGGTGCTAACCGGTGAACTAACAGATGTTGGCTATGCGCTCATGGACAACGTCCCCGATAGCTACCGGACTGGAGTTGAGATTCTTCTTGGTTTAAAGCCATTTCGATGGCTCAACATGGAGGCAAATACAACATTTAGTCGTAATATTATTAAGGACTACACAAACTATGTAAACTTAACTGACAACCCAACCGACTGGAATGAAACAGGGCTAACCGAAGTGGAATACCTGGGCAACACAACCATTTCATATTCACCTTCCCTGGTGGGCTCAGCTAAAATAACAGCTAAACCTATCAAAGCGCTTTCCTTTACCTGGATTGGTAAGTATGTGGGTGAGCAGTACTTGGACAACACCGAAAGCAGTAACAGAAAGCTGGATGCCTACTTTGTAAATAACGTTGTGGGTGAGTATAAATTTGCACCCAAAATGGCCAAAAGTTTTTCCATACAGGTTATAGTTAATAACCTTTTCAACCTAAAATACGAATCAAACGCTTGGGTGTACCGCACTAAATTTCAGAGTGGCGATCCGGAGTATGTCAGCATTGGCTACTACCCCCAGGCCACAAGAAATTTCATGCTCCGGCTTGCCGTTGAGTTTTAAATTATATCCGCAACACCATGTTGCACAGAATGATACAAGGGTGGGCTGCCAAAAGCTCTCCCTTTGCTTACCCAAAAAATAAAGGTTAAATAGAAGAAGATGAATGATTTGAATCCTTAGAACCAGACAAGTTTTCATCTGTTTATATTTAATTTTCAACAGTCAGATGGAGCTCGCCATGATTCTCAAAATCAGGTTCACGTTATATTGTAACCCCAAATTAAACATCAAAATGTGTGTGTCAAAAATATTCTCATGGCTCGGTTCATTATTCATTTTTATCATTAATCATTGAGCAGAATTGAACTGGCTGATAAATAACTACATTGAACTTCTGGGTGCCACCATTGGCTTGATTTATCTCTACTTCGAGATAAAGCAGAAAATTTGGCTTTGGCCGCTGGGAATTGCCACCTCGGTTCTCTACATCTACATCTACTTTGTATCGAAATTCTATGCCGATATGGGGCTTCAGGTTTACTATTTGATAATAAGTATATACGGATGGTACCACTGGCTGCGCGGAAATGTTGCCGACCCCTCCAGCACAAAGCCCCTTCCGGTTACACGAATAACATTCAGGCTAATAGTAACTCTTACCTCTATTTCGCTTTCACTATTCGTCATCTTATGGTTTGTACTCGACAGGTACACCGATTCCCCCGTTCCGGTTGGTGATGCCTTTACAACGTCGCTCAGCATAGCTGCCACCTGGATGCTGGCACGTAAAATTATCGAACACTGGTGGGTTTGGGTTGTTGTTGATGGGGTCTCCATGGGACTCTACATCTATAAAGGCCTTTACCCAACCACTGTGCTTTTTGCATTTTACACAATTTTGTCGGTAGTGGGGTACTACCAATGGAAAAGGGAGATTGTTACATCTCTAAAATAATAAACTCATGCTCTTCGGCAAAAGAGTAAATTTGCTAGTTCGTGTAACCCAAATTAAAATTCCAATGCACGCTGTTATTGTTGCCAATGGCAAATTTCCGGAACATCCTAAACCGCTTGGTCTCATTCATAAAGCTAAAATTTTACTTTGCTGCGATGGTTCTATAGAGCATCTGGTTAAGCTCGGTATAACCCCTACTGCCATAGTTGGCGACCTTGATTCGGTTAGCCCTGAACTCAAGGAGCGTTTCAAAGACATACTTTTTCACGATCCCAACCAAAACAGCAACGACCTAACCAAGGCCGTGGGCTGGTGTGCCCAACGTAGCATCAGCTCCATAAATATAGTGGGTGCTACGGGTAACCGCGAAGATCACACGGTGGGAAATATTGGGCTACTGGTTAGGTATGCAAAAATGGGCTTACAGGTTGAAATGGTTACGGATACAGGCACTATCAAGCCTCTTTTAAAATCAGCTAAATTAACCAGCTTTCCCGGACAGCAAATTTCAATCTTTTCTCCCGTCAACCAAACCACAATTACCACAAATAACCTCAGATATCCTATTGATAATGGCCGGATTCCCGAGTGGTGGATGGGTACGCTGAATGAATCGTTGGGCAGCTGGTTCGAGCTCGATTTTTCTCCCGGTCCGCTTATCGTGTATCAGATGTACTAATAAGCTGTAATATGTCTTAGTCTTTGAATATCATTAATATATAAATTTTATTTACAATATTATTGCTTTTTGATTATTTGATTACAAGTTGTTAGCTTTGTGGCGAGACTAATTAAATCTCCTCATCATGAAGTATCTAAATTCTGTTATTACCGGAACTGGTAGTTACATACCTTCCGTAAGGGTTAGCAACCGCGAATTTGCTCGTAACACCTTCTTTAAAAAAGACGAATCGGCAATTGAAACCCTGGTGGATGAGGTTATTGCCAAATTTAAAGACATTACCGGTATTGAGGAGCGGCGCTGGGTTACCGACGATTTATGCACCTCGAACATTGCAGCCATTGCTGCCGAAGAAGCTATCGCCACTGCAGGTATCGACCGCGAAACTATTGACCAAATCATAGTTTCGCACAACTTTGGGGATGTTCTCCATGGCACCATCCAGTCCGATACCATTCCCAGCATTGCATCACGTGTTAAGCACCTGTTGAAAATTAAAAATCCAGCATGCATTCCTTACGATATTATATTTGGTTGTCCGGGATGGATGCAGGGTGTTATACAGGCCGATTCATACATTAAATCAGGGTTGGCTAAACGATGCCTGGTGATTGGTGCCGAAACCCTTTCGCGGGTCATTGACAAGCACGACCGCGACTGCATGATTTTTGCAGACGGTGCGGGTGCCACCATTGTTGATGCGGTTGAGGCTAATGAAAAAACCGGTGTATTAGCCTCAGCAATGATGTCGCACACCGAGCAGGAATCCTTCTACCTTTACCTGGGAAAATCCTTCTATCCCGATTCGGATTCCCGCATACGGTACATAAAAATGGAAGGTCGCAAAATCTACGAGTATTCTATTATAAACGTACCTGGCGCCATGCGCGAAGCCATCGAAAAATCGGGGATCAACCCAGGCGAACTTAAAAAAATTATCATTCATCAGGCTAACGAGAAGATGGATGAGGCCATCGTAACACGTTTCATCAAGCAGCTTAAAATTCAAACCCCCATTTCCGATCTCATGCCAATGAGCATTAAGGAGTTAGGCAATAGCTCGGTGGCAACCATTCCAACACTTTACGACCTAATATTAAAGGGCAAAGTGCCAAACCACTCAATTACCCAAGGCGATATTATCATGTTTGCTTCGGTTGGAGCGGGTATGAATATAAACGCAATGGTTTATAGACAATAGCAACCCTATGCACAATGGGCGATAGGTTTCAAACACAGTCCAATACCGGTGGCTACCTGTTGCTTTGTGTTTGCACTGTTTTATGATGATTATTCAAACGTAGGTTTTTCCCTACGAAGGGTGGCCTGCTCAAAGGAGTAGGCCATTTCTATTAGTTGCGACTCGCTCCAGGCTTTCCCGATAAACGAGATATTTACGGGCAGCCCATCTATAAATCCCATAGGAACGCTTATGCTTGGATAACCTGCAATTGCTGCATACGACGAACTTCCCCCTAAGAAGTGATCGCCATCAACCA
>JBFXEO010000233.1:0-4390 GCA_050180015.1 Bacteroidales bacterium | reverse complement strand
CCTACACGACGCTCTTCAGATCTTTTTCATCAAAAGGTAAAATTTTTAAGGTTGCCCCTTTCCGCTCACAGAGCAATTGCCACGGAACAATGTTGGAATGGTGCTCCATTTCGGTTACCAGCACCTCATCGCCGGCATGGACAAATGCCTCGCCAAACGAAAATGCCACCAGGTTGATTGATGCTGTTGTTCCTGCAGTAAATATTATTTCCGATGTTTTTTTTGCTTTCAAGAAAGAGCGGACTGTCTCCCGGGCCTTTTCGTATTCCTGAGTCGATTCCTCGCTCAACCTGTGAACTCCACGATGAATATTTGCATTGATCGAACTGTAGAATTTCTCAATGGTATCCAGCACCACCCTAGGTTTTTGGGTTGTAGCACCGTTATCAAAGTAAACCAAAGGTTTCCCGTAAATCTCACGGGCAAGGATTGGAAAATCCTTTCTTACAGCATCTATGTTGAATGTTGCCTGATCGTTGTATGAACTTAAAGACATTTCTCTACTTTTTATTCTGATAAATAAATAAGTTCTACTAACTCCTGAATTTTCCTTCCAAACATCCAATTATTCTCAATCTATCCTCTTTATTTTTACATACAACGGTCAAAATACATTAACAGCAATGCATTGGACAGCTATGGCAACGCGAGAGTTCCCCTCTTAACCGTTTGTTTACGAGATCATCTATTCGTTCGCTTAGAGAATCAATGGAAATTCGCTTAACCACTTCGTGGGCAAAACCAAACATCAACAGTAATTTTGCCTCACGCTCTCCTATTCCGCGCGCGCGCATGTAGAAAAGGGCTTCGTTATCTATCTGCCCTACCGTTGCTCCGTGGGAACATTTAACATCATCGGCATAAATTTCCAGCTGTGGTTTAGCATTCACTTTTGCCTCGGCCGTAAGTAGCAGGTTATTGTTCGATTGGTATGCCTGTGTTTTCTGCGCATCGCGACGAACAAGAATTCTTCCATTAAAAGCACCAGTTGCCTGATCGTCCAAAATCCCCTTGTAGAGTTCATTGCTGGTGCAGTTTGGAACTGCATGATCAATGAATGTGTAATTATCGGTATGTTGAGTTCGATCGGCTAGATAAAGTCCATAGGCATGGGCATCGGCACCTTCGCCAGCTAACTCCATTGTAAGGTTATTCCTAATAAATCCACCGTGTAGCGACAAGACATTTGAAACGACCTGTGAATCGCGTTCCTGCTTTATGTAAGTATGGGTAAGCTGCGCAGAATCGTTATGCTCATTTTGCATTTTCACGAATTCCAACGAGGAGTTGGCCCCTGCAGCAACCTCGGTTACCACGTTGGAAAGGAACCGCCTGGGCGAAAGGGTATGATCACAAACCAAAATATTTGCCTGGCTCGACTCCTCCAGAATTATCAGGTTACGATACTGAACCATAAGATTCTCATCGGACATCAACAGGTTGATAATTTGAATTGGCTTCTTCTCAACAACACCCCTGGGAACGTATATAAAAACACCATCCTGGACAAATGCGGTATTCATTGCAACCAAGCCATCGGTTGAGTTTTCGGCCTGAGCATTGTAGCATTTGGCAAATAACTCTGGAAACCTGGCCGCAGCATCAACAATACTTCCAAGTATAATTCCATTTTCCAGCACGTTCAACCTATTGGGGTTTGGCAGGTAAAATCCGTTTAAAACCAAGGCCAAATGGGTGTCAAGCTCCGGAATATCGCACCGGAAGATATCCTCAACTTTAAAGGCGATATTTTGGGGGGCAAAATATTTCTCGTATTCGTGGGTGAATAACGATTCGATTTTTGAGTATTTGTACTTTTCGTTCTTCTGCGATGGCAGACCAAGAATCCTAAAACTCTGAATGGCCTCCTCCCTATGGTTATTCATCAATGGTGAACTTATCTCTGTAATTAAATCGAGATTATCGAGGTAAAGATTCACCATTTCGTCCTTAACATTTATTGTAGCAGGTTTGCTCATTTTTTTGTTTTTTGACTATTTGACCGGTTGGATGTTTTTAGGCTGTAGGTTTTCGATCAACGAACAGCTGTCAACTAATTCCCGTTTTTAATCCAATCGTATCCCTTCTCCTCCAACTCAAAAGCCAACTCCTTACCGGCACTCTTAACTATTCTCCCGTTGTAAAGAATGTGAACATAATCGGGAACAATGTAATCCAGCAACCGCTGATAGTGTGTTATAACAATGGTTGCATTATCGGGACGTTTCAACTTATTGACCCCGTTGGCAACAACCCGCAATGCATCAATATCCAGGCCTGAGTCGGTTTCATCAAGTATCGATAACTTAGGTTCAAGCATTGCCATCTGAAAAATCTCATTTTTCTTCTTTTCACCACCGGAAAATCCCTCATTAACAGAACGATTGGTGAGCGCCGAATCTATTTCGACAAGCTCTTTACGTTCGCGAAGAAGCTTTAGAAAATCGGATGCGGATAAAGGCTCTAATCCTTGGTATTTTCTGTGCTCATTTACCGCAGCCTTCATAAAGTTAACCATGCTTACGCCTGGAATTTCAACCGGATACTGGAAACTCAGGAAGATTCCCTCGCGCGAACGAACTTCTGGCGACATCTCCAACAGATTCTTTCCGTTGAATGTTACCGCTCCATGGGTAACCTCAACCAGTTCTCTCCCTGTTAAAACTGAGGCCAAAGTACTTTTGCCCGATCCGTTGGGGCCCATAATGGCATGAACTTCACCGGCTTTAACTTCCAGGTTGATACCTTTAAGTATCTCCTTATCATTTATTCTGGCATGTAAATCATTAATTGCTAGCATAATACTTTATTTATGTTTTCAACTTTTCAATTTTTAAAGTTACCCGACACTTCCTTCCAAGCTAATCTGCAGCAACTTTTGCGCTTCCACGGCAAACTCCATCGGTAGTTTATTCAAAACCTCCTTGGCATAGCCATTGATTATTAACCCGACAGCATCCTCGGTGGATAAACCACGCTGGTTGCAGTAGAAAATCTGATCTTCCCCAATTTTCGAAGTGGTTGCCTCATGTTCAACAACGGCAGTTGGATTATCAACTTCAAGGTAAGGGAACGTGTGTGCGCCACACTTATCGCCCAGGAGTAAAGAGTCGCACTGCGAAAAATTACGGGCGTTGTCGGCTCCTTTTAATACCTTTACCAAGCCACGGTAGCTATTATTGCTAAAACCGGCTGAAATACCCTTGGATACAATTCGACTCCGTGTATTTTTACCAATATGAATCATCTTGGTTCCGGTATCCGCTTGCTGGTAATTGTTTGTAACTGCCACCGAGTAAAACTCGCCATAGGAGTTGTCCCCTAACAAAATACAGCTTGGGTATTTCCAGGTGATAGCCGATCCTGTTTCAACCTGTGTCCACGATATCTTACTGTTTTTACCGCGGCACATTCCGCGTTTAGTTACAAAATTGTAAATGCCACCTTTACCATTCTTATCGCCCGGATACCAATTTTGAACTGTTGAATACTTTACCTCGGCGTTCTCGTGAGCAACAATTTCAACAACGGCGGCGTGCAGTTGATTCTCGTCGCGCATTGGGGCAGTGCACCCTTCAAGGTACGAAACGTAGCTGTCATCGTCGGCAACAATCAACGTACGTTCAAACTGACCGGTGTTTGCGGCATTTATTCTAAAGTAAGTGCTCAGCTCCATGGGGCAACGTACACCTTTGGGAATGTAGCAGAATGAACCATCGCTGAAAACGGCAGCGTTTAACGCCGCAAAATAGTTGTCGGTTGTTGGGACTACCGATGCGAGGTGCTTCTTAACCAAATCGGGGTGCTCCTTTATTGCCTCGCTCATGGAGCAGAAAATAATCCCCTGCTCGGCCAAAGTTTCACGGAATGTAGTTTTAACAGAGGTACTGTCCATTACAGCATCAACTGCAACACCCGACAAGATTTTTTGTTCCTCAAGCGGGATACCCAGCTTGTCGAAAGTGGCCTTTAGTTCAGGGTCAATTTCATCAATACTATTCAGTGATGCTTTTTGCTTGGGAGCCGCGTAGTAAATTATATCCTGATAGTTAATTTCCGGAATTTGAAGATGAGCCCAAGCTGGCATTTCCATGGTTTGCCAATGACGGAAAGCCTTAAGGCGAAAGTCGAGCATCCAGTCCGGTTCACCTTTCTTTTGCCAAATCAGACGGACAACACCCTCACTTAACCCTTTGGGAATGGTCTCGGTTTCAATATCAGTAACAAATCCATACTTGTACTCCGACCCTGTTACCTCATCTATTATTTTATCCTGTTCGTTTGTCATTTTATAAGACTCCAGATATACTCCAGGCATTGGATGGATCAATGCCCTTTTGTTTAAATTATTGCTGCCAAATAAACAGCCCACATTGACTATTGTTTAGCG
>JBFXEO010000232.1:0-4521 GCA_050180015.1 Bacteroidales bacterium | reverse complement strand
GAAACATCATTCGTTTAAACATGGTGGTAATTTTTAATCCATCAAAATTAATATACTTAACCTGAATTTGCAAGTAAAGCTCACCGGGTACTATTATTTTAACGGTTGCAGTAAACCATCATCGTATTCAAACTCCGGTTATTTTACTCTAATAGCCTTGCTTACGCCATGAACACGGCTTAATTTATATAGCAGCATTTCCAGATGCTTGGTGTCTTCAACGTAGAGTTGTATTACCCCCTCAAACATTCCATTTTTAGTATCGATGGCTAGGTTCCGCATATTTACCCGTAAATCTTTGCTGATTACTTCCGATATTCTGTTTAGAATTCCAAGTTCGTCTATTCCGGTAATTTTTATGGTTGACTGGAATGCTCCTGCCTTGGACGATCCTTTCCATTTTGCCCTGACAATTCTATATCCCCATCGGTTGTGTAGCTGACTGGCGTTTGGACATGTTGTCCTATGTATTTTGATGCCTTCGCTAACCGTTACAAACCCGAATATTTCATCGCCAAATATTGGATTACAGCACTTTGCCAGCTTATAATCAACGTTCACCAGTTTTTCATCAATAACAAGGTAATCCGTCGATTCTGATTCTTTTGCCGGTTCATTTTTTTGCAGGTCAATTTTGGTCAGATCATCTTTTGCCTGGGATGCCTCCGCTTCGGTTGTGGTTAGGAGACTTTTAAGTGCCGACAGGTCAACTTTACTTTCGGCTACCCTGATGAATATATCTGTAGGCTTTTTTAACTTAAGATGACCATTTATTTTTCGTATCGCCTCGTCAGTATCGTCAATTTTCCAGTTTTTTAATCTTCGGAATAAAATATCTTTTCCTTCTGCTATTTCTTTGTTCTCGGCATCCCTTAGCTGCTGTTTTATCCTGCTTTTTGCTTTTGATGTGATAACAATCGATAGCCAGTCCTTTTTGGGGTTTTGTTTTTTGGAGGTTAGTATCTCAACAATATCTCCGTTGTGGAGCAACTGCTTAATGGTAACATTTTTGCCGTTAACTATTGCACCTGTGCATTGCGATCCGACGTCGGAATGAATGTCAAAGGCAAAATCCAGAACGGTTGCGTTTACTGGTAGTTTACGCAGGTCACCTTTGGGGGTAAAAACGTAAATATCGGTTGACTGCAAGTTCATCTGAAACTGCTCTACCTTTTCCTCGGGCGAGGTTTCTGCCGATTCAAGTACCTCTCTTAGGCTGGTAACCCAGCTGTCAATTCCCTGTTCCTGTTTTATCCCTTTGTACTTCCAGTGAGCCGCTAAGCCCTTTTCGGCAATTTCGTCCATTCTTGATGTACGGATTTGCACCTCAACCCATTTGCCCTCGGGACCATTCACCGTGGTGTGTAACGATTCGTATCCATTGTCCTTGGGCACCGATATCCAGTCGCGCAAACGATTCGGGTTAGGAGTATATTTGTCGGTAATAATGGAGTAAACCTGCCAGCATTCCGATTTTTCGAGTTCGGGTTTTGAGTTTAGGATGATACGAATTGCGAAAATATCGTAAACATCCTCGAAATCAACTTCCTGCTTCTGCATTTTTCGGAAAATGGAGTAAACTGATTTTGGGCGACCTTTTATCTCAAAATCAAATTTCCGGGCTATAAGTTCTTGCTCTATAGGAGCAATAAAGTTTTTAATAAACTTGTTCCTGCTGGCGGTTGTATCCTTTAGCTTTTTGATGATATATTTGTACTCCTTTGAATGGATATATTTCATGGACAAATCTTCCATCTCCGATTTGAGCCTGTAAAGCCCCAGTCTGTGTGCCAATGGTGCATACAAGTGGAAAGTTTCCCACGAACGTTTCAGCTGAATATCTTTTTCCGAGGCACTCAGCGAGCGCATAGTTTCTAGCCTGTCGGCAAGTTTTAGAAGAATTACCCGGGCATCGCCGGACAGGCTAATAAGCATTTGACTAAAATTATCCGCCTGTGTTTTCGGGTTTTTAAGGTCAAGGCCCGATATTCTGGTCAATCCATCAACAATGCCGGCGACCTTTGCTCCATAGTGTTTTTCAATCTCAATTTTAGTTAGCTGCTCATGCTCAATTGTTTCGTGCAGCAGTGCAGCAATAACTGATGTTGTCCCCAATCCTATTTCATCAACGCAAATTCTGGCCACATCTATTGGGTGAATTATGTACGGATCCCCAGAATCAAGTTTTCTATCGCCATTTAGCCTGTTTACCAGATTAAAGGCGTTCCTGATCACCTTTTGGTCGTCCTTGGTGATAATGCCTTGGGTTGACCGGAGTAAGCTGCGGTAACGGTTAACTATTTGTTTGTTGGATAATGCGTAATCCATGAAGCTGTATTTTGGTAAAGATACTGATTTTTTATGAGGGAATGTATTGCTGCCGTATGCTCCTGCATCGGTTTGATCCTTTTTCATACCTTTATAAAAATTTTACATTGATGTTAACCGAGAATATCCATCAACGTATTTTGCAGCTTAGGGCTGAGTTAAATAGGCATAACTATTTGTACTACGTGCTTTCTACGCCGGCAATAAACGATTATGAGTACGATAAATTGCTGAAGGAGCTTAGCGCCCTTGAAGTGCAGTTTCCCGAGTACGACGATCCCGATTCGCCAACAAAAAGGGTAGGCAGCGATTTGGCTGCTGAGTTTAATCAGGTAAGGCATCGTTTCCCGATGCTATCGCTGGCGAATACTTATTCCGAGGAGGAGGTGAGAGATTTTGAAGGCCGAGTTTTCCGGGCGTTGGGAACAACACCTGAATATGTTTGCGAGTTAAAGTACGATGGCGTTGCAATTGGTTTAACCTACCAGAACGGGAAGCTATACCGTGCGGTAACCCGGGGCGATGGAACAGTTGGCGATGATGTTACCGCAAATGTCCGGACTATAAAATCTATTCCCTTGGTTTTGCAGGGATCAGATTATCCCGCCGATTTTGAGATACGGGGGGAGATATTTATGCCCCGTGGCGTTTTTGAGGAGCTGAATAGGGATAGGGAGGAGGACGGAGAAACCCCATTTGCAAACCCTAGAAATGCGGCATCGGGCACTTTAAAAATGCAAAATTCTGCCATAGTTGCCAAGCGTAAACTCGACTGTTTCCTTTACTTTGTTTTGGGCGATGCCTTGCCTTACGATAACCATTACCAAAACCTGATGGCTGCAAAGCGGTGGGGGTTTAAGATTTCTGACCATATAAAACTTTGCAGCAGCTCTGCGGAGGTGATGGAGTATATCCATTACTGGGATAATGCCCGCAAAAAATTACCTTTTGATACCGATGGCATTGTTGTTAAGGTTAACAGCTATCAGTATCAAAGTATGCTGGGTTTAACTGCAAAAACGCCACGCTGGGCTTTTGCCTTTAAGTTTAAGCCGGAGCGGGTATCAACGGTATTGCTTTCGGTCGATTTTCAGGTTGGACGAACCGGGGCGGTTACTCCGGTTGCCAATTTAAAACCGGTTAAACTTGCCGGAACTGTTGTAAAACGTGCATCGCTGCACAATGCGGATCAGGTTGAGCTGTTAGATGTCCGTATAGGCGATACGGTTTATGTGGAGAAGGGGGGGGAAATTATACCCAAAATTGTGGGTACCGACAGATCGCAACGAACGCCATTCAGCGTACCATTAGTATTTCCCGAAAATTGTCCCGAGTGTGGGAGTAAACTTTTTAAGCCCGAGGGCGAAGCCCGGCATTTTTGCTTGAACCAGTATGGATGCCCTCCTCAGATTAAAGGTAGGATTGAGCATTTTACCAGCCGTAAGGCGTTAAATATAGACGGCCTGGGAGAGGAAACGGTTGCTTTGCTGTACGACAACAATTTGGTGAAGGATCCGGCAGACCTATATTCTTTAACGCGGGAACAGCTGTTGCAGCTGGAGCGTTTTGCGCAAAAATCCGCCGATAATGCTATCCGTAGTATTAAAGAATCAACGGAGGTTCCTTTTCCCAGGGTACTTTACGGTTTAGGTATCCGGTATGTTGGCGAGACCACAGCACGTATGCTTGCCTTACATTTTGGGAATATTGACAGTTTGGCAAAGGCATCCTTCGAAGAATTGCTGGCAGTTGATGAGGTGGGCGAAAGAATAGCCCAAAGCATTATAGATTTTTTTGCCAACCCGGTAAATGTACAGCTAATAGATAGGCTTAAAGTTGCTGGTGTAACAATGAAAATTTCGCCGTTGGAGCAAACAGCAAAATCGGATAAGTTGGAGGGATTATCAGTAGTAATTTCCGGAACTTTTTCAACAATATCGAGGGAAGCTTTAAAGGGGTTAATACAGCAGCACGGGGGTAAGGTTGTTAGCGGCGTTTCTGCATCAACCTCAATGCTTGTTGCCGGCGATAAAATTGGCCCGGCCAAGCTGGAAAAGGCAAGTAAGCTCGGGATTCAAATCGTATCGGAGGAGGATTTTTTTGAGTTGATTAAAGAATGATATTTTTTGAAGTCTCCCGTATTTTTAGTAAAATTGCATCCTAAATCAATTATAGTTTAACGTGAAGGCAATA
>JBFXEO010000231.1:0-4565 GCA_050180015.1 Bacteroidales bacterium | reverse complement strand
ACATTGCTGGGAAATGCGGTTAACCGTTATACCGTTGGGTTACTATAAAAGCTTTAGTTTCCAAATCAACGTAAAATCGTCAATACTTCAGGAATTAAAATATACGAAGCGCGATCATTACCTGGATAATCTGTAGTTTTAGAACTTAAAATATAAACCATGAAAAAAATTATCAGTACCGAACTTGCTCCCAAGGCGGTTGGCCCATACAGCCAGGCAGTAGAGGCGAATGGCTTTGTTTTTATTTCGGGTCAAATTCCGGTTAACCCTCAAACGGGCGGCATAGTTGAGGGAGGTATTAAGGAGCAAGCTGCACAGGTTCTTAAGAATATCGGGGCCATTCTGGAACGGGCTAATTTGAACTACTCCAATGTGGTGAAAACTACATGCCTGCTAAGCGATATGGGCAACTTCGCTGCGATGAACGAAATTTATGCTCAGTATTTTACTTCAGAAATGCCGGCGAGGGCTGCGTATGGTGTTGTTAAACTGCCCCTGGGGGTTCTTGTCGAAATTGAGTGTATAGCAGTACGGTAAAGTTTAAACGTAAAAGAACCCGCAGAAGTGCGGGTTCTTCCTTCTTATTCCTTTCGGATTTATTCAGATATAACTTCAAACTCCACCGATACTTTGACATCGCGATGAAGTTTTATTTCTGCAGTATAGCTACCGACTTCCTTAATTTGTTCGTCCTTAAGGCTAATGGACTTCCGGTCAATATCAAATCCTTTACCGGCTAAAGCTTCTGCTATTTGAATAGTGTTGACCGAGCCAAAAATTTTGCCGGTAGAGCTGGTTTTCGCGCCAATAGTCAACTTTATCCCTTCCATTTGTTTGGCCCGCTGCTCTGCATCGTCCTTGATTTTGGCTTCTTTATGGGCACGCTGTTTGATGTTTTCGGCAAGCACCTTTTTTGCCGATTCTGTTGCAGCGGTGGCCATACCTTTTGGAATTAAGTAGTTGCGGGCATAGCCATTTTTAACGGTTATAACTTCGTCCTTGTTGCCCAAGTTCGAAATATCTTGTAACAGAATAATTTCCATCGACTTTTCCTCCTCCTTTAAATTATTTCAACAGGTCAGTTACGAACGGCAGTATGGCAATATGACGGGCCCTTTTAACTGCAGTGGCCACCTTTCTTTGGTATTTAAGCGATGTTCCAGTAATTCGGCGGGGGAGAATTTTTCCCTGCTCGTTAAGGAATTTTTTTAGAAATTCAGGATCCTTATAATCGATATATTTAATCCTGTTTTTTTTGAAACGACAGTATTTCTTCTTTTTAATCTCTACTGTTGGCGGGGTGAGATATCTAATTTCTGATTGATTCTGGCTCATGGTTTAGTCCTCCGTAGTTTTAGGTTCTGCTTTGTTGCTGCGTTTTTTCTCTGCATACTCAACGGCATACTTGTCGAGTTTAACCGTTAGGAAACGGATAATTCGCTCGTCACGGCGGTACTGGGTTTCCAGCCTATCAATCAATTCACCGCTGGCCTTAAATTCCATCAAGTGGTAAAAGCCGGTGGTTTTTTTCTGAATGGGGTAGGCCAATTTTCTTAAACCCCAATTTTCTTCATGCACAATTTCACCTCCATTCTCGGCGATGAAACCCCTGAATTTTGTAACCGCTTCCTTCATCTGGGCCTCAGACAAAACGGGAGTAGCAATGAAAACGGTTTCGTAATGGTTTAACATAGTATATCTATTTAGATTAAAATTTAGCGTGCAAAATTAGATTTTTAATCTTGAATTACAAAAAAAATGATACATACATGCTCAATAAAATTGTTGCCGGGCTTCCCTGCTATCGTTAAACTGTAATATCATCGTGACATTGGGCTTATTGCGTGTAGCCCTTGCCGAATTAATTGTAAATATATAGTAAACCTTGAGATACAGGAACGTTTTTGTAGATTTTAAAGTGATATTTCTGGTGATGAACAAGCTATTCCTCTATTAACCCAAGCAGTTTTTTCAGGTCTTGGATTTTGTTGAAATTTGAATGTTTTTCGTAGGCGTAAATAAGGTTGAACACAAGTTGAGCTATGGCAACCCTGTTAGAGCAAGGAAGGTAGTATTCCGTTTTGGGTAATATTTTTTGCTGCTGTAGGAATGCTTCGATTTCCTTATGGCCAAAAATTGACCCGTTGTTGAATGGGTTTATGTAAAACAGGATGCTATCCTTTTCATCGGTACTTTCGGTAACTGGCTGAAAGCGATCTTTATATGCCAGGACAAAATTTTTAGGTAGGTTCACGCAGTAAATCGGCAACCCCAGCTTTTGAGCAACAGTGGCATAAAATATAGATAGCAGGATTGGCCCCCCCTTTTTGGTTTCAATAAGCTGGTTGATGTACTGGTTGCCAGGAGCAAAAAAGTTGGTTAGGTTGGGGCCAAAACCATGTATTTCAAAGATTACATGGTTCAGAATCTTAACTTTTTCCAGCGCCGTTAGGTTATCGTTTATTTCTAACCAGGCATCGCGCCTGATTACTTCTATCTCTTTTTCAATCGAGCTTAGAGTAAGCTCGGGGTACTGAAAGTGTGCAATCAGGAATGCGCCCTCCAGCAAATTCTGGGTATCGGAATTAATCCAGGCGATGAGCGAGTTGGAGGTATTATTATATTGGATTGTATGGATGATGTCCTCCAATCTGTTCTGAACAAATTCGCTGGACGAGGACTCCCATGCCTGCTCTAATTGCGGAATAACACCAATGCCCTGGGTGACAATTTTATCCGATACGACTTTGAAAACTTCTGTATCGGGATCGTCAAGCAGGGCTATCAGCGATGTTAGGCTACTATTCTCCAAGCCGGATACAAGTTAAATGGTCGATAGTTTATCAAGTGTTAGTTCAACCAACCGGCTGATTGCCGGCCGGTAATCCTTGGCAGCATCTTTAATAACGCGATTTGCTATTATGGTACATATTGTAATAGATTCGTGTCCCAGCAGGCGTGAGAGTCCATTAATAGCAGAACTTTCCATTTCGAAGTTTGTAATTTTCCGTCCTTTATAGTTGAAGTTTACAATTTTATCGTTCAGCTCGGCATCGGCTAAGGGTAGGCGAAGAACACGACCTTGTGGGCCATAAAATCCAGGGGCAGAAATGGTAATTCCCTTAATGGTAAAACCGGAAAATAGGTCAACCAGCTGTGGCGATGAGTGGTTAAAGTACGGTTTAGCGCATAGCGGGTTCCATTTTGTATGGGCAAGGAAGGCCTGTTCCATTTCCAAGTCGCTGATTTCGTTCCTACGGGCGTAGAAATTCAGTAGCCCGTCGAATCCGATGCTGGTCTGGGTCATTACGTAGCTACCCAGGTCAATTTCGGGCTGTAAAGCCCCCGATGTTCCCAGCCGGACTATGGTTAGCTTCTTATGCGCATTTTTAACGGTACGTTTCTCCAAGTCAATATTTACAAGGGCATCGAGTTCGTTTACAACAATGTCGATATTATCGGTGCCTATACCGGTTGAAATAACGCTAACCCTTTTACCCTTGTAGGTTCCGGTGCAGGTTTTAAATTCCCGGTTCGACACGGTATATTCTACGTTATCGAAAAACGATGCAACGGTTTCAACTCTGCCCGGATCGCCCACCAAAACTATGGTATCGGCAAGCTGATGTGGTTTCAGGTGTAAATGGAAGATACTACCATCTGGGTTAAGTATCAATTCCGACGATTCAATAAATCTCATACATGCTCATTTAATGCTTCAAAGATACTAATTTTTGAATGAATGAGTTGACCCGATACCTATCCCACGAAATATAGGCCTTTTTGGTCGAATACACTTTTCAAGATTACTTTTTTTTAGAATTTCCGGGTCGAAATGGAAATATTTTAAGTCTATTTGGAATATTTTTCCCGTATAAACATAGCGCTAGTCAACCTGGCCACGTTCTCGGAAATGCTTTTTGGGAATAGTTAATTTTTCGGGGCGGCTTTTTGTGTTGACATTTAAAATGTTTTAGCTCAAACGGGTGGACTTTTCTTATCTAATTAATTATTTTTGCATTACTCTAACTGCTAATGTAAATTATGATACAGCGCGTTCAAACTTTGTACCTTTTGGTTGTTACTATTCTTGTGGGTTTTTTCTTTTTTGTTCCCTTTTCAACTTTTGTTGTGAAACCACAAATGGTGAAGTATTTGCTGATGGCTACAGGCCTTTCAACTAGCGGACTCAACCAGGAGGTTATATATCCAATTTGGGCATTGCTTATTCTTGTGATACTGGTATGTACAATTCCTTTTATTACTATTTTTCTATTCAAGAAAAGAATGCTGCAAATACGGCTTTGCATTGTCAGTATAATTTTACTGCTGGGGCTGCAGGGGCTCTTGTACTATACGGTGGTGGCCATTGGCAAACAGTTATCGGCCGAGCCTTCGTACAGCATTATTTTCATTTTCCCGGTGATATCGGCCATTCTTACATTTCTGGCACTAAGGGCAATTGCGAAGGATGAGGCGTTAGTTCGATCGCTGGACAGGTTAAGGTAATACCGAGGGTTCAATCAGCGACACACCAGGTTGACCTCAAAATTCTCCTCTTTTCG
>JBFXEO010000230.1:0-4573 GCA_050180015.1 Bacteroidales bacterium | reverse complement strand
TCTGTCGTGCTATCGTGCTTTCGGGGTTTTTGGAGCATAATCAAATTTCAAATTCAAGATTCCTTTTTCCGAACAACAAACAACGAGCAACGAATAACCATCAACCATCAGCTAACCCCGCAATTACGGCGAAGCTCTCTGGAAACGGGTCTTTTGTGCTTACAATAGCTGCTGAAACTTCTTTTTGCCCGTATCCCATTTTGTGCAATACAGAAATTGTGTACCTTTGTTCTTTATTTAAAGGCTACTTTTTTTAGCGAGGAGATGGCAAAATTAAGCTTTAACCATCAAAACAAAGGGGAAGATTTTATCCCTTCCGGTTTGTCTTAAAAAATTTCACCTTTTGCTCCTCAAAAAAGTTGCAGGTATTGGTTGAATTTAAGCTACTTTTGACAAAAGCAATATAACTATGGAAGGCTATATAGAACTACCGCAATGCACGCTAAGGTATCAGATTAGTGGTAGCGGACCAGCAGTAGTACTTTTACATGGGTATCTCGAAAACCTTACCATTTGGGATGAGTTAACCATGGAGCTTGAAACTGACTACACGGTTCTTACCATTGACCTACCCGGTCATGGAAAATCGATTTACAACCAAGAGGTAATTGGCATGGACTACATGGCCGATTGTGTGAGCGCTGTCATGCACTCGGTATCCTCCGGTAAGGCATACCTTATTGGCCATTCAATGGGTGGATACGCCTGCTTAGCCTTTGCGGAACGTTACCCCAACATGCTTACCGGTTTATGCCTGTTCCATTCCACCCCAAATGCCGATTCGCACGAGAAACGGGAAACACGCATGAACGATATTAAGCTGGTGAAAGAGGGGAAAAAGGAACATATTGTTGAAACCAACATCCCACGTCTTTTTGCCGACCAAAACCGCAATAGACTTTCCGGTGAAATTGAGCATATTAAAAACATTGCCCGCAGCACAAGCAATACAGGTATTATTGGCGCTCTTAACGGGATGGCTCAACGCCCCGACCGCAACCATGTGGTTGAGCATGCCCCTTTCCCCGTAGCTATGATTTTTGGTAAGTACGACAACCTTATCACCATGGATATTGCCAAAACCCTGGAAGAACGACATAGGAATGCCCAAATCATCTACCTCAACCATTCGGGTCACATGGGGTTTATCGAGGAGCCTGACTTAACCCTTGACGCCATAAAGTCATTGTTAGAACAGCTCTGAAATTGGATGTATTGAAATAATTTTGAATGCAAAAGATTACTACTTGAATAGCTGATTAACCAATGCTTTTACTCGGCATAAAGTTTACAACCCAATTGCCAATTATCAGTTTTGTTATTTTTTAATAAATTTCATTTTTAGGGTAAACAGGTATTTACATCGAATTATCTTTGGGGCATGGAAAAAAATAAGTATCCATACGGAGCCAAACAACCCCAGTTTGACAGGCGATACCTGCAAATGGCAAAAATCTGGGCAAAAAACTCCTACTGTAAACGTAGGCAGGTTGGGGCTTTAATTGTAAAGGAAAGAATGATTATTTCCGATGGTTACAACGGGACACCTGCCGGTTTTGAAAATATTTGTGAGGACGAGAATGGCATAACCAAACCATACGTACTACACGCCGAGGCAAACGCAATAACTAAAGTGGCAAAATCGAGCAATAGCTCCGAGGGGGCAACCCTTTACGTAACCTCCTCACCCTGCATAGAGTGCTCTAAACTAATTATTCAGGCAGGAATACGAAGGGTGGTCTTCTGCGATGAATACCACAACCTCGACGGTATCGACCTATTGAAACGCGCGGGTATAGATGTTGTAAAAATTGATAACGAAGATGTTGAAGAGTATTAACAATGAATTTTATGAACTACAAGAATAGTAAAAAAGATATTTTTTACCCAATAGCTATAGCCCTTGTGCTTATTGTTGGGGTTGTAATTGGGCTTACTTTAGGAGGAAGGGTCGAAAAGCCCAACTTGCTTGTCTATCCCCGCACCGATAAGCTTAGCAATGTTATTCGTTACATCGCCGATGAGTATGTTGATACTATTTCGGTTGAAATGCTGGTTGAAAACACTATTCCTGCTATACTGAAAAACCTTGACCCGCATTCGGTTTATATTCCCGCCAAGGATTTACAGTCGGTTAACGAACCTCTGGAGGGCGGTTTCGATGGCATTGGCATTCAGTTTAACATGAACAACGACACAGTGGTTGTTATTAATACCATCCATGGTGGACCTTCGGAAAAACTTGGGATTCTTGCCGGTGATCGCATTGTTAAAGTAGATGGAAAAAATATTGCAGGTATCAAGTTCCCCATGGACAGTGTTCCCATGCTGCTCAAAGGCCCAACGGGCACAAGGGTGAAAGTAAGCATTAAACGGCCCGATGTACCTGAACTTATCGATTTTGATATTGTACGTGATAAAATACCTATCTATAGCGTGGATGTGGCCTACATGCCAACTTCCGATATCGGTTACATAAAGATTAACACCTTCTCCAAAACTACCTACAAGGAGTTTCTTGAGGCCATGGTTAAGCTTACCGATAAAGGTATGACCAAGCTAATCCTCGACCTGCGGAGCAATAGCGGTGGCTACATGGATGCTGCCATAAACATTGCCAACGAGTTTCTACCTGCTGACAGGTTGATTGTTTACACACAAGGCAAAAACCGCCCACGGCAAGAGGCAAAATCGAATGGGAAGGGATTCTTCCAGGACCTTCCCCTTGCAATTCTTATCGATGAATTCTCCGCTTCGGCAAGCGAAATTCTTGCCGGGGCCATTCAGGATAACGATCGCGGAGTTATTATTGGAAGGCGCTCGTTTGGCAAGGGATTGGTGCAGGAGCAGGTTTTCTTTTCCGATGGTTCTGCCCTACGCCTCACCATTGCCCGATACTACACCCCTTCGGGGCGTAGCATCCAAAAACCTTACAAATCGGGCGATGAGGAGTACTACTATGAAATTGGGAACCGCTACCTGCATGGTGAATTTCAGAATGCCGATAGCATTCAGTTTACCGACTCGCTTAAATTTCACACCCTGGGCGGTAGAGTGGTTTACGGAGGTGGCGGTATAATGCCCGACCTATTTGTTCCACTCGATACAACGGGTATAACACCATACTACCAGCAGGTTTCACGTCGAAATCTTATTTACCGCTATGCCTTCAAGTTTGTTGATGAGCATAGAAAGGAAACCCGCAACCTAAAAACATTCGACGATGTTGACCGTTACCTTAAAAGGTTTAATATTCTCACCGATTTTGCTTCGTTTGCCAAAAACAACGGGGTTACTCCCAACGCTGACCAGCTAAAAAGCTCAAAGCAAATAATAGAGTACCAGCTTAAAGCCACTATAGCGCGAAATATTATCGATAACGAAGGCTTTTACCCTTACATTCAGTTTATTGATGAAACCCTGATTAAAGCAATTGACCTGTGTGAAAAGGGAAACTGCAAGATAAGTGCAGTAGCCCAGTACAAAATGTAGAATGTAAAAAGAAACGTAGTAGTGAGATAGAAGCGAGTAGCGAGTAGCGAGTAGCGAGTAGTGGGTAGAGAGTAGCGAGTACTAAGTAGATAATAAGTCAAATATATTAATGAATCCTGACTAAAAAGCCAATTTTCATTAAAAATGATGGCTCTCGTAAAGAACGCCAGAAATACAAAGCACTTATTTTCAATGATTTATAGATTTACCTTATGTCTAACGTTTAACGTTTAACGTCTAACGCCTTATGTTCCTTTCACCTATGAACTTTTTATACTGGGCTCATTAATTTGAAATTCAGAACTCCTGACACATGCTTGATAATCAATATCTTACAAAATAATCATCGCAAAATAAATTGTCGTAATTTTCTTCTGAGCAATAAAAATTTAACCGCAGAGAACACAGAGAAGGCGCAGAGAACCACAGAGAAATAAAGGTAAAATAAAAATGACAGAAAAAATGATGTGTTGATGCGACGATGTGTTAATGTAATAATTATCTTTTAATCATCACATTAACTAATCTGCTAATTATAACATCTGTGTTATTTTAATTACTGACTCTGCGCTCTCTGCGAAAAACTCTGCGTAACTCTGCGTTTAATTCTTCTAAAAATTCTGCTTGTGTATGAACTAATTTTTATGTAAAGTTGCGACATTATTTTTTGCTATTACATCTGGAGGTCTGAAATTAATTAAAAACCTCGCTACTCGCTTCTATCTACTCACTACTATTTAAAAGATTTTCCATTTTCATTGAAATTAAACGACTATCTTGCCCTTCAGGAAATCTTGATACTTCGACTTCGCTCAGTACAGGTCGGCACTTTGTGAATACAAACCGTTACATTATTTAAACTCATCACCTCTTACTGATCGGGATGTTGTATTTACTTTTCCAACAATCTTGTTTAAGGGAAAAGTAATAATGAGAAATCCCTGCTAAGAGATTTTTTATTCAAAATAAGGAAGAAACTCTTCTAAACCGTAATCCTTGCAAATACCCTGAAACTCTTTAAGGAGTTCATTACCAAATGGAACCCCTTTATCCTTCCTACTCATCCAGACCTCGTACTCCT
>JBFXEO010000229.1:0-4625 GCA_050180015.1 Bacteroidales bacterium | reverse complement strand
TAACCGCCCCTTGCGGTTCGAGGAGTTTGAGCAACTTTTGGGGCAAACCATCTATGTTAGTGCAACCCCTGCCGACTATGAGCTAACCCAATGCCAGGGAGTTGTAGTTGATCAGGTGGTACGCCCCACTGGCCTACTCGACCCTTCAATTATTGTCCGCCCATGCCAAACCCAGGTTGACGATTTGATAGGAGAGATAAACCAATGCGTTACGCATAACGAGCGTGTATTAGTTACCACCCTAACCAAACGAATGGCCGAGGAGCTGACCAAATACCTATCACGGCTCGACATCCGGTGCCGCTACATCCACTCCGACGTGGATACCCTGGAACGCGTGCAAATCATGGAAGATTTGCGCAAAGGACTATTTGACGTACTGATTGGGGTTAACCTTCTTCGTGAAGGCCTCGACCTGCCCGAGGTTTCACTTGTAGCCATACTCGATGCTGATAAGGAAGGTTTTTTACGTTCCGCCCGATCGCTAACCCAAACGGCTGGTAGAGCTGCCAGGAATATCAATGGCAGGGTAATAATGTACGCCGATAAGATTACCGATTCTATGCGCATTACCATCGACGAAACCAACCGCCGACGCGAAAAACAGCTGCAATACAACGAAAAATATGGCATAATCCCCACCCAAATTGTTAAAGCTCTCAAATCGATAATGGGTAGTAGCATGCAATCGACCGCAAAAGTTTACGTTGAACCCGAAAAAGTTGACTATGCTGCCGACCCCGTTGTAAAATACATGACACATGACGATCTGATTGAGGCCATTGAGCATGCCCGCAAATCAATGGAGGCAGAAGCCAAGCAGCTTAACTTCATTGAAGCCGCCCGCTTCCGCGACGAGATGTTTGCCCTGCAAAAGCTTTTAGAGGGGAGAGAGAAGATTTGATGGTTGACGGCGGCTTATTGTTCGTTGTTCGTTGTTCGTTGTTCGTTGTTCGGAAAAAGGAATCTTTAATTCGTAATTCGTAATTCGTAATTCGTAATTTGGAATCTGGAATCTGGAATCTGAAATTTTGAATCTTTATCTTTAGTTTCTTTACTCGTAGCGTAATGCTTCGATAGGATCGAGATTGGAGGCTTTAACAGCCGGGAAGTATCCTGATGCCAGACCAACGATGAACGAAATAGCTAAGCCCCCAAGTATCCATCCCCAAGGGACAATGAAAGGATTTTTGGTAAGTATCGAGACAATGTTTCCCATAAGAATTCCAAGAATAACGCCAAGTATGCCACCAAACTGGCAAATGAGAATGGCTTCAAAAAGGAACTGCTGCTTAATTTCCGACGATTTTGCACCAATGGCCTTACGGGTGCCAATTTCGCGGGTACGTTCGGCAACTGCTACAAGCATGATATTCATGAGCCCAACGGCAGCTCCTATCAGTGTAATAATGCCAATAACCGTAGCTGCTATTGAAACATACTTTAAATTTTCAATAAGCAGCTTGGCAAGGTTATCACTTTTTTCAATGTTAAAGTCGCTTTCATCGGTTGCCGAGAGATTTCGTACAATCCGGAAAACTCCTTCGGCTTCACTTACAGCTGCATCAAGCAGTTTAGGGTCGAGGGGTTGAACGGTAATGGAGTAGTTCATTCTGGGGCGCGAAAAGTATGCGGCAACATTGGTATATGGCAGGTAAACCGAACGGTTTGGCCCGCCACCGAACCCTGAACCCTTATTCTCAAGTACCCCTATTACCCGGTATTTCCCACTGCCCACAGTAATGAACCTGTCAATTGGACTTTCGTTTTTAAGGAATAGCTTGCTTGCTACTTCATGACCTATAATGGCTACATGACGGCTATCCTGAATATCGATTGGCGAAAAGTTGCGCCCTCGCTCAATTTCTAATCCGGAAACTTTCATAAACTCTTCATCCACACCATGCACAGCTATGTTGGGGTTGGTTTTTTTCGACATATACTTTATTGTGCTTGCACCCGAAGCATATACCGATATGGAAACATCGGCCGGAAAACGGTATTCCTCTTTGAAACTGCGAGCCTGTTGTAACGATATGTGGGCGTAGTTTTTCTTTCTATACCTGTTACCAGCTACGTTAACATTCATTCCACGGCTTTGAATGGTAAAGGCGTTAGCTCCCATACTCGTAAATGAGCTGGTAAGACTCCCTTCAATCGATTCAATAGCTGTTAATATACCAACTAATGCCATTATACCTAATGATATGATAAGTATGGTAAGAATGGAACGAAGTTTAGTTGCCAGTATTGAATTCATTGAAATTCGAAAAATCTCACCGTATAGGGTTAAAATCCGTTTCATGCTTTTACTTTTGATTTCCTTCAAAATTAAGCTTTAGTTTGCACTATTTCATTTACAAAAAGTTAAATCATACAAACTGAAACAAAAAATCGATAGGTTTGTGATTTCAATTGCTTTTAGACATGGATTTAGCGAAAAGGATTAAAGCGTTTAGTAAACTCGGACAGTTACTGCCAGTTGCGGTTCGCGACCCCAGCTACGAACTGGGGCAGGCAGCCCTATCTGCCCAGCATGTTAATCCATGGTTTACACCCGAAAATGTTGTATTTGCTGTGGATTCAATAGCCAGTGCATGGCTAAAAACAGGAGAACTTGAAAATTGGGTTCATGCATACCCTAAGCGTTTTTTTAATCCAGCCATGGCAAAAAGGGTAGGGGTGATTATGGCCGGTAATATCCCCCTTGTAGGATTTCACGATTTTCTTTCCGTCCTTATTACAGGACACGCGATAAATATTAAGATTTCATCGAAGGATGGTGGGGTGATGAGCGCTGTGGCTAAAATGTTAGTTGATATTGAACCCAATTTTGACCCTTTCATACAGATTTCTGAGGGAATATTAAAAGGGTTCGATGCGGTTATTGCTACCGGCAGCGATAGCTCAGTGCGTTATTTCGATTTTTACTTTCGCAATTACCCATCGTTGATACGAGGGCATAGGAATGGCATAGCCTTGCTAACAGGGAACGAAACCAACGATGAATTGGCTCTTCTGTCCAACGATATTTTTACCTATTTCGGATTGGGGTGCAGGAATGTATCGAAATTACTGGTTCCTCAGGGTTACAACTTCACAAACCTGATTGAACACATGGCAAAGTGGCAACATCTTGTTAACTATCATAGGTACGCTAATAGCTATGAGTATAACCGAACCTTGCTCATAATGAATCAACTACCACATCTCGATACAGGTTTTACCCTAATTGTGCCTAACGAGAACATCGATGCACCGGTTGCCATGGTGAACTACCAGGAGTATTCCAGCATAAAATCGGCCATTGATTACATCGACTTAAACGATTCAAAAATTCAATGCGTGGCCTCATTGGTTGATGTAGGGCATGGTCGAAGGGTTAATTTTGGCGATACGCAACAGCCTAAGCTCAACGACTATTCCGATGGAATCGATACCATTGAGTTCCTCGGAAGCATAGGGTAGGCGTTTTTTACATGAAATTGTGGAAATGTTCATTATTGATGCTATTTTTGTACTGATAAAATACCATGTATGATTTACAAGTTCAGAATCTTATCCGATGACGATGAGTTATTTCTTCGTGATTTTGAGGTGGACGCTGAAAGTACGTTTTTGTCATTGCATAAGGCCATACAGGAAAATCTTGGTTTTGACCCTGGCCAGCTGGCTTCGTTCTTTCTGGCCGATGAGAGCTGGAATAAGGGGATGGAGCTTACGCTTATTGACATGCAAAATGATACCCCTTTGGCAGCAATCCCTATGGATAGGGTTAAAATTAGTGAGCTAATGGGCATCCGCAGGGATCGTTTACTATACGTTTACGACATTTTCACTGACCGTACCCTTTTTATTGAGCTGATTGATATTCTGGAGCCCAAACCCAATGTGGTTTACCCTATTTGCACGGCATCGGTTGGCGACGCCCCCATTCAGTTTGCCGAGGATTTTACTATTGAAAACGAAATCACGCAGGATGAACCAAACGAAACCGATGAGCTTTTCGATGGGCTGAGCGATGAGGATGAGTTCAGCAATTTGGGTTTTGAGGATAAAGAGGAATAGTAAGGTAACGGCTCAAGGAAAAAGGAAATTAGAAGGGAGAAGGGAGAAATTACAAATTACGAATTACGAATTACGTAATTTTGCAGTAGGTATTTATAAACATTCACAATCAGAACCGCAAACGCAAAACTATTATCCCTCACAACATTATCCTTTTTCATATTCCTAAATTTTTAATTCGTAATTCTAAATTGTTTGTGGTTTTGGATTTAGAAATTGTTTAGGATTTAGTGTTTAGAATTTGGTATTTTTAGAAGAAATAGATGAATATTGTTTAATGAATAAAAACCTCGTAATTCGTAATTCGTAATTCGTAATTCGTAATTCTAAACTAAATAAGGCTGATGAATGCACTGCAATTTTTGTAAGTAGCTTAAAAATAATGAACAAAAAACTTTTTAATTCCTAATTTTTTAACTCTAAATTCTAACTTCTAACTTCTAACTTTAAATGTCCGTTTCCTCTAAATATCTTATTGTTCTTTTAGGCCCAACCGGCGTGGGGAAATCGGAGCTAAGCCTTAAAGTAGCCAAACATTTCAGCTCACCAATCGTTTC
>JBFXEO010000228.1:0-4652 GCA_050180015.1 Bacteroidales bacterium | reverse complement strand
TAAATACAGGTACTAAACCAACAAAAGAAACCGACAGGGCAGTAAACCCCGCTATCATAATTACTGTTAGTATATTAATCGTTGTATTTTCAGGTGTGTTACTATTCCTGGCCGTATTTTTTTTAATGCCCCCTGCCAAAGAGTTTTACATTCACACAAAAAAAAATACAAGCAGCGATACGGTAACCATCAGTACCAAATCGCGGAACAGGTTGAAAAATCAAACCCAAAAGGTGTACCAGAAATACGTTGCCCTAACCCCCACCCAATCGTACATAGTAGTAAATACTACGTACAACAGGTTTAGGCTTTTCAAAAACAAAAAACTAACTCGCGAAGGATTCTGCAGCACAGGCAGCTATACGCTACTGAAATCGCAGGATAAACGTCAGTGGATTTTCCGAACGCCCAAGGGTTTGTACCGAATTCTTGGCAAGGTTACCAATCCGGTTTGGCGTAGGCCCGATTGGTCGTTTGTAGAAGAGGGTTTACCCATTCCGTCGCAAAACGATCCTGTCCGCTGGGAACCCGGCGTTCTTGGCGATTACGCCCTCAGCATAGGCGATGGTTACCTGATTCATGGAACCATTTACAAGCGTTTCCTGGGGATGCCGGTTACCCACGGTTGCATAAGAATGAACGACGATGACCTGGAGGCCGTTTTTAAAACGCTCGACATTGGATCAAAAGTTTACATTTACTGATACAATACAATCCCATGTTTAAGCACTATAAGTATGTAATTGTAGTTTCCCTCTCAATCCTTGCCGTAGCACTGGTATTCGTATTTTTTATGCAGTTCATCTCGATAAACCATGCAATTGACGTTTTCAACCGGCACTACATTGAAGAGGCAAAAAAAGTAAAAGATTCGGAATGGATTGCCACGTCCGATTCTGAAATCGCCAGCATACAGCTCCGAAAGGCATACTACACGTCGCATCTCGAAACAGTAAAGCAGGATTCCATCGCGTTGCTACTAGACTTTCCCGATAGCAGTGCAACATTGCTGATTAAGGGGGTAGCCGTTCATCGGGCAAAAATGAGCGATTATACAATCAGCAACTTTTTTGATGCAGTTAATCCGGTTGCACTTTACCAAATGCTGTCAGCACCGTTAAAGGTTACCCGGCATAAATCAACCATAAGAAAGGTTCCGCTGATGATAAAAATTGCCCCAAAGGATACCTCCGAATATACGCCCGATATTATTCCAGACACATCGGATGTGGATCTGGTAAACTTTATACTGGAAACCAACTCGGGTTTGCAGTTGTACTTCTACGAAAGCAACCCCAAAGAATCGGCAGATGAGATAAAGCAATTGTATTTTGAGTTAAAAGATAGGGTACGGAAAACGTGCAATACTTTCACGCGGGCTTTTGCATTCAAAAAACCGGACTATAAACCGTATATTCGAATAAAAATGGCTAAAAAGGATGCCAAAATTATATACAGGGCAATTCCCGAGAATGCGCTAATAGTGGTAAAGTTTAAATGATGCCATTATTACTCTAAAAGTCTAGCGTGAACTTAATGCAAGATGTCATCCTGGGTCGCTCCCTAAGCCTGTTGGAGGTTGTACCCTGAGCCCGTCGGAGGGGAAGCGAAGAATATCTATATTTTAATTGCACCAAAAGATGGTTGCCTTCGGGTATCAACAGCTCGGTATTACAGCGTTTTTTAATCTATATGCTGAATATAAGCCCATTACTCTTACATTAGAATAACTTCAACTGCTGCTCTATGGGCCTAATCTTTTTCGCTATTTCAAAACTTACCGGCTGTAGGTATTGCGGATCAAATTCCTTCAGGAAGCGCGATGGTAACATTTCTTTTTCCTGGCCGTAAAGTTTTCTTTTTTGGGAGCGCACAATCTGCAGCTCATCCTTTGCGCGGGTCATGGCAACATAAAACAGCCTACGTTCTTCCTCAATATCCGTATCCTTTCTGTCGAGAGGCGATATTCCCTCTTCGGCACCGGCAATGAACACCACAGGAAACTCCAAACCTTTAACGGCATGAAAGGTCATCAGGCGTACTCCACCGCTGTTTAGCCTGCCGGTATCGGTATAGGGCGACAATATATACTTTTGTAAGAAATCATTGGGATTTACATCTGGCTCGGCCACCAGCTTAATCAACATTTCCTTTTTAATTTGCTCCAGAGCAGATAATACCGATTCCGGAAGAAAAAAATCCAGCAATTGCCGAACCGTATGTTGAAGGCTGTTTTTTTCAAAATTAGCACCCAGGCTGTTGTACAGCTTTACCCATCTTTTCCAGCTTTCGGATGGTGAAATGCTTTCCATATCAACCCCATTTTCAATAAATCTTTTGAGCAGGGCCTGTTTTTGTGCTGCGGTTAATTCCAGGAGCCTTTCCGCTAATCCTGAAAAAGCAATCACATTCCGTTTGTTCTGCAGCAGCTGTAAGGCATTTGCAAGAATATCAAAAGGCGGTTCCGAGAAAAATGAAGTGCCATCGCTCAACAAAACGGGGATACCCTTTAACTTTAACTGCCTGGCAATTTCATCGGCAACGCGGTGTGTGCGGTACAGAACAGCTATGTCGGAAAAGGCATAATTGTAATCCGACCTAACCTTCCCCGTGCTCATAGCATCCACCCCGCCCACGTAATTATAAATCTGGTCGGCGATATATGCTGCTTCCTGCTTTGAATCTTCAGCTATGAAGTATTTAATACGGGTATCTGACATTTTTGTAGCCTCCGGGCTTACCCTTGCCCGTTGCTGATTATGCGCAACCAGCATATTGCCTGCATTCAGTATATTTTTCGGGGTACGGTAGTTCTTCCGTAGAAAGATTTCCGTTGTATTCAAATCGTCTTTTACCCCGTAAAACAGCTTAACATCCGAGCCCCGGAATCCGTAAATTGACTGGTTTGGGTCACCAATGGCAAACACCTGCTTGTTTCCCGAAATGAGCTTGATGAACTCACACTGAACCGAGTTTATATCCTGAAATTCATCGACGGCCAAGCATTTATACCTGTCTGCTATGTTGGAAAGGCCAGACTTGAATAACTCATTTACCTCCAGGATGATGGACGAAAGGTCAACCGCATTATTCTCAGCAAGGTGTTTATGATATACCTCAAAGTAAGACCGAAATTCCGTCTCCTCCGGCAGGCGACCCTCTTCGCGAAATTCCTCGTAAGCACGGGAAAGTTTGTCTGCTTTTACCTTATCGGAAAAAAGGATATTAAACAAACTTATCCGGTTACTTTTGCCATAAATAGTACCGATTCCGGGCTTTATCTCTTTTAAAAATCGGTAAGCCACAGCATGAAACGTACCCAACAGTACACCGTCTGCTTTTATTCCAATTTGCCCCTGTAGGCGGTTCCTCAATTCATCAGCCGCCTTATTGGTAAACGTAATGGCTATTATTTCGCGTGGATCAATGCTTTTTTCCTCAATCTGATGGATAATCCATTGAATAAGGGTGTTGGTCTTACCTGTCCCCGGGCCCGCAGTCACCAGAACATTCCCCTCGTGCCGAATGGCACTTTGTTGTTCTCCGTTGGGTTTTGGTACCTGAATTCCTTCCTGACCGGACTGTGTATGCTCCACAGGTCGGCTTTTGGATTTTCTCTGTGCCATCTTTTCAATCATCCCTCCGCCAAAAATATCGGTCTGCCCGATAATCTGATCGATTTCCCCGGGGTTAAATACCGATATTACACCATATTCGCCATCGTATCCTCCCTGCGGTTTCACCTCGTGGCTACGTACCCGGCGTATGGCTTCGGCCAGCAATTCCCCTGACTTTGATTTGATCTCATCAACCGGAATGGTATGCAGCAAATCGAACTCATTGCCAAAAAGTGAAATGATTTGTGTAAAGGTTTGCTGTACTGTTTTTGTTGCCGGGGCAGTGCCGGTAAACTCAGCAATAATTTCGGGCAAGGGAATAATATATTCAAATCCGGGCGAATCCTCCGGTTTTTGGGGCATTTCCCTGTCAGCCAACTTCGCTACCCGGTGCAATACGCCTATGGTTAAAGGTTTCCCGCACTTTGGACAAATATTGTTCAACTTAAGGCTTTCCTGTGGCTCCAGGCTGATATTGCATTTTCGGTGGCCATCCATGTGGTATTTTCCTTCCTCCGGAAAAAACTCGTAGGTACCCAAGAAACCTTTTTTGGTCTTCAACGCCTCGAACATAGCGTAATAAGATATCTCCGTATCAAAAATATTGGCCTCTCTGCCCAGCTTCTGAGGTGAGTGGGCATCGGAATTCGAAACCAAAGCATATTTGTCCAGCGCGGACAGCTTCCAATTCATGGCCGGATCGGAAGACAAGCCCGTTTCCAGCGCAAAGATGTGTTCCGATAAATCCCGAAAACACTCTTCAATACTGTCGTATCCGGCATTCGATCCCAAGGTGGAAAACCACGGTGTCCAAACGTGGGCCGGAATGAGATGGGCATCGGACGATGTTTCAAGAACAATTTCCAGCAGGTCTCTCGACGGCAACCCCAGTATTGGCCTACCGTCGGAAGCAAGATTACCAATTGTACTCAAGCGGGCATTAATCTTTTTTGCAGCCTCAAAATCGGGTGCTAATACGATGTTATGATTTTTCCTGACCTTCTCGCCGTATTTATAAATAGATGAAATTTCCGT
>JBFXEO010000227.1:0-4698 GCA_050180015.1 Bacteroidales bacterium | reverse complement strand
CCCCAGCTGGATGACTGGAACCAGTTTATTACTAAGCTGAAAAATCCCAAGTTCAAAGTAAAAATAGGCCTTGTAGGGAAATACGTTGAACTGCCCGACGCTTACAAGTCAATAGTAGAGTCGTTTATCCATGCTGGAGCAGCCAACGAATGTAAAGTTGAAATATCGTTAGTACAGTCGGAGAATTTAGTTCAGTCCAACATCGATGAGAAATTAGGCGATTTAAGGGGGATTCTGGTTGCACCCGGATTTGGGAACCGGGGAATAGAGGGAAAAATTTTGGCCATAAAGTATGCCCGCGAGAATAATATTCCCTTTCTGGGAATATGCCTGGGAATGCAATGTGCCGTTATAGAATTTGCCCGTAATGTTCTTGGGTTGGCAGAGGCAAACTCCACCGAAATGGTGCTGAATACAGCCCATCCGGTGATTGATCTTATGGAGGCCCAAAAGGGAATTACCAATATGGGAGGAACCATGAGGTTGGGCGCATTTCCCTGTCACATCAAAAAAAATTCAAAGGCATACACCGCTTACCGTAAAACGGATGTACAGGAACGACATCGCCACAGATATGAGTTCAACAACCATTACCTCGATCAGTTTGAAATTGCCGGAATGGTTTCTGCCGGAATTAACCCGGAGACCAACCTGGTAGAAATTATGGAAATTCCCTCACACCCGTGGTTTGTTGGTGTGCAATTTCACCCAGAATACAAAAGCACAGTCCTCAATCCCCACCCCCTTTTTGTAGATTTTGTGAAAGCCGCACTAAATTTTAACAGGTAAAAACATATATTTTATTACCTTTGCCACCCGGTATTTGGGTGGTTTTTTATTTGTAAATGAAGTTTAATTGATTTTTGCTGATGGATAAGAATACAATTATTGGCTTGGTTTTGATCTTCCTCATTATGATTGGTTTTGGAATATTAATCCAACCGTCGAAAGAGGAAAGAGAAGCAACGCAACGCAAGGCAGATTCCCTGGCGGTAGTTCAGGCCGAAGAGCAGTTCCAACGAGCTGAAACCGAAAAAAAACAGAAGGCAGCAATGGCCGATTCGGTACAGAAAAAACAGGTTGTTGCCCAAATGGGTTCATTCGCCAAAGCCGTTGAGGGGGAAAAACGCTACATCACCCTGGAAAACGATTTGATGCGGCTTAAAATTGCCACCCAGGGGGGCAGGATATACTCCGTTGAGCTGAAAAAATATAAAACATACTCCGGCGATCCGCTTGTCCTGTTCAACGGCGATGAAAATACTTTTGGGCTGCAGTTCTGGGGAAACAATAACGACATCCAAACCAACAACCTTTACTTTGCGCCATTGACCTCCGACTCAACCATCAGCGTTGGCACCAAAGATTCAACCAGCCTAACAATGAGACTTCAGATCGCTGATTCATCCTATATAGACTACGTTTACTCCCTTAAACCCAACAGCTACCTTGTCGGTTTCGATATTCAATTCAACGGATTACGAAATACCATTAGCGGAAATATGGGGACGCTGGATTTACTCTGGAATGTAAATGTTTTCAGGTTGGAAAAAGGGCTCGACAATGAACGTAACTACACGACCATTGCCTACCGTTACTACAACGAAGATTACGAAGAGCTCAACAGCAGAAGCCAGGAATCAAAAAAAGAAATTACCACCAAGCTAAAATGGGTTGACTATAAACAGCAGTTCTTTTCGTCGATTCTGGTTGCCAAGGAGAATTTTGCAAACGCCGACTTAAAAGCGACAAACATCGATGATGGTAAACACGTCCGCAACTTTTCCTCCAGAATTGCTATCCCGTTCAGAAATGATAACCACGAAGCCATACAGTTCAGCTTCTACTTTGGGCCTAACCATTTTAAAACCATGAATAAATACAACATGGGTTTTGAAAAGGTTATTCCGCTGGGAAAGAACATTATCCGCTGGGTTAACAAGTATGTTGTTATCAACGTATTCGACTTTATGAGCCGGTTCATCAAAAGCTATGGCATTATAATTTTACTGCTAACGGTTATCATAAAGGTCATTTTATTCCCTCTCACGTATAAATCGTACCTCAGCTCGGCCAAGATGAGGGTTCTAAAACCCCAGGTTGACGAAATAAACGCAAAATACCCCAAGAAGGACGATGCAATGAAGAAACAGCAAGCCGTAATGGCTTTGTACAAAAAAGTTGGCGTAAAC
The DNA here is from genome assembly GCA_050180015.1 of Bacteroidales bacterium. GTDB lineage: Bacteria > Bacteroidota > Bacteroidia > Bacteroidales > Tenuifilaceae > JBFXEO01. Next base: position 2,506 of record JBFXEO010000227.1, on the reverse strand, counting down.
CCAATGGGAGGATGCATACCAATTCTCATACAATTCCCCATTTTGGTGGCAATGTTTCGTTTCTTTCCTGCATCCATTGAGCTACGCCAGCAAGGGTTCCTCTGGGCCGACGATTTGTCGGCTTACGATTCTATCCTCAACCTGCCATTCACAATTCCTTGGTACGGCGATCATATCAGCTTATTTACCCTGCTAATGGCCGGTGCCCTATTCATCACCTCAAAAATGAATACCGATCAAATGGGCGATACAAATGCCCAAATGCCGGGCATGAAATTTATGATGACCTACATGATGCCTATTATGATGTTGTTCTGGTTCAACGGTTACTCGTCGGGCTTAAGTTACTACTACTTCCTTTCAAACTTATTCACGCTTGGACAAACATACCTAATTCGTCAATTTGTTGATGATGAAGCACTTCTTGCCAAACTCCACGATAACGCAAAGAAACCTGTAACAAAATCGAAATGGCAGGCAAGAATTGAAGAAATGACCAAACGCCAGCAGGAAATACAAAAGAAGAAGAGATAGGAATATACATCATACGAGTAAAACGCAATCAGAGTATTTGGTTGCGTTTTTTATTTACCGCGTATATCGTAATGCTATTAGGACTAAAGAATCTCCCGTTAAAATACGTTGGATATGTTGTAAAGCCACTTTTTTTCTAATCTATTTTTAAAACTAATAGCTTACTTAGCCGTAACATTTTGTATGTTATTTTAATAACATGATATTTTGTTTTTTTCACAGGCAACCTTTTACAAGCTATCAATAGGTTAAACCTTAAAATATTTCTACGTGAACAGAAAACTTTTAATCAGGGATGTAACTCTTAGGGATGGGCAGCAATCGCTATTTGCTACCAGAATGAATCAACAGCAGGTTGATCGCATACTTCCCCTTTTTCGCGATGCCAATTTTTACGCCATGGAGGTTTGGGGCGGAGCCGTTCCCGATTCGGTTATGCGGTATCTTAACGAAGATCCTTGGGATAGGCTGGAGAGTATTAAAAAGGCCATTGGCGATTCATCAAAACTAACAGCTTTATCCCGCGGACGAAATCTGTTTGGCTATAACCCTTACCCCGAGGAGGTAATTGAAGGGTTTAACAGGAATGCTGTGAAGTCGGGCATCTCCATAATGCGAATTTTCGATGCCCTTAACGATACCGATAATATTCGCAGCACGGTTAAATATGTTAAGGAAAATGGTGCTTTGGCCGATTGTACAATTTGCTATACTGTTGATCCCAGGTTTTCTACCAAGGATAGAATTAAGGCAAAGCTAAACGGGAAAACACTACCCAAAAATATCTTTACGGAGAAATACTACATCAAAAAGGCCAAGGAGCTGGAAGCCATGGGGGCCGATATGATTACTTTGAAAGATATGGCCGGCCTGGTAACTCCCGAAGAGTCTGCAAAAATTATTGCAGCACTCAAGCAGAAAGTAAACGTTCCCATCAATTTTCATACACACTGCACCCCCGGTTACGGGTTGGCATCAACACTAACCGCAATTGTCAACGGGGTTGATATTGTTGATACAGCCATTTGGAACTTTGCTGGCGGCCCTGCTGCCCCGACGTTTGAACTTATTCAGATTTTTTGTGATAAGCTGGGGGTTGAAACTGGAATTAACCTAAATGCAGTAAAATCAATTAACAACGAGTTAAAATTAATTCGGGAACAATTAAAGGGGTTTGATACTTACCGGTTACCCGTTGAGCTTGATATTACCAACTTCTCCCTACCCGCCCGTACCGATAATTTATTTGAAAAAGCTATACTCTTTGCACAGTCTGGCAAGTACAACGCTTTGCTGGAAACCTGCCAGGAAATAGAAAGGTATTTTAACTTCCCAGCCCCCGATGAAGATGTAAAGCGCGCCGAAATTCCGGGTGGGATGTACACCAACATGCTTGCTCAACTTAAGCAGTTAAAGCTGGAAAAGTTACTGCCAAGAGTGCTTGAGATCATCCCATCGGTTCGGTTAGATGCCGGATGCCCTCCGCTGGTTACCCCAACCAGCCAAATTGTAGGTGCGCAGGCCGTAAACTGTGCCATTGACGAAAGCAAAGGGGAAGCTTTCTACACCAACAAATCAACCCAGTTTATTAATTTGGTCAAGGGAATTTATGGGAAAACCCCTCTTCCGGTTGACCCTGGGTTTAGGATGAAAATTGCCGGGGTAAAAGAAGAAACTCCCTACAATACGGCAAACTATAAAAAACAGCCAAACCCTTCATTCCCTGAGTATGGTGCAGATGTAAAACTCGCAAAAAACGAAAAGGAAGAATTATTGCTTGAACTATTCCCCCAGGTTGCAGAGAAATACCTGAAAGACAAAGTGCTTGCAAAGTACGAAGCCAATAGGCAAAAACTCCTGGAAGCCGAAAAACAAAAGGTCTTGGAAGAAAAGCGTAAATATGAAGCCATGACTGAGCAGGAGAAACTTCAGCGATTACTGGATGGGTTAGAGAACTATTTTTGCTAACGGA
>JBFXEO010000226.1:0-4750 GCA_050180015.1 Bacteroidales bacterium | reverse complement strand
TTGACCGCAGTGGCTACCTATACCATGGTAGGGTTAAGGCATTAGCCGATGCAGCTCGGGAATCAGGACTTAAATTCTAACGATAATGTCAGCAAACACTAACATACATAGGGTAAAAGCCAGCGACCTGGAGTTAAAGGATCGGCTGGTGAGCATACAGCGTGTAACCAAGGTTACCAAAGGTGGTCGTACTTTCAGCTTTTCAGCAATTGTAGTAGTTGGCAACGAGGATGGTGTTGTTGGTTACGGTTTGGGTAAAGCAAGTGAGGTTACTGCCGCCATTGCCAAAGGTATTGAAGATGCCAAGAAAAATCTGGTTAAAATCCCGGTTTTCAAGGGTACTATTCCCCACGAGCAGGAAGCCAAGTATGGTGGTGCCAGGGTAATCATCAGACCTGCCACCCAAGGAACAGGGGTTAAGGCAGGAGGCGCCATGCGCGCCGTGCTGGAGAGCGTCGGAATTACCGATGTGCTGGCAAAATCTAAAGGCTCATCTAACCCCCACAACTTGGTTAAAGCTACGGTAATGGCACTTCTCGAACTTCGTGATGCCAGAACTATTGCCGAGCAACGGGGCATATCATTAAGCAAAGTTTTTAACGGTTAGTTTTTTAAAGCCATGGCAAAAGTTAAAATTACCCAAATTAAAAGCGTTATTGGCCACCCAGAACGCCAACGGCGTACCCTCAGGTCGCTGGGCATTAAAAGAATGCATAAAACCGTTGAAGTAGAAGGCACCCCACAGGTAATGGGCATGATAGCCAAGGTAAGACACCTTATACGGGTGGAGTAGTACCTTCAGAACCTTAAAAATGGATAAAACTATGAATCTAAATAACTTAAAACCGGCCAAGGGATCTACCCACAATCGTAAACGGGTTGGGCGTGGAACGGGATCCGGGCACGGCAGAACTAGCGGGCGCGGTCAAAAGGGAGCACAATCGCGTTCCGGTCATTCCTACAAGGTTGGTTTCGAGGGTGGCCAGATGCCCCTGCAGCGACGAATGCCTAAATATGGTTTTAAAAATCCATTTAGGATTGAATACCAGGCTATTAACATCGGAACCCTACAGGCGTTGGCTGAGAAAAATGGATACTCAACTATTGATGTGGATACCCTGATTGAAGTAGGGTTGGTTACCCGTAACGAGCGTATCAAAATTCTTGCTAAGGGCGAACTTACTGCAAAGCTAGAGGTTAAAGCCCATGCATTTTCAAAAAAAGCAATCGAGGCTATCGAATCAGCCAACGGAACGGCTGTAAAAATTTAAATGGATGAAATCCTTTATTCAAACACTTAAGAATATTTTCAAGATTGAGGACCTTCGAAAGAGGATCCTCTATACTCTTGGAATTCTCTTGGTTTACAGGCTTGGTAGTTTTATTGTAATTCCAGGGTTAGACCCGGATCAGCTTTCTGCTCTGCAGGAACAAACCAAGGAGGGAATCATGGGGCTTCTGAACATGTTCTCGGGTGGTGCTTTTTCTAATGCATCCATATTTGCCCTGGGTATCATGCCCTACATTTCAGCCTCCATTGTGGTGCAGCTACTTGGAATTGCAATACCCTACTTCCAGCGGTTACAGAAGGAGGGAGAAAGCGGTCGTAACAAGCTAAACCAGATTACCCGAATTCTTACCATTGCTATTCTTATTCTTCAGGCTCCTGCCTACCTGGCAAACCTTCATGCCCAGCTCCCTGAGTCTGCCTTTATTGTTAAAGGTGCCAGCTTTACCATATTTGCTACCATGGTGCTGATTGCCGGGACCATGTTTATCATGTGGCTCGGAGAAAAGATTACTGATAAGGGGATTGGCAACGGAATTTCACTCATAATCATGATTGGAATTATTGCCCGACTTCCTTTCGCACTGGTTGCTGAGTTCTTCTCAAGGGCTGAGGAGCTTGGTGGAGGTTTGGTTATGTTCCTTGCCGAGCTGGTTGTGCTTTTTGTTGTATTCATGTTTACAATTCTGCTTGTTCAGGGAACCCGTAAGATTCCTGTTCAGTATGCCAAACGAATTGTTGGCAACAAGCAGTACGGTGGCGTTAGGCAGTACATACCCCTTAAGGTAAACGCTGCGGGTGTAATGCCCATAATATTTGCCCAGGCCATCATGTTCATTCCCATGCTGTTTGCCCGGTTTGACTCCACGGCAGGAATTGCCGCTGCTTTTAACTATACTGGCTTCCTCTACAACTTTACTTTTGCAATTTTAATCATTCTTTTCACCTATTTCTACACGGCAATTATTATCAATCCCAACCAGATGGCTGAGGATATGAAAAAAAATGGGGGATTTATTCCAGGCGTTAAACCAGGAAAGAAAACAGTGGAGTTTTTGGATTCCATCATGTCCAAGATTACCCTTCCGGGTTCAATTTTCTTGGCCATAATAGCCATTCTTCCTGCATTTGCGATGATGCTTGGGGTAAACAACCAGTTTGCAAACTTCTTTGGGGGCACATCGCTTCTAATTCTTGTAGGAGTTGTTCTGGATACACTACAGCAGATTGAAAGCCATTTGCTGATGCGACACTACGACGGGCTGATGAAGTCTGGTCGGGTTAAGGGAAGGGCAGGTTACTAGTTGATACCTGCAGATAAGTTCTTTACAATGCTTGCAATTAAAACGGAAGAGGAGATTGAGCTGCTAAGGCTTAATAACGATTTGGTTTCCAAAACGCTAGCTGAAGTAGCTAAAATACTTCGGCCTGGTATTACCACCAAGGAGTTGGATCATAGAGCGGAAGAGTTTATACGGGATAATGGTGCCAAGCCTGGTTTCCTCGGCTACGACGGGTTTCCGGCAACTCTTTGTGTATCCGTTAACGATGTGGTGGTTCATGGAATTCCTTCTAAACAGGTGCTGCACGAGGGAGATATAGTTTCGGTTGACTGCGGAACCTACATGCATGGGTTTTATGGCGATTCGGCCTATACATTTGAAGTTGGCGAGGTAGCACCACAGGTTAAACGGTTGCTCAGGGTAACCCGCGAGTGCCTGGAGCACGGAGTCGAAGCAGCAGTTGAAGGTGCCCGCATAGGCGATGTTTCACATGCGATTCAAACCCATGCCGAGAGTAATGGCTACTCCGTAGTTCGTGAGCTGGTTGGACATGGGCTTGGGCACGACATGCACGAAAGCCCCGAGGTTCCCAATTATGGCAATAAAGGGCGCGGACCTAAACTTCCTGCAGGTTTGGTTATATGTATTGAGCCAATGATTAACCTGGGAACAAGGTATGTTTACCAGGATAGTGATGGGTGGGCAGTTCGAACCCAGGATGGAAAACCATCTGCACACTACGAACTTGCCGTAGTAGTTAGGAATGGGAAACCCGAAACCCTCTCCACATTTCAGTACGTTGAACAGGTAATTTTTAAAAGTTAATAAGGCGAGAGGATGTCGAAACAACCGGCAATAGAAAAAGATGGAACCATAATTGAAGCATTGTCAAACGCAATGTTTCGGGTGGAGCTTGACAACGGCCATGTTATTATTGCGCATATATCGGGTAAAATGCGCATGCACTACATCAAAATACTACCCGGCGATAAGGTTAGAGTGGAGATGTCGCCCTATGATTTAACCAAAGGACGCATAACGTTTAGGTATAAGTAAACTTAAATTATCAAAGGAGATGAAAGTAAGAACCTCAATCAAGAAGCGCAGCGACGATTGTAAAATAGTCAGGCGAAAAGGCCGCTTGTACGTGATTAATAAAAAAAATCCTAAGTTCAAGCAGCGTCAAGGATAAATTGTTTAATTTTGCAGTCTAAAAATTTTTTAAGAAATCAGGTATGGCACGAATAGTTGGTGTTGATTTGCCGAAAAATAAGCGTGGTGAAGTTGCGCTAACCTACATTTACGGAATAGGTCGGAGCAGCTCGCGCAGGATTCTTGATAAGGCGGGAATTAGCTACGATAAGAAGGTTTCCGAATGGGATGACAATGAGCTCAACGCCATCCGAACCATTCTGAATGAAGAGTATAAAGTAGAAGGCGAGCTTCGCTCCATGGTTCAGATGAACATTAAACGCTTAATGGACATTGGGTGCTACCGTGGAATTCGCCACCGTCTTGGTTTGCCTGTTAGAGGCCAGTCAACCAAGAATAACGCCCGCACCCGAAAGGGCCGTAAAAAAACTGTTGCCAACAAGAAGAAAGCAACTAAATAATATTGTGTACAAACTATGGCAAACAAGAGAGTATCTTCAAAGAAGAAAGTTGTTAAGGTTGATCCGGTTGGACAGGCACACATACATTCTTCATTCAACAATATTATTATTACGCTGACCAACAGCACAGGGGAAGTAATTTCCTGGTCATCGGCAGGGAAGATGGGCTTTAAGGGATCAAAGAAAAATACCCCCTACGCCGGCCAAACTGCTGCTACCGATTGTGTTAAGGTAGCCTACGACATGGGGCTGCGAAAAGTTAAGGTCTTTGTAAAAGGACCCGGAGCAGGCCGAGAATCAGCCATACGAACTATTAACGCTGCTGGCATTGAGGTAACTGAAATTGTAGATGTTACTCCTTTACCCCATAACGGCTGCCGGCCTCCAAAACGCCGCAGGGTATAACCCTTTTACTGAACGGAATTTGAGAAATAAATAATTTTAAAGGAATGGCAAGATATACAGGACCCAGCACGAAAATTGCCCGTAAATTCGGGGAACCCATTTTAGGACCGGATAAGTATTTTGAAAAGAAAAATTATCCTCCCGGTATGCATGGGTTAATG
>JBFXEO010000225.1:0-4758 GCA_050180015.1 Bacteroidales bacterium | reverse complement strand
CAGGTATTTTTGTTAAAACCCCTAAAAAAAGAATAAATTTGATCGGAATAAATAAAATTTAAAGTTATGAACTACACGTTACCTTACATACCTGAACGGTTCTTTAAACCCCGCAACTATGGGTTGACAATGGTTATGGACAAAGGATTAAGCCTTGCTGAAGCCGAAAACATGGTTGAATCGGGCGGTGAATATATTGATTTTGTAAAGTTAGGATTTGGTACTTCGCTGATAACCAGCAAACTTAAAGAAAAAATTAAATTTTACCAGAGAGCCGGTGTTAGGCCTTACCTAGGAGGAACACTTTTCGAAATTTTTATAATACGGGGCCTCTTTGATGATTTTGTCAGGTTTATTGATCAGCTGGGGTTAGATTTGGTGGAAGTATCCGATGGCTCCATGGAAATGAACCATGCTGTTAAGTGCGACTATATTTCCAGGTTGGCGGGTAAATACACGGTTATCTCAGAGGTTGGTTCAAAGCAGGCCGATGTCCACATTCCAGATGATGAGTGGGTTGCCATGATGAAAACCGAAATTGAGGCGGGTAGCTGGAAGGTAATTGCCGAGGCCCGGGAGAGCGGGAATATTGGTATTTACAATCAGGATCACTCCGCCAATGTTAAGCTTATAGATGATATTGTAGAGCATATAAAGATAGAGAATGTAATCTGGGAGGCCCCCCTGAAAAGTCAGCAGGCTTGGTTTATTAAACTTTTAGGTGCAAACGTGAATTTGGGTAATATTGCCACAAACGAAGTTATTTCTTTAGAAACCCTTCGGCTAGGACTTCGTGGTGATACATTTTTTCAATTCCTTCCGGCCAACCTAAAAAAGTAAAAATAGTTTAAAATACTTTTTAACACTACCATCTTAAGATGAAGAGGAAACCTATTGATTATGTTTTACTAATAGTAAAAGGAATTGCCATGGGGGCCGCTGATGTGATTCCAGGCGTGTCGGGTGGCACAATAGCTTTTATTTCCGGAATTTACGAGGAGTTGATAGATTCAATTAAATCCGTAGGATCAAAAGCGTCGTTGAAAATATTCAAGAAGAATGGCATAGTACAGTTTTTACAGGCAATTAATGCTAAGTTTCTATTCTCTATTCTTTTGGGTATAACAATTAGCTTTTTATCGCTTTCCCGTTTAATGCACTATTTGCTAATTTACCATCCCATATTTACATGGGCCTTCTTTTTTGGATTAATTCTAGCATCGGTGTGGTTTGTAGGTAAAACTGTACAAAAATGGAGTTTTTCTGTATGCGTTAGCTTTGTGGTTGGAGTAGTTGTTGGTTACTGGATTACCGCAGTTTCTCCTACCGAAACAACAAACTCAATGTGGTTTATATTTTTATGCGGGGCAATTGCTATTTGTGCCATGATACTCCCGGGAATTTCCGGCAGTTTTATTTTACTTCTGCTTGGCAAGTATGCTTTTATGATGGGGGCTATAGCCTCGTTTAACATTCCAATTCTTCTCATTTTTATAGTAGGCGCAGCTATAGGAATTTTGCTGTTTTCCAATGTGCTATCATGGTTGTTACATCATTACCATAGTATCACCATTGCTACGCTTACCGGTTTTATTCTGGGATCGCTTAATAAAGTTTGGCCATGGAAAGTGGCGGTTCAAACCTTTATCGATAAAAATGGAGCTGTAAGACCATTAATAGAGAGGAATGTCTTGCCCGACACGTACAAATATACCAATGGATTGGAGCCTTACACTTTATGGGCAATTCTGTTCGCTATCCTGGGGATTGTTGTAATTGTTCTGCTTGAACGTATTACGATAAAAAAGGAAACTGCCGATGATTCACTCCGGCAGCAGTTGGGGCTATAGTTTATATTCCTGTAAACAAGAAAGATTATGCAGAGATTTCTTGTTGCTGTACTACTCAGTGTATCTTGCGCATATTTGTATGCCCAGGATACAACGTGTAGATTATCAAGTTATTCGTTCAAAATAGGAGAGGAAATCACCTACCGTGCCTACTATAACTGGAAGTTTATTTGGCTGAAAGCTGCTGATATTTTTTTTACGGTAAGCGATACGGTTTACGACGATCAGCCTGCGTATCATTTTGTATCAAAAGGATGGAGTTTAAAGGAGTACGATTGGTTTTTCAAGGTTCGCGATAAATTTGAGGCAATTGTCAGCAAGGATGATTTTAGGCCGCTGTGGTTTTTACGCGATACCTACGAGGGTGGTTTTAAAACTTACAACCGGTACGAGTACAACTATGCAGAAAACATAATCAGATTTATAACCTATAATTCCGACCGCCCATTTAAAGATGAGTATAAAGAACTTCAACCCTGTACATTTGATGTGTTAAGCGCGATATATTACTGCCGGAATTTAAACTTTAACCAGTGTAGCCCCGGCGAGAAAATACCATTAACAATGGTAATTGACAATGAAATTTTCCATTTATACATCAGATATTGGGGTAAAGAATCGTTGAAATTACGGGATGGTTTAACGTATCAGACAATAAAATTTTCGGTAATGCTTGTTGAGGGGACTATCTTTAAGGGAGGGGAGGATATGACAGTTTGGGTCTCGGATGACTCAAGTAAGGTTCCAGTAATGGTTGAGGCTAAAATCTTAATAGGATCGGTAAAGGCAATTTTGAGTGGAACCAAGGGTTTGGTGGGAGAATCTTTAGAAAAAGTTAAATAAGCAGCGGGAACAATCATAGCCCCCGCCGCTTTAAAATCAACTCAATTATTATCTCGATATGGTAAGTTTCCTTGAGAGTGTAGAGCCATCTGCCTTCTGAATTCTTACTATGTAAAGTCCTGATGCAAAATTGCTGATGTTCACCCTGTCGTCCTCAGTGATGCCTTGCGATTGCCAAACTAAGGCACCTTTTATGTCGAATACGCTGATAGCTCCCTTTTCGAAACCGTTTATTCTAACATAGATATTGTTAACCGTTGCCGGATTTGGGTAGATAATGTAGTTGCTGCTTTGTACATCGGTATTAACATCATCGGGCCATGTAACATTTATGGCATTGGTGCAAATATAAACATACTGCTGATCATTCTTTGTAATTGTAAGCGTTATGGTTTTATCGCCATCCGACGTATATTTTACGGTATGAGGGCCTTGTCCGGTCAATGTTGCAGGAGAAGCGCCGTCTCCAAAATCCCATTCCCAGCTATCGGGATTGCCGTAGGACTTGTCCGTAAGAATTACGGTTGAATCGCCTCTGGCAACCGATGTTTTATTGATAGAGAATCGGCTAAAAATAGCATTGCCATTCAGATACCACATTCCATCGTTGTACTGATCGGTGTTAAATCCACCGGCCCAAACAGCACCCTCTGGAGATGCCCCTACTGTCAGAAATTGGAAATTTTTATACAGATCGGCATAATCAGTAAATGTATTTCCATCGTCTAAGCTATACGAAATGCCTTCAAATGGAGTTTGATAATCAGATCCTGATGAAATAAGGATATTTGTACTTGGAATATACGAGAAGCTGCTTGTGTAGAAATTTCCGGTAGGAATTATTTGTGTCCAACTTTCGCCGCCATCGGTGGTACGATAGCTTTTAACAGCAGTGCCACGACTTTGAATTATGCCAGTATTGGCATCTTTAAAAGATATTTCGAAATTTTCTGCAGATAACGGAGTTTGGTACTTAACCCAGGTGTACCCTTTATCTGTAGATTTGAATATTCTTCCCTTATTGGTTGCAAACCATACAATATCTCCATATACGGCATAAAATCCTACAGTTCCAAATTCCCCTGTTAAGTTGGCTGGTATGTTGGCTTGAGGAACTCGGGACCATGTATCGCCACCGTTAGTTGTAGTATAAATTTCAAAATAGCCACCATTGGGATCGCCCATGCAGAATCCGCTATTTTCATCCCAGAAATAAATCACATTGGGAAATCCGTCGGGTGCGGAAAAGGTAGCGGATGATTGAACTGTCCAGTTTTCGCCTCCGTCGGAGGTTTTTACAATTTTACCGCCTCCGGCGGTACCATCGTATAGGGCAACCCAGGCTGTATTATCGTTAACGGCAGTAATCATTGACGATTCTAGCCCTTCAGTACCAGTAGCATTAATAGTTCCGGAAACCCAGTTTTTTCCACCGTCAGTAGTCCTTGTGAAATCGCGGACCTTATTGTCATCTCCGCTACCGTCGTATGCAACCGCCCAGGCAGTGCTATTACTTACTGCAGCAATATTACGGATTCCCCTTGAGGCACTTAAGAAGCCACTAGCCTGTTTAATCCATAGCATGGTTTGATTTGAGGTTCCAGGTTTAATGCCTGTAATCATGCTGTTGCTTTCACTGAAACTATACGTACCGGGATTCATTGCGCTGGCTGTAAAATATCCATCGTAGTATCCACCCCATCCCCAGTTAATATGCAACCTGTCACTATTATCATATCCATCACAAACCCAGGCGTGCCCACCGTCGGCACTGCTACTTCCACTGTAATATACGGGTCTTTCTGCATCTATTTCATCCTTTACCATGCTGATCCATGAGGTTTGCTGGTTTACATCAAAATCATATATGTTGATTGTTGTAGGATCATACTTAAAATAGGAGGTAAGGGCATAAAGGACATCCTGGCTTGATGCGCCTGAACCATCTGGAGCATAATCCATATTAACTGAAACCCCCGCATGGTAGCACAATGTGGCAACCGCTGTTTTTTGGGTCGAAGTGCTCGATGATGACAGGGCTGCAGGCATGTTAGCCCAATTATAT
>JBFXEO010000224.1:0-4875 GCA_050180015.1 Bacteroidales bacterium | reverse complement strand
TACAAAAGAATCTTATCAGAAAGTGTTTCATCCTTAATACGATAGAAATAGCTATAAATACAGTTGATTTTTTTGAGGTGCAATAGATAGTTGATGGTTGATGGCTGGCAGTTGTTCGTTGTTCGTTGCTCGTTGTTCGGAAAAAATAGTTGACAGTTGATGGTTCACGGTTAACGTTTCACGGTTGATGTGATTGATTAGATTGAGGAGATTGATGTCTTATAACTCTTAACTTTTAACTTGATTTTAAACTTTGAAGCTTAAACTTTATGTTTTAGCGCTTCAAAAAATAGGTTGGCCTAACTAACGATTATTTTTTTGTTAGTTTCATTTTTGCTATATTTGCAACCCATTGTAAAATAGAAATATATGGCGACAACAGCGGATTTTAAAAACGGATTGTTTATTGAATTCAACGGCAAAATTTACACAATTGTTCAGTTTCAACATGTTAAACCAGGTAAAGGGGGCGCCTTTGTTAGAACCAAGCTAAAAAGTCTTGAAACCGGAAAGGTTGTTGAAAATACTTTTACGGCTGGGGTTAAGATAAATGTTGTAAGGGTTGAACGTAGGCCATACCAATTCCTGTACAAGGACGATTTGGGCTATCATTTCATGCATCAGGATACCTTTGAGCAGGTTAGCATTCAAGAGCACATGATAGAAAATGCCGATTTACTTAAGGAAGGACAATATGTTGAAATGATGGTAGAGGCAGAAAAGGAAAATATTTTAACCTGTGAGCTTCTTCCTTTTGTTGAAATGGAGGTAACCTACACTGAACCGGGGCTCAAGGGCGATACCGCTTCTTCAACAGCTCTTAAGCCAGCAACCGTTGAAACCGGAGCAGTAATAAACGTTCCACTATTTGTAAATACAGGCGATAAAATTAAAGTCGATACCCGTACCAGAGAATACGTTGAAAGGGTTAAGTAATTTTAGAAAATATTGAACCAAATATTGTTTTATCCCTAATTTTGTTATAACTTATTCCTTTTTTAGGAATAAGTTTTTTTGGCAAAAAAGAGGATATGTCGATAACCACGTCGCAGAATAGGTTAAAGCTGAGTACGTTTAAGCTGAATACTCTGCTTGGTATGGCTCAGGAAATTAGCGCTGAGCTAAAGCCCGAGGAGTTGATTGATCGTTTCAGGCGAATTCTTAACGACGACCTGGGAATTGATCGGATTCTTCTTTACAAAATAGAGGAAGGGAAGTGGGAGTTGCTGCTTAACAGCAATTGCCCTGATAGAGTGGTTGCAAACATTAGCGTTGAGCGTGATCTACTACCCTTTAACGAGATTACGTTCGTTGCCGTATCCGACAACCCCATACTGCTTGAGCTCGACGTAATAATTCCCGTTATACAGAATAATCAGCCTGTAGGTTACGTGCTCATAGGTGATACCAATGAGTACGAAAAGGGTGTAAGCGCCACCATTCGCCACCTGAACTTTGTTCAGACCCTATCGATTATCATTTTTGTTGCCATTGAGAATCTGCACTTGTTCCACAAGAGCTTGGAACAGGAGGCCATGCGTAAGGAGCTCGAACTTGCCTCGCGTATGCAATCCATGCTTATTCCTTCACGGGTCGATATGCCCAATTTTAAGGGGGTACGCATAGGGTCATACTATAGCCCTCATTTTGAGGTTGGTGGTGATTACTACGATGTTATTGCACTCAGCGCTAATGACCTTGGCTTTTGCATTGCCGATGTTTCGGGTAAAGGCATTTCGGCAGCATTGCTCATGTCAAACTTTCAGGCAAATTTGAGGGCACTTTTTACCAGGGATATAAGTTTTTCAAGTTTGATAGAAAAGCTTAACCAAAGGGTTATGGCTACTGCCAAAGGTGAAAAGTTCATTACATTATTTATAGGTCGATACAATAATCGTACCCGCAGATTGGAGTACGTTAACGCAGGGCATAATCCTCCCTTCCTGTTCATTCGGAGCTCCGGTAAAATAATTCAGCTCTCGTTGGGAAGCGTTGGGTTAGGAATGCTTGATGAAATTCCGGTTATTAACCAGGGAATTTTAAACATTGATGAGCCAGGCACGCTGCTTTGTTACACCGATGGCTTGGTTGAAACCATTGCGGGCGATAAAGTAGTATATAACACCAATATACTGGAACGAAATTTCATGCCCAATCGTGATGTACATCAAATAATAAATGCCATTGCTCAGGAACGTGAATCGGATTCCGATGTGTTTGATGATATCTCGATATTAGGATTCGATTTTGAGTAGCGGTAATCCATAGCTAATATTTGGGCTGCATATCCCCAGAAAAGAACAGCAACCTTATCTATATCCAAAAAATTATTCAAAATCCCATGCACAACATAGGTGATAAGTCCAAATAGGACACCTGTAAGGATGATTCTATCAGCGCTCTTTGGCTTTAGCTTTGAAATTAGATGGAATCCTTTGTAAAGTAAAAGTACTATGATTGAGATAAATGCCAGAGCTGCCGGTAAGCCGGCTTCGGAAAGCAATCCCAGGTACTCGCTGTGGGCATTACCTTTTAGCCCCAGATTTGAACTTTCGCTTGTTTTAAGGTATGATGCCTGGTATGGAGCATATTGAAACATGTAAGTGCCGGGGCCCCATCCAAAAATAGGCTTTTCCTCGAACATTCTTATGGCTGAGGTCCATCGGTTTATGCGCTCCACATTTGATACATCGGTACGAATGTTGGCTATTGAGCTGATGTGTTTATGTAAGTCGGCGCTCGATGTTGTTTTATTCTGGTCAAGCCATATCAGTATATTGTTCTGAAAATGTAGTACTGAGCCCAAAAGTAAAAGTGAAACTAAAGCAATATACCGAAAACGAATTTTCAAAAGCCATACTACCCAAAGTGCCCCGGCTACCATTATGCTAAGCCATGCAGCCCTGGTGTATGATAGAATTATTGCAATTAGCAGAACAAGCGCAAGCAGGAAGAAAATAATTTTCGGTTTATATGATTTTGATGAAAAGGTAAGAGCAATAGATACAGGAAACAGTAGTGCTATCGATGCCGCGTATGATGTATGGTCCGTGAAAAAAGGATTGCACGAGCCGTGTGCTGCAAACTTATTGAACAACCCGCTTTCCCATTGCTTTGTGAGCGCAATGGCAATAACTACAAGTAAGCCAATGGCATAAAATAAAAAAATCTTTTTGAAAGATAAAGTATTACTGGTAATAAGCACGAAGGGTAAATAAAAAAGAACTAAGAGGTATAGTGCTTTTAGCAGTAAATACTTAACCGATACCAACGGGATTGTGCTTGTAATAGTGGAAATGGTAAGCCAACCCATAAAGAAGTAAACCATGAGCAGTATAGGATGCCTCGAAAACCAAAGATTCTTAAAATTCTCTGAAATCAACATATAAAACGCTACAGGTGCCAATGCCACAAGCATCAACTCTGAAGGTAGCCATAAATCGAATGGTAAATTGGGGTAAATTTCAGAAAGGGGTATGGATAATGGGCTTATTAGCAGATAGGCAAGGTAAAATTTAAGTGGATATAGAATGTAAACAATTAAAAAGAGTAATAAGGCAGGCAAAACAAAAAGTAAAGTATGCTTTGACCCGATAACAAGCAAGGCGTTGATTAGGATAAAAGTAAAGCTGGCTAAAACAACCCAATTCTTTTTTGTATAGCTTTTTATCGATTTAATGGTATCCATTAACGGGAATAAAGTTTAATAACCTGAAACGGCATTAGCGAACACTTTTCCTGAGCTGTTTTAAATGTTCCTGAAGTAGAAGTAGTAAAATGGTAAAAAGTAATGCGGATAATGTGGCAGTAATAACTATTATGCTACGTTTTGGGTACGCTTTTCTATCGGGAATATCGGCTCGGTCGATTATGAATCGAGTAGGTATTTCCTGGTTTGCTTCGATTCGGGCAACCACCATGTTTTTGCGCAACTCGTTTAGCTGAGTAGATAGTTCATCTATTTCAAATGTATATCTGACATGTTTGGCACCAAAACTCCCAAATTTTGAAACCTCTTTGCTTAGTATTGATAGTTGCGATTTATTTCCCTTAAGTAGGGCGTTTAGGTATTCCTTGTAGTATTTTTCGGCCTGACGTTCAGGATCAATAATTCCGTTTGCCATAATGGTAGCAAGTGAATCCTGTAATGAGGTTAACTCTTGCTCAACCAGCTTGAACTGTTTTTCTAATGCTTTTAGAGCATCAACGGCTACTTGTGCTTTAATGGAGCGCATTAAGCTATCGGAAAGGTCAACAACCGTGTTGGCAATTTCGGAAGACCATTGGGGGTTTTGATCCATCACTTCAATACTTATGCTTTGGTAGCGGGTAGCTTTAATCTTAATATTTTCATCAAATTCTTTATAGGTTTTAAACTTGTATTCAGGGATATTGGGATCAATTTCCCAGTGCTCCTGAAGGTTTAATTTTGAAATTACCATGTCCTTGAAAGTCCTGGAATTTAAAACTTGTAGGAATTGTTCCATTTCCTCTGCCTCGCCAAAGGAGGTTAAACCTTCCTGTTTATTTTCGGTAAGCAGCTCTTTTGAAACCTGGTTGGCTACAGGTGGAAATATGGTGGCGGTGGCTTTATACTGATTTTTAATTAGAAGCGATGCTACAAGCGATGAAATAAGCGCAATAGCGCTGATAAATAGGATGATCTTTTTGCCATTCCAGATGATTTGCGTGATAGAGGACATCGACCTGTCCATGTTAATATTATTGTTATCCATAGCAAATAGGTTAATACGCTTAATTTTCAAATTTCATAAATATTGTTGTAAAAACGTATTAAGGCTTGCCCAAAAAACCTGCAAGCAAGCCTTTGTTGATTTTTAGAACGTAATTAGTCAACAGCAAGTATGATGCTGT
>JBFXEO010000223.1:0-4887 GCA_050180015.1 Bacteroidales bacterium | reverse complement strand
AAAAGCAAATAGACTTCAACACTAATATCGGATTAACGTTAATACAGTGTAATATGGTAGAATTATAGATATTAACAACTTGTTTGGCGGCATTGTCCCACTAAAGGTTGTTCACCTCGTCCTGTCCATACTTTATGAAAAAGTTAGCCAGGGCCTTGTAGTTGAGTAGTCCGTAAATACTGTCGGCCAAGGCATCAACATCCCAGAAATCAACTTTTATTGCGTACTTAAGCACCTCTGAAACGCCGGATTGCTTGGAAATAATTACCGGAACATTTGAGCGCATTGCTTCCAACGGACTAATTCCAAAGGGTTCAGAAACCGAAGGCATTACGTAAACGTCGCTAAGGGAGAACATTCTGTTAACATCGGGACCTTTAAGGAAACCCGTGAAGTGAAATTTATGGGCGATGCCCAGCTTGGCAACCTGGCGGATCATCCGGTTCAGCATGTCGCCACTCCCAGCCATAACAAACCTAACGTTTGGATGCTTTTTTAGGACTTTGCTGGCAGCTTCTACAAAGTAGTCGGGCCCTTTTTGGAAAGTGACCCTGCCCAGGAACGTAACCACCTGTTCGGTTACGCCCCGTTCCCCACCTTGCTCTTCTTGATGGTTCGAGAAATCCACGGCGTTGTGAACAGTAACTACTTTTGACTCGGGAATGCCATAGCGAGTAATAACAATGTTACGGGTGTAGTTGCTAACGGTTATCACTTTGTCGGCAACCTCCATTCCCCTTCGTTCAATGTCGTACACGCTTTGGTTGACATTTTCTCCGCTTCGGTCGAATTCAGTTGCATGAACGTGCACTACCAGAGGTTTCTTCGATACCATTTTTGCTGCAATTCCTGCCGGAAATGTGAGCCAGTCGTGCACATGGATAACATCAAACTGATTTTCAGAGGCAATGGTTGCGGCAATAAGTGCATAGCGTGTAACCTCGCTCATCAGGTTTGGCCCGTATTTCCCGGAAAATTTGAACTTTTTAAGCGATGATAGACTGGAATTTTTCGTTGATTCAAGTTCCGAAGAATCAACAATTTTTTTAAATTCTTCGGGATCTACGTAAGGAACTATATTAGAGCTGACCTCAAGGTAGCGAATGTGCTTCCAAAATTCTTCGAGTTGCATGTTGGTGTGCGTAACATCAATATTCTCTGCGGCAACTAAACGGACCGATGAGCCATCCTCGTCGCCATAAGCTCTTGGAACAACAAAAATTACATCAACATTTTCTTTGGCAATACCCCTTGTAAGCCCGTAGCACGCCGTTCCTAATCCTCCTGTTATATGTGGAGGAAACTCCCAGCCAAACATCAAAACTCTCATGTTAATAGCAGTTTATAGTAATTAATCGCTATATTTTTCTATAAATCGAACAATTCGAATTAATTCAGCAACGCTCCACGCCTGAGATATACATCCGTTGGGGCGTTGCGGTGGATCTCCATCGTAAACTTCGGCAATTGAGCATATTCCGTGAATATCGATATCTTCTTTTAGGGATTCCACAACACTTTGCGCTAAATGTAGCGCATTTTTCCCGTACAGTTTGAATTGCGCCTCCACGTAGGCACCAAGTAACCATGGCCATGCGGTTCCTTGATGATATGCAGAGTCGCGTGTTGGCTGGTCGCCTTCGTAGCGTCCTTTGTATTCAGGATTTTGCGGCGAGAGTGTTCGTAATCCTTTTGGGGTAAACAGTTTCCGTTCTACGATGTTTAAAACGCCCAGCTTTTTGTCGTCCTCTATTGGGCTGTATGGTAACGAAATTGCAAAAATTTGATTTGGTCGTATATCCCTGTTTTGCCCATTTTCATCAACATAATCGGCCAGGTAATTTTTTTCCGGTATCCAGAATATCTCTTCGAACGATTTTTTTGCCAATTCTGCAATTGGTAACCACTCTTTCACAAATCGGCTATCCTTGTTTTTGTTTGCCAGATCAATGGTGAACATCAGGGCATTGTACCATAGCGCGTTAATTTCAACCTGAAAACCTATTCTTGGTGTCACTGGTTTCCCCTGAACTATGGCATCCATCCAGGTAAGGGCATAGCCCTTTTCTCCGGCCCATATTAGTCCGTTGGTTTGCATTTTGATGTTAAAGGCTAGGCCATCACGGTACCCTTTTAGGATGGTTTTGAGTTTTTTCCCGTAATCGTGCCAAATCTCCTGATGGTTATCGGTGTACAGGTAGTACTGTTGAATAGCCCAGAAATACCATAGCGGGGCATCAACCGAGTTAAAGGCAACCGATGCGGAGTTGCCCATATTGGGGAAAAGGCCTTCTTTTAAATTGTTGCTAAGCGTGTCGAGTATGGTTTTGCATGTTTTGGGATCGTTTAGGCCAAGGGTTAGCCCGGGCAAGGAAATAAACGTGTCGCGCCCCCAGCTGCCAAACCATGGGTATCCGGCGATGATGTCGTGCCGTTTACCTTTTTGGACAATAAATTGCTCGGCAGAATTTTCAATGCAGGCCATAAAATCATTCTTTGGATGGCGACGCTGTAGCTCTGCATTGAATTTTTTTAGCAGGCCCGACGGGCCTTGCTCCGATGTTGCTGCTGAGAATATTACACTTTCACCTTTTTTTATTGGGATTTCAAAATATCCGGGAACAAATAAGTCCTCGTGCCCTTCGTAACCTCGTTTCAGCTCCTCCATGTATTCTATGTTATAGTACCAATCGGGCGTTGCAATGAATTCGTTTTTCCTATTCATCTGCATGTGGAGGAACGGAAAACCCGTGTAAAGTTTATACTTTACACCATTCCCGCAAACCTGATACTTGGTGTTTGCCCATAGGTTGGCCTTGCTTAAGCTATGTACATTCCTGAATGCAAGGAATGGTTTAATCCTAAGTTTTGTTGGGCTATGCGCGTCAACAAGCGTGTAGCGGATCATAAATTGCTCCTCGTTGTGAACGAAGAGTAACTCTTTTTTCAGAATTACGCCTCCAACCCTATACGTTAAGGTAGGTGTTGGTTCATATTCAAAATCAACGATGTACTTGTGCCCGCGGGGCTCATAAATTCCGGGGTAACGATGGATGCCAAGGTTGAACGATTGGCCGTGCTGTACAACCGTTTCGTCAACGTTTGAGAGGAGCACATGATTTTCTCCATCAAACTCATTAATGGGCAAGATCATTAAACCATGATATTTACGGGTGTTACAGAGAATGATGGTGGTACTAAAGTATCCTCCTGCACGGTTAGTGCTTAAAATCTCCCGGTTTAGGGAGTACTCTAAGTTTACTAGCTGTTCCTTGTCGAATGCTAAGTATTTCATGGTCAATTTACCGTTAGTTGTTAATTTATGTTAAAAATACATCCCAAAAACGTAAACAAGTTAGCTAAAAAAGATCACATTCAACTAATTTCAAATTAACTTTTAGTTAATTTTGGACTGATTTTTTTGGGATTTGAGGTATAAATCGATTGCGGTGTTTGTTATTTTTTTTGAAATTTTTTCGGTAAAGAATGATGTATGGCTGTTTTTAGGTTAAATGCGGGTAAAATCCTCCTTACTTTTTTGAATATTACCGTTCTTTTGGGCGGCTATTCGTGCTCATCCTCACCTGATTTGGTACACCTTAAAGTTCAACTTGACAATACGGAGGGCCGACTACTTTACCTTTGCCGGTGGAATGGCAGTAAAAGCGTAGCAATAGATTCATCGGAAGTGGATTCACGCGGAAAGGCCAATTTTGAATTTTTGACAAGAACATCGGACATAGTGGCCCTTTCGGTTGATAAGGTAAATTTTCCCATTGTACTGGTTGTTCAACCCGGAGAAAAGATTGAGGTTTTGGGCAATGGCACTAGCTATAGCATTACAGGATCACGGGAGTCGGCAGATGTCTTGCTATTCCAGAAAAAACTTTCAGTATGTATTGCTGAGCTAAATCGGTTACAGTTTCAGTATTTGGACGATACTACCGCTTTTGCCCGGGATTCCGCTAAGATGTCCATCAATATAATTCGGGATTCCCTGATTGAGAATATACGGAATGCCGGACTGAATTGCGTAAAAGGTAATACGTTTTTGCTTTCGTCAATTTTGGTTCTAAGCGCACGCCTTAATTCCAACCAAGAATTATTTCCCTACGATATTTACAGACACTATTTTGTGAAGGTGGATTCATGCCTGAGTCTTGTATATCCCGATAATTCGTTCGTAAAATCGTTTCGCAGTTACGTTAGTGGCCAGGAAAAGTTGCTTCAAATTGATAGGAATGTTGCCAAACCAACGGTTGGAGGCGTGATACCTCCGGTTAGCTTTAATTTGGCTGATGGGCGCACGGTTAATATTCCCGGATTGCGGGCAAGGCTTATACTGATTGATTTTTGGGCAGATTGGTGTGCCGAATGTTACGGCCAACCCGTTAAGTTGAAACAAGTTAACCGGCAGTTTGCCAAAAAGGGTTTAGTAATTGTGCAGGTGGCTGCCGGATATAATCCGGATTCGTTGCAGGCATTATCGCTTCGCGATTCTTTGGATTGGCTACATGTGGCTGAACCCGATCCATACAATTCACAGGTATTTAGGCTGATGGGCGTAACAAAGTTACCGTCGAACGTTTTGATTGACCGTTGGGGGCGTATTATTGCAACCAATATTTATGGCGATTCGTTACAGGCAACGTTGCATGATATTCTGGAAAAAACCGTTAGGGTTAAACCTGCCCTGGATTCATCTGGAGTGGAAACAAATCAATCCCATAAACCGGTTAAGTTGAAAAAAATACCGGTAGAACCGCTAAAAACATCAGTAGTTACAGATTCTATAGTTTTTTTAGGTAATTAAATTTAAATCAGGAAAACATGCCAGCCGTAAAACCTAAAAAACAGCTAGGGCAACACTTTCTTCACGATAAAAAT
>JBFXEO010000222.1:0-4892 GCA_050180015.1 Bacteroidales bacterium | reverse complement strand
CAGGCCAATCCTGAATATTGCCTACACCATTCTGCGAATATTTTACATTGCACTACCATTCTCGTTGCTTAACTTCATTGTAATAAATGGGTCTTCGTTTAAAATGACATACGACCCTAAAGTGTTACTTGGCATCTTATTTCTAATTTGGATCAACGATACGGGTGCCTACCTAACCGGCATGAGCATAGGTAACCACAAAATGGCCCCACGGATATCGCCCAAAAAAAGCTGGGAAGGATTCTGGGGGGGGATCATATTCACCATTTTCGTATCGTGGATTATTGCAGCATATTTTACCGAAGTAAGCTTTAAACATTGGTTCGTAATCGGAATTATATCGGCCTTGATGAGTGTTTTTGGCGATTTAGTGGAATCCATGTTCAAGCGAAGTGTTGGTGTAAAAGATTCCGGGAAATTTTTACCTGGCCATGGGGGCCTACTCGACCGGTTTGATTCACCCATAATGGCTATACCGGTTGTTTACGCTTACCTTGAAGTAATGATGATTATTTAAAGTAAATCAACTTTTCAAACAATTATGAAGATTCATAGGGAGGGATTTACTATTTTGCTAGTCAGTTTTTTTGTGCTGGCGGCATTGAACTTTGCTGTTTACGTTTTAACTTCCGTTATAGCTCTCTATTTTCTACTTCCAGCATCTATACTACTTATGGCCTTCCTCCTCCGATTTTTCAGGATTCCCAAAAGAGCCACCGTAACCGGCATACACAACATTTTAGCCCCTGCCGACGGTACTGTTGTTACCATAGAAGAGGTTTTTGAGGATGAATTTCTGAAAACAAAATGTATTCAGGTCTCTGTTTTTATGTCGGTATGGAATGTTCATATCAACTGGTTCCCAATGACCGGTATCGTGAAATACTTCAAGTATCATCCTGGAGATTACCTGGTTGCCTGGCATCCAAAATCATCAACGCATAACGAGCGCACATCAATGGTTATAGAGCGGACTGACGGAGTCCCCGTGCTGCTCCGCCAAATTGCCGGAGCAGTTGCCCGCCGGATAGTCTGCTACGCAGAACCGGGTAAGGTGGTTGATCAGTGCGCCGAAATGGGATTCATTAAGTTTGGTTCACGGGTTGATCTGTTTCTCCCTCTCGATGCTAAAATTATGGTAAACATCAACCAGAAAGTAATAGGGAACCAATCGGTTATAGCAACTGTTCCCTTAAAAGTTTAGTTAGTCCAGGTATGACGAAAACATAACTTTTTTCAACTTCCCTTTCCTGAAAATGAAGGAAAAGTTTCTGGTTTCATCGCTGTTCGATATTTTTACGGTATCGCTCTCCGTTGGTTTTATTCCGGCGATGGAATTATACAGTTGCCCCCGCGTTATTCCAACTGTTATGCCATTTACCAGCTTTACTTTACTGTTTGCAACGGTTCCAGCCATCAGTATTTCGCGGTTAAAGTACGATTTATATACAAATACCTCACTCTCCCGGTACCGGAACTGGTAAATGGTATCCGTCTTTTCCGGATAGTGCTTATTGTGGCGAGCCAGTTTTCTTATAGAAGTTTTCCGGGGTAAACTTTGTTTAAACGAGGCAATGCTCTCATCGTGCCCAAACGGAACTTCCAAAAATTTATCGGTGGAAATCAGCGCGGTTTGCGCCGATACATCATGTAAACTTTTACACCCCAAAGCAGCCAATAACAACGCTATGACCACTACTAAAGCTTGCTTAGTGTTATCCATATATATATCATTCGGTTACTATACAAAAGTAAAAGTTTTTACTAACTTATTCCCCCGTGGAATCGGAAATTTCAAATTGCTCTGTTCCTATCTCTGCTGGTATCTGCACTCCTCCGGGTTCATCCAAATAAAAACCTACACAGGGCTAGCTCCTCGCAAACAATTTTCCTCCTGAAAAATAATCTCCAGTAGAAAAATTACTATATTTAAGTGGTATCAAAAATAAACAGGAAAACTCGCGCGTTTTATCGTTTAACCCTACTAGCACATTACGATGAATACTAATTTGTTAAGGTTTGTTAGGACTACTCTTGTACTCGCCTTTGCCCTCACCGCACAAGGGGTTACTGCTGCCTGCAACACCAAAAAGGTTTTAATGGTAAACTCTTACCACAACACGCTAAGCTGGACTGATAGCCTTAACCTGGGGTTTATAGAAGAATTGCAGAACGAGTACAGGAATACCGATATGTATATTGAAAACCTTGATTCCAAACGGAATTCGTATAAAAATTACGAACAGCAGTTCAGCCAATACTTACTTCAGAAATACCGGAACACAGATAATACCCTTATTGCAGTTACCGATAACGATGCCCTAAACTACATTGAAAGTATCCACGAAAAAATTTTCCCTAACATACCCGTTGTATTTATGGGGGTTAATAACCGCTATATTTTCCCCGAGATGTTTACCGGAATTATTGAAGAGGTAAACGTGCTAAAAAACATCGAACTAATTAAAAAATTACACCCCAGCATAAAAAATTTATACTGCGTTGTAGATGAAACCACCACTGGCATAATATTCGATAAAACGCTCCGGGACTCCATCCTAAAAATACAATACCCCTTTAACATTCACATACTAAACAGCCTGACCATAAACGAGCTGCTATCGGCAATTTCCGAGCTGGGGGAGGAGGATGTTATCCTGCTGTTGCTGTTCAACCGCGATAAGAGTGGCCTATATTTCAGCTACGAGGAGGTGGTTGATTCTATAACTAAATACTCAAAGGCTCCCGTTTACGGAACGTGGGCCTTTTACCTCAACCATGGAATAGTGGGCGGTGAAATAATATCGGGGTACGAACATGGCCGGCAGGCCGCCGCGATGGCATTAAAAATTCTAGGCGGGATTCCCATTAAGGATGTCAAACCAATGATTGGCAAAACCAAGTATGCTTTCGATTACAGGGCTATGTCGAAATACAGGATAGGGATTCTTGAGCTCCCCAAGGGCTCATTTGTGCTAAACAATCCCTACTCTTTTCTCAACAAATACAAAATGGAGGTAATCCTTTCCTCCATTATTCTTGTCATACTTATTATAGCAATATACCTGCTTGCCATTGTGAGCCAGCACAGAAAACGCCTCGTTAAAATTCACCAGCTGTACAACAAGCGGCTAAAGAATAAAAATGTTCAAATCCAGGAAAGTCTGGCCAAAGCCGAAGAAGCCAACAGCCTTAAAAGTACATTCCTTGCCAACATGAGCCATGAAATAAGAACACCCATGAATGCCATTGTGGGATTCTCCAAGCTCATACAAATGAGGAAGGGGATTAGCCGGGATGAAATCGATGTTTTTTTGAATATAATCATCGAAAGCTCCCAAAAACTCCTGAACCTGATTAACGATATTGTTGACATCTCAAAAATTGAAGTTAACCAGCTAAGGTTCAGCATAAAACCAGTAAACATCGACAGTATCCTCGAAGATTGCATCCGAATTGCAAAGGTTGAACGAGCCCGTTTGAACAAAAACGACGTGGCACTTGAATTCAGCAGGCCAACAGATAGCGATATAACGGTTAGCAGCGACCCAGACAGGCTTCATCAGGTAATTATGAACCTGCTGAATAATGCTTTAAAATTCACCGATACGGGGTACATTAGAATGGGGTATAGCATACAGCCCGATTGGATTGAAATATTTGTACGGGACACAGGTGCCGGAATTGATGAGCAGAATCAAGCGCAAATATTTGAAAGATTCTGGCAGGTTGATACTGCAACCACGCGTAAGTA
Source organism: Bacteroidales bacterium (assembly GCA_050180015.1). Taxonomy (GTDB): domain Bacteria; phylum Bacteroidota; class Bacteroidia; order Bacteroidales; family Tenuifilaceae; genus JBFXEO01. The sequence goes on along the minus strand of JBFXEO010000222.1, from coordinate 1,138 downwards.
CGGTGGGTCAGGATTGGGTCTATCTATTTGCAAGGGCATAGTTAATGGACTGGGAGGCCAGATTGGGGTAAACTCCAAGCTGGGGGAAGGTGCCACCTTTTGGCTTAGGATCCCCTACAAAATTCCTGAACCCGAAACGCATTCTCAGGCAAAAGGGAACGCAGAATTAAACGCTAAAAACTGGCAGGACAAAACCATTCTGATTGTCGAAGATAACGCGGCATCGGGCAAACTTTTAACGGAAATCTTAAAGCATACACACGCCAACCTTATTCTTTCTAAAAATGCTGAGGATGCTGTTGATATATGCAGAAATAATCCAAAGGTAAACGTTATACTGATGGACATTTGTCTCCCGGGGATGAACGGCTATGAGGCAACCAAAATCATCAAAGAATTTCGCCCAGCACTTCCCGTAATTGCTCAAACGGCAAGCGCCATGAGCGACGAAAAGGAAAAAGCAATGCTTATGGGATGCGATGGTTACATCACCAAGCCCTACGACATTGCATCGCTACTCGAAAAATTGGATAATCTACTGAGCTAAAATATTACAGGAAAAATGTTACAACGCCACCAACAGCAATAACAGCCCCAACAATCTCCTTAGAATTAACCTTCTCCTTAAAAATTAACGCTGACGGAGCAATTATAAGAACAGGAACTATCGACATTAAGGCAGATGCCACTCCCGTTGTTGTGTACCTCACGGCCAGAAGTGAAAAGGAAACACCCATGAATGGGCCAAAGAAGGCCCCCACCGTTAACCGTCCCATGGCTTTGCCATTCCTAAGAGCACTGAGCAGCATTTTCCATCTGTTAAGAAATAAAAAGATAACGGTAAAACCAACTATCCCGGTAATAACCCTTATCTGAACCGATGCAATAACATCGTATTGCTGCATTCCGTACTTACTGAGCACCAGCCCCCCAGCCTGACCCAATGCCCCACCCAAGGCCAACAGCAACCCGCCAATTGGATAGCTTAGCTTTATCTTCTTCCCGTTGCTACTCCCGGTATTGCTGGGCATATCGCGTTTAAGGATCACCAATGCTATCCCGGTAAATATCAGCAGCATTCCAAGCCCCTGCTTCAACGTAATAGTTTCGTCCAAGCTAAACCATCCAATGGCAGCCG
>JBFXEO010000221.1:0-4921 GCA_050180015.1 Bacteroidales bacterium | reverse complement strand
CTCGGCAAAGGAAAAACCGATTAACATTACGCCAAGTTTGGTAGCGGGACCGTATCATTCGAGCGGGTAGAATTTGGTCACGGAAGGGTTGATTTTAGAACGGTGGAATTTGGCTCCGGCAAAACATCGTTCAACCGGGCCGTTTTCTCCGATGGCGAGGTTAACTTCGAAGGGGCAGAAGCATCATTGGGTAAGCTAACATTCAAGCGCGCCACCTTTGACAATACCCCCGTTATTTTCGATTTATACCAGGGGGCGGACTCCGAGCTAATATTCGAACGATCCACATTCCCTTCCGATGCAAGCTTTAAGGGGGTACAGCTAAAAAACTTATCGCTGGAGGGTTGTCAGTTTAACTCCACACTAAACCTACACGTTGATATTTGCGAAAATATCAATATTGCTGATTGTATTTTTCGCGATATTGTGGAGTTTTACACCCACGGTGAACATCCCAGGGTTAAGGTTTTAAACATGCCGGGAATCCGTCTTCTGGGACAATTCTACATAAATTGGGAAGATAACGATTTAAAGAAACTTATCTACAATCAGCAGGAGACCACCATGCAGGATAAGGCCGATCAGTTCAGGATTTTAAAGGAAAACTTCAATACGTTAGGTAAATATAACGAGGAAGACAAGGCTTACGTGGAGTTCAAACGCTGCGAGCTAAAAGCCAACCTCCAGTCCACGGTAAAAAAAGGGTTCTTTCGAAAAATTACAGGCTACATAGGTTACTCGCTGAAACTGGTACTTTTTGACTATATGGGGCTGTACGCCACTGCGCCCCAAAGGGTTATTGCAAGCATTGCAGTAATATATACATTATACAGCATGGCTTACGCCCTGATTATTTTCAGCGGGGCAGGAAATATCGTTTCCTCATTTCCATCAGGCAATAGCCTGAGCATAATGGCAAAAGGATTTTACTTCAGCGTGGTAACCTTTTTTACAATTGGCTACGGCGATTTTGCCCCCGGTGGGGTTGCACGGGTTGTGGCAGGAACAGAGGGTTTTATGGGGGTTTTCCTGATGTCGTATTTTACAGTGGCATTCGTGAGAAAAATATTGAGGTAATCCGGTATCTTTTACCTTAAAAAACTATTCTTCCAGTAACCCGGGGCGCAATTTACGGGTCCTCTCCATGGCTTGTTCCATTTGCCATTTTTCAATCTCCTTAAAGTTACCGGAAAGCAAAATATCTGGCACTTTCCATCCGTTAAACTCGGCTGGTCTGGTATAAACAGGAGGTGCAAGCAAGCTATCCTGGAAGGAATCGGTAAGCGCGGAAGTTTCGTCGCTGAGTACCCCGGGTACCAGCCGTACAACGCTATCAACAATTATTGCTGCCGCCAGCTCACCCCCGGACAAAACGTAATCGCCAATAGAAACTTCACGGGTTATCAAATGCTCCCTAACCCTATGGTCAACCCCCTTATAGTGACCACAAAGAATCAGGATGTTCTTTTTTGTACTCAGCTGATTGGCTAAACTCTGTGTAAAGGGTTCGCCATCCGGTGATGTGTAAATTATCTCATCGTATTCCCGTTCCGACTTCAACATCTCTATGGCCCGGTAAATGGGCTCAACCTTTAATACCATCCCGGCATCGGGGCCAAAGGCGTAATCGTCCACCGTTCTGTGCTTATCGTCAGTAAAATCACGTAAATGATGAAGGTGTATAGACACAAGTTCCTTTGTTTGTGCCCGCTTAATTATAGAATGCCCCAGCGGACTTTCGAGCAGCTCGGGTAGTACAGTAATAATATCGATTCGCATTGCATTTCAGTTTTGGTGCAAAAATAGTTGAATGCATGGGTAAAATAACTGGATTAAAACTTCACCTCATTTCTAATGCTTAATCAAATCTGAAAACTATATTTAACATTTATAACTTAGAACCTAATTAAAACACATCTATAGTAAAAAAAAGGAGTTGCTATGCAACTCCTTTTTTTTACTATCAACCCCCTATTATTTATTGGGTTTTGAAATTTTAACCTTCTCAATAAGTGCTTTCGATGCCTTAGCTCCGAGTTGAATATCAGCAATGAAATAATCAGTTGCACTATAACCATTTGCCAAAAGCCAAGCACCCAAACTATAGTCATCTGTTGTATTGTACAAATCATACTCTATATGTAAACTAATGGGGTCACATAAACTATATGTACCTGTACCTGAAATACTATAGTTATACGGAGATCCTTCATAGTCTGTAGTTACATAAGGTTGATCTGCAATGGTCAGGGTTCCATCTGTATTGAAAGTAATTACCACTGGCGTTGAAGCAGTCACGGTTTCACCCCAAATATTAGCCAACCAAGCATAACATAAACCATCAAGAGTTACGTCATCGCCGGATAAAGCTAAAGTAACAGGATTCGAGAACCGCCAGTCACGCCCAGATTTATAAGAACCATCCGTACCATCGTAAGTACCTACAAAATCAGCATTATCAAATTCAAATTGAATGTTTCCGGTTTTTGTAATGGTATAAGTTTTACCCGATTTTACAATTTCTACAAGATTAATTTGATAACCACACAATTCACTGGTAGCGGTATTAACTAAAGTTACAAAATCTTCGCTCGATGTAAATACGCCCTCTTGTGCAAAATCCAAGGCCAAATCAACGTTTACAGGATCGTCGAATTGCATTGCACTATAGAAACTTGCACGTACATAATACTTCCCATCAGGAGCGGTGCCACTTAAAACTAGGCTTTCAAAACTTGCACCATCAGATTCATCAACAAGAGTTTCACTGGCATCATACAGCTGAAGAATCATATCCGCAATGGTTGTGGATGATATCTGTTCACCGTACTGATCGTAAGCAACAGCATCCCAACTCATCTCAATAGCCAAATCATCGTAAGTTTTATTCTTAATTGTGAATGGAATAGTTACCGGAGTTATGGTTGCGTTAGCAGTTGTTTCATCGCCGATCTGAATGGTAAAAGATTCTGTTTCTTCAAATATATCATCGGCTAAAACCTTAACTTTAACTGTAGCGGCAGTTGCACCAGCCGCAAACTTCACTTCTCCACCATCGTTAAGAATCTTAAAATCAACTCCTTCGGTGGCATCACCAGCCACCTGCTTTACAGCAACAGCTACATCTACAGTCTGAGCAACAGACATCGACAGGTTAAAACTAAATGTTGAATCCTGCTCTACAAAATCTATACTGGTAGGAATCCCAGAGACCGTTATTGTAGGTGTAGTAGGAACCATCGTACTTTGATTCTTATATTCTTCATCATCGCAAGAAAATAACGCAAGCAACGATAACAGTACGCCATATTTCAAAATTGATACTTTTTTCATGTTTTCAAAGTTTAGAAGTTTTAAACTTATTCTACAATTTTTTCCAATTCCTGGTAAAACTCCCTAGGTCCAGATCCCGTAGTATAATAACCAATCGACATTATCAGCCTATCTTTACCATTCACATCATCATTTATTACATAGTTCGATGTAGCACAGTGCACGTGGGTCATGTCTGCTGCATTATCGGCACACGTAATAATAGCGTAATCATTTAAAACTTGTGCAACCCCGCCCCATGTCAAAGGGTAGGAAATTTTTCCATCAACAATTTGGAAGTACAAAGTGTTACCCTCAAATGCACTCATGTATTCAACCTGCTTGTAGGTTATGGCATCCACAGATTCAATAACCAATTCAGCTGGCCAATCACCAGTTGTATAGGTCAGTACACCTAACCTGAAATACTCACCATAGGTGGTTCTATACTTACCGGCATACCTCGTAGAAACAGTTAGTTTAACCCTGGTAGCTTGTTCCACCTGTCTTCCATCTTCCAACTCTGCAACAATTCTAAAATAAAACGCATCGCCAATATTAAGATCATTATCAGCAGTTGGCAGGGCAGCACCATTCAAAGTTAAATTACTAATTAAATCGCTATACAAATAGTTAGAAGACACAATTTGATGCGTAACCTGCTCCGAAATACTGACGGTTTCTGCAAGTACCTCGTTAGAATAGGGAGATCCACCTACTGTATCATCTGCTACACTGTAAAATGATTTATAGTAATACAACTTGGTGGTTTTCACTTTCCCCTGATATACTTTACTAGAAAAATTATATGCAGCATTATTTCCAACAACATAATTTATCGATGGAGTTAAAACATCCATCAGTCCACCTGCTTTTGCTCCATCCGAGAAATTATCCATATCATCATCGTCAGCACACTGAACGAAAAATAGAGGTGCTAAAGCCAGTAAACTTAAGATATATAATATTCTTTTCATATCATTAATTTTTATTGTTTAAACTATTTCAACCACCAAAATTTGGTTGTTAGATCATCACCACCCATGGCGGTCTTAGCTATTTCCCAGTTTGCCTTATTGACAGACTGCTCAATTACAGGATAATTAAACCTCGAAGGAATTTCATTTATCTCCGCATCAATAGGTAACGAAAGTACCGGATATTTAGTTCTTCTCCATTCTGTCCAAGACTCTATACCCTGACAGTACAATGCAATCCAGTTCTGCTCGGCGATCTTTTGCAAGCCAGTAGAAACTCCGTATGCCACAGAGGTCTGGGCAACATAGGCTGCATACTTATCGCTAACTCCATTAAATTCAAAAGATGCCTCAATACCCTTATTATAATAACTAGCAGCACTTCCTGCTATATATCCCTTGTGGGCTGCCTCTGCCATTAAGAACATTAACTCAGAGTAGGTCATAAAATATCCGGGAAATTCGGGGTCAAGATATTTTGTACCGATTGCAGAAACATTATCGTAATTATAATCATCATTGGGAACACCCTCGATGCCTGAAGGTTTTCCTCTATATACTCCATTGCTGTTTTTCTGAGCATAAATGGGTAGCCGAGGATCACTGAGCGTTGTCAACATGCCAACCATTAC
>JBFXEO010000220.1:0-4923 GCA_050180015.1 Bacteroidales bacterium | reverse complement strand
GGGTTATTTGGTTTTTTCCTTGTTGCTTTTTGTCCTGTTAAAATCTATTATGGAGAAATTAACATACTTTTTGGGATTGTTTTTTAAGTCGTTGATTAGTACGTCTAAACTCTTGGAGACACTCGCAAGATTGTTGTAGAGCGAATCATTATTAACCAGCTTGCCCAGGGAACCTTCTCCCGAGTTTATTTTTAATAGAATAGAGCTCAACTCCTTCAGCGATGTGTCGAGCTGGTGCATGGTTTGTGCAATGTTACCCCGGGCAACCGAATCGCTAACCGAGGATACGTTGTGAATAATGTTGCTTAATTCACCGTTACTCTTTTTAAAGTTGGCGCTAATTGATTCCACATTGTTGATGATGTTGCGTAGTTGCCCGTTGGGGCTATTAAGCATTGTATCTAGTGCGGCGGTGCTTTGTTTTATGTTATACAACGATTGGTTTAAATTTGCTACTCCCTGTGAAAGCTGTTCCCGGTTTGCCTCGTTAAATACTTCTCCTAAAATTTTTAGCGAGTTATCCAGCTCAATTATTAAGTTCTCCACTTTTTCTTTAACCGGGGCCATTTGGTAGCTCAGCTGGTCAATTAATCCAATTTCAATTGAGGCTGGCAGCGTATCGCCCGGTTGGTAGTAGGTAGAATCGGGGCTAACTTCAAGTTTTATAGCTTTACCCCCCATAATATTGGAGCTAACCAGCTTGGCAACAGTATTATGGGGTATTTCGTACTCTTTACCAATTAAAAGGGTTACAAGAAATTTTCCGGACCGCACATCGTGGAACTCAATATTTTCAACCAGCCCTACCTTAAACCCGTTGATAAGTACATCGTTAGTATTTTCGAGCCCGTCTATCGATTTAAATACCGCATAGTATGTGTTGTTTCGGCTAAAAATATTTTTTCCTTTAAGGAAGTTAATGCCCCAAAACATGGCCAGCAGGCATGCCGCTACAAAAATCCCTATTTTGGTTTCCTTGGTGATGTGTATTTTCATTGAAATTCGATTTTTGTTATTTTTCATGGGATAACTCTCTAATTGCCACATCCACGGGTATTTGTTCGCCCTCTTTCATGGCTATTATAAATGCGTCGGGGTAGCTATTTCTGATTTTTTGGCAGTATGCCACAATATCGCTATACGATTGCATGTTGCCTACACAGTATTTATATACTCCGTTCGCTTGTATTTCCTCAACGTTTTCAAGTTTTTTGAGTTGATCTGATGTTGGTGATAGCGGTTTGGAGGAGGCCAGCACCTGAACCTTGAATACTATTGCTGGTATGGGCCCGGCTTGCGGTGATTTTACGTTGCTGCTTACAGTATCGCTTGGCGTGGAATGGTTAAAATGATTTTTAGCCATTATGCTGTTGCGCTCGTCAACATTATTCTTGTAATCTTTGAATGCCCGGTAGATGGCCGATGCGATGTAATTCTGTCCCTCGCTGGAGTTAAGAAACATTTCTTCTTTCGGGTGGCTCAGGTAGCCTACTTCAACCAGAACGCTCGGCATTGAGGTTTTCCAGAGCACAAGGAACCCGGCCTGTTTAACACCTCTGTCCTTGCGGTTTGCCTTTTCTCTGAAACCGGTTTGAATTAGGTTTGCAAAGTTTAAGCTTTGATCGAGGAATGCATTCTGGAGCATCGAAAAAATTATGTACGATTCCGTGGAATTTGGGTCGTAACCTTCGTATTTCGATGAGTAATCGTCCTCGTAGGTAATTACTCCGTTTTCGCGCATGGCAACATCCAGGTTATCGCTGGATTTGTGTAGCCCCATAACGTAGGTTTCGGTTCCGTAAGGGGTATGGTTAGTGTTGGCGTTGCAATGAATGGAGATGAAAAGGTCAGCCCCCGCATTGTTGGCAATTCGGCTACGTTCATCGAGCGGAATAAAGACATCGTTCTTTCGTGTGTAAACGACTTTAACGTCCGGGGAATTCTTTTCGATGTAGGTGCCAACTTTTAATGCAATTTTTAGCGCAACATCCTTTTCCTTGCTTACTTTTCCTATTGTTCCGGGATCTTTTCCTCCATGACCGGCATCAATGACAATCTTTTTAATGCTATAACTATCTATGTTCTGGCATGTTGACCGGACGCTAAGCAATACAAGTATTAAGATAGTAACAACGTTAATTTTTGAAAAAAATGTTCTAGTAAAAGGTGTGCTCATCTTAATCCTTTAGAAATTTTTAAGTAGTTTTGGGCTCGATTTCACGGACAAAAATAAGATTAAAATTGCATTTCAGGGTACTATTACTTTTTATAATTATCAACCATGCTGTAGGTTTTTCTAACAACATGGCTATCTCCTCTCCGGCTATGAATTTTAAACAGCAGCTATCTGATACTTTGCCGGCTAAAGATACCCTGCAGGTTAGCGATAGCGTAAAAGCTGCTAAAAAGAAATCCACAATAGAAGATCCCATTATTAGCAACGCGGAGGATTCCATAATATACGCAATCGATGGTAAAACGGTTTTTCTGTATGGCAACGCGGTAGTAACCTATCAGGATTTGGAGCTCAAGGCGCGGTACATAGAGTTCGACATGGAAAAGAAGGAGGTTTTTGCCAAGGGATTGCCCGATAGTACCGGGAATATTATTGGTAAACCCGTTTTTAAGGAAGGGGGGCAAACCTTTGAGATGAATGATATTCATTACAATTTCGATACAAAGCGCGCTAAAATTACCGGTGTAATAACGGAGCAATCGGGGGGCTACATGCACAGTGAGGTAACCAAAAAGATGGAAGATGATGTGGTAAACATGAAGAATGGTAAATACACTACCTGCGATTTGGAGCACCCCCATTTTTACCTGGCTATTACCAGGGGCAAAATGATTCCCGATAAAAAAATTGTGTCGGGGCCGGCTTACCTTGTCATTGAAGATGTGCCATTCCCGCTTATTATACCGTTTGGGTTTTTCCCAAATACCCGTAAAAGGGCTGCTGGCATAATTTTACCGGAGTACGGAGAGGGAACCGAACGGGGTATTTTCCTTCGTGGTGGTGGGTTTTATTTTGGAATGGGGGAGTACATGGATCAAAAAATTACCGGCGATATTTACTCTAAGGGCTCCTGGGCCCTTTACGGCATAACAAACTATAAGCTTCGTTACCGGTTTTCAGGATCGCTTAATTTATCCATATCATCAAATGTTACCAGCGAAAGGGGACTTCCTGATTATGATGCAAAGCACAACTATAGAATTGCGTGGGTTCACAGCCAGGACCCCAAGGCCCATCCAAATACAACCTTTCAGGCTAACGTGAATTTTACCTCTACTGAGTACAATAAGTACAATGCTAAAAGTATAACCGATGCGTTGAACAATCAGATAAATTCAAGTATTTCGTACTCTAAGGTTTGGCCGGGGTCTCCATTCAGTATAACTGCTTCAATGAATCACTCACAAAATACTCTCGATTCAGTTGTGAATATTGGATTCCCCAAGGTTACCTTTAGTATGTCCAAGATATATCCCTTTAAGAATAAGCAAAGGGTTGGAGCTTCAACTTGGTACGATAAGGTCGGATTCAGCCTGACGACCAATATTGATAATCGGGTATCGGTTAAGGAAGATAATTTGTTCAAAAAGTCGGTAGTGGACAGCATGCAAAATGGTGTTAAGCATAGTATTCCTGTTTCTACCTCGTTTAACATGCTCAAGTTCATAACGGTAAGCCCCGGGGTAAACTATAATGAGTATTGGTATCTCAAAACAATTAAAAAGCGTTGGGATCCGGACTCGCTTGAAGTGGAGGTCGATACAGTTAAGGGTTTCAAGCGTGGATATGATTACAGCACATCGGTTTCAATGAGTACCAAGCTTTATGGCATGTACCAGTTTAGCAGTACTTCAAAGGTACAGGCTATCAGGCATGTAATAACGCCTTCGGTATCGTTAAGTTACCGTCCCGATTTTTCCGATCCACATTACGGTTTTTACAAGCAGGTACAGAAGGATACACTTGGAAACCTTCAAACGTACTCTATTTTTAGCAATGGAATTTATGGCGGGCCGGGAGGAGGAAAATCGGGAATGGTAAATTTTTCGATTGGGAATATTGTTGAAATGAAGATGCTATCGTCAAAGGACACGGCCAACCCAGTAAAAAAGGTTAAAATTCTGGAGGGTTTTACTATTAGCACTTCCTATAATTTGCTGGCCGATTCAATGAATTGGTCCGATATTTCAGTGAGCGGACGTACCAATCTGTTTGAGAAGCTTAACATAAACTTTTCGGGAACGTTTAGCCCTTACGCTATCAATTCGGCAGGCACGAAGATAGATAAGTTTGAGTACAACGAAACGGGGAAGTTGGCCCGGTTTACGAGGGGTAGCCTGGGTTTTGACATATCTTTCAGCAGTGCCAAAAGTACGGAGACAGGGAAAGGCTCTGGAGCTCCGGTAAACGGTACTCCCCCTGGCATTGCGTCGGACGGCTCAATGTTCGGAGAGTCAATGGGGACGCAATACGGTATTGATTACGTTGACTTTAATGTTCCATGGAATCTCCGGTTTAGCTATAACGTAAGCTACTCGAAGCCGGCCTTTGAGTCGAGTTTGGTGCAAACTATGAGTTTTTCCGGTGATCTTAGTTTGACGCCTAAATTTAAGGTGGCATTTAGCTCGGGCTACGATTTAAAGCGGAAGGAGTTAACCACAACCACCCTGAATTTTATCCGCGATTTACATTGCTGGGAAATGCGGTTAACCGTTATACCGTTGGGTTACTATAAAAGCTTTAGTTTCCAAATCAACGTAAAATCGTCAATACTTCAGGATTTAAAATATACGAAGCGCGATCATTACCTGGATAATCTGTAGTTTTAGAACTTAAAATATAAACCATGAAAAAAATTATCAGTACCGAACTTGCTCCCAAGGCGGTTGGCCCATACAGCCAGGCAG
>JBFXEO010000219.1:0-4936 GCA_050180015.1 Bacteroidales bacterium | reverse complement strand
AATGGCAACATACTGGATTATTTACCCAATACATTTCAAACCTGGATATGGCCGGGAACAGGTACAACATACCCCATTGAGCCCCGCACCAGTATTGTTGTTGCTATGGATGGCATGGATCACCAGTCAGATCCGGCCGGTAACGCAAATTCTCCCGTTAACCTGGGAGGTGCCGATTGGGAAACTTACGTTTCAGCTTCGTCAAGCGATGTAGATTACGCTGGTGCCGATAATCTGGTCCAAATATATTCAAGCGTATCAGCCTCTACCGCGGACTGGATAATGTCGGTTTTTGGCCCGGCATTAATAATTTATCGTTTGCCTACCGATCTTGACTATCAATCGTTTGTAAGTAATCCTGAAAACTTTAGCACTAAACCCGGCAGTACATCTTCCACCCAGTACATGTTAATTAACAAGGAATACGTTATTGACGCAGTTGAGTGTGTTAAGGTTGAAGAGGATAAGAGGTATAAGAGAATCCCCACTTCACTAGATGCTGGATATGTACACTGCGATGGAACTTACGCTTCGCAGAGCGTTCGGCGTAAGGTGGCAAAGATTGTCGATGGTAAGGTAATCTATAAAGATACTAACAATTCCAGCGAGGATTTTCTGGGATCGCAAACGCCAACCCCATTTATTCAGCCAACAACCGTGGACGAATAAAATGGTTTGTATAATGAAGGCTGGATGGAATAAGTCCTCCAGCCTTCTTTTCCCTAAGACTTTCAATATTAATCAGATTTATTTTTAGCCCCGTGAAAAAGCTTGCATATCTGAGTGTATTCTTCTTCCTATTTACAGCAGAGTTGAGAAGCTACTCAACCAACCCAGATTCTGTACTGGTAAATAGCTCCATTCTTTTCTACAGCAACCTTTCATTGATGAATGAATGGTCATTGAGTGCCAATCCGGCCGGGTTCAACTTTTACCGGTTAAATTCCATTAGCCAGGTGCAACTGGGAGTTGATTATTCCAAGGAGAATTTGAAATGGGCTCAGGCTCCCGGTAAAACTCAGGAATTTTATGTAAATACTACGGGTCTAAAAAAGGTTGGTAAACTTATGTTCAATGGCCGATTCGAGTACAAAAACTCCAGGTACAATGATTTGATGTATAACAACCTGCTGGAGTTTGACAATCGGAATATTTATATAATGGGCGATACTATCGATGGCCGGCAAAAGAAGGAAGGGTTTACCATGTCAGGCGGTGCTTCGTACCCCGTTACCGGTAGGTTACTGGTGGGGATTAATTTGGATTACGGGGTATATCAGGGGGCTAAAATGCGAGACCCCCGAAATTTGAATAAAATAGTTAATTTAATAGTAACGCCTGGCTTAATTTACCAGCTAAATGATATGTATATTGGAGTAAGCGGAGGTATAATTAGGAGTAAAAATGAGGTTGAGATTGATGTGATGCTGGACTCTAAGCATAACCTGTTTCAGTTCTTAGGCTTGGGTTACTTCCAGGTGGAAAGAAATATTTCATACTATGAAGCATTATATGAGAATAATGGTTACTCTGCTTCTGTTCAGCTTGATATTAAAAAAGAAAAATGGACATTTTTTCAATCCTTGGGCTATACAGTTCTTTCGAACGAGGTGAGGAAGGGAACAAGCTATAAACTTTTAGATGGGATAACGGACCTAAAACGATACGAGTATAGTGGTTATGCGATTTTTAGGGGTAGAAGTTTATATCACCAGATAAATACAAACGTTTCGAGTGAGGAGATAAAGGGAACAGAGGTAGAACAGCATACGGTTTCAGTATATAATGGTTACTATTACCGCGATTCAATAGTTACTGACAGGAGGGTAGAGGATAAGCATATCATTAAAGATATAAATGGTATGGTTGAATACCGCCTGTCCAAGTTGGGCTCGTCAGCTCCTTTTAAATACCATTTTACCGCTGGCGTAAATGCCCGTTACTACAAGGTAGATCATTATCCGGTTGAAGACTATGGGTACTATAAAACATCAACTTTACTGGGATATTTAAGCTATCAGCGTTGGTTCCATTTTACTTTTGCCGATTTTGCTCCCACGATTGGGGCTAAATACCGTAAGGCTTTTACCAATGAAATGGATTATAATATAATAGCCGATAAATTTTTTGCCGAAATTCCCGAGGTGGATTACCAGTATTTAACCTCCGATTACTATATGGGCGAAGTTGACTTAACCCTGCTTAAACCCATGCCCACAAATTTCATAAAGGAGTATTTTTTTAATATTAAAGGCTCTTACATGTACATTCAGGATTTGCCCAGTGGAAACAATTACAATTTTATGGTACATGTATCTGCCGGAATTACCTTTTAGCGTAACTCTTTTCCGAAGGTAACTTTGTTGTCTGGGTTTTTCTTTCAGGTGAATATTTCTAAAAGGTTGTTTTTGTGGATCAACGTATTAATTTTAAACTCTTAGCCCTAAGGGCTGGGGGTTGCTCGGATATTTGCTATTAAAAAATAGAGTGAGATATGGCTAAGAAAATTTTTACCGTTCTTTTTTACTTGTTTATCGGTGTAGGCAACCTGTACTGTCAGGGTACGCGGTTTGCCATAGTGCTCGATAGTGTCACTTATACTAAAGTTAAGCCCGAACTGGAGGCCTACAAGGCGGTACTGGATTCCGAGGGGTTACCATCCCAAATTTATATAGATAGATACTATAACCCCGATAGTATTCGTCAGCACCTCCATCAGCTCTACAAGAATGAAGCTGCTTTTGAGGGGGCTGTTTTTATAGGTGATATTCCAATTCCAATGATTCGCGATGCCCAGCACTTAACATCGGCATTCAAAATGGATCAGGATGTTTATGCCTGGAATAAGTCCTCCGTTCCCTCCGATAGGTTTTATGAGGATTTTGACCTTACATTCAGGTTTCTTAAGCAGGATTCCCTTACCCCGGCTTATTTCTACTACAGCTTAACCTACGATTCCCCTCAAACCCTTCAGCCGGATATTTACTCGGGAAGGATAAGGATTCCGCGCGATCCGGATGGGAAAAAACTTAAATTGTATTTGCAAAAAGTTGTGGCGGCTCATCGGGAGCAAAATACTGTTGATAAGGTTTTCTTTTTTGCAGGACATGGTTATAACTCCGAATCCTGGACTGCCCGCATGGATGAGAAGGTTACCCTGCTGCAACAGTTTCCAAACCTCAACACCCAGCAAAATGGCTTGGATTATGCCGACCATTCCTTTGAGTTACACATTAAGAACAGCTTGCTCTTCCAGCTATCGAGGGAAGATCTGGATATTGCACTCCTGCACCATCACGGAGCCCCAACGGCACAGTATTTAAATGGAACCCAGAAAGTTGATGGGGTAAACCAATCAATTGATAACATTAAGTATTACCTCCGTTCTAAATTGCAGGATGCAGTTGACCGTAAGAAGGATATCGATAAAACTATTGACTCTTACGTCGAGGCTTACGGTGTCCCTCGTGAATGGTTTGGCAATATTGCAGATACGGCACAGCAAAAGGCAGATTCAGCTTACTGGAACGGTATGGATATTTCCACCGATGAGCTTAATGACTACTCATCCAACGCCAGATTTATAGTGTTTGATGCCTGTTTTAACGGATCTTTTCACAAGCCCGATTACGTATCGGCCAGGTATGTGTTTGGTAATGGTAAAACAGCGGCAGCACAGGGAAATACGGTAAACGTTTATCAGGATAAATTCCCCGATAGAATGGTCGGCCTGCTTGGGCTGGGGATGAGGGTAGGTGAGTGGAATAGGTATGTTTGCTACCTTGAATCGCATATACTTGGCGATCCCACGTTCCGTTTTGTATCGTCAAGTAGGAGCATTACGTTCGATAAGCTTAATAGGGTTAGGAAAAATAATAAAAAGTTGATGGCAGTGTTGTCAACAGGAACGCCTGATGTTAAATCGTGGGCCTTACGTAATTTATACAACAATGGCTATACGAAAATTTCAGATTTAGCAAAATCAACGTTTATATCCTCTGAAAATGGGACGGTGAGAATGGAATGCCTGCTAATTTTATCTGAAATAAGGGACGACAATTTTATTCAGGTACTTCAACTTTCCTTCAACGATTCCTACGAGTTGGTTCGTCGATTTGCCGGAATATTTGCCTGGAAAACGGGCGACCCCCGGATTGCACCATGCGTGGTCAAATCGTTGCTTAACCCCAATTGTTCCAAGAGGGTGTGCTATCAGCTTAGAGATGCCGTGTCATTTTTTGAAAGGGAATGGTTGCTATCATCAATGTATTTGGCTGAAAACCCATCGAAATATGAGGTATCGCTGATGGAGGATACCAAAAAATTTATCGATAGTTCCTGGGCATCGTACGAGGGGTATATGAAGGATATAACCGCGCCCGAGAGTTCCGGGAAGGATAGGGGTTTTGCAATACGAAGTTTAAGGAATAAAACTTTTCATCAGGGTATTCCACTGCTTACCAGTTACTTGCTGCAATGCGGCGATGAGCAAACCCAGCTGAGTCTTCTTGAGGCCTTGGGATGGTTCAGGTACAGCTACAACAGGCAGGTTATCATTCAATCGTGCAACCAGCTGGTAAATTCAGAGAAATATAGCGCACGGGTAAAAGAGGAAGCCCAAAGAACTATTAATAGGTTGCTTTAACAATCAACAGCAAAAGGGTTAAACGCCCTTTTGCTGTTGAGTAAGGTTTCCGTTAGCAAAAATAGTTCTCTAACCCATCCAGTAATCGCTGAAGTTTCTCCTGCTCAGTCATGGCTTCATATTTACGCTTTTCTTCCAAGACCTTTTGTTTTTCGGCTTCCAGGCGTTTTTGCCTATTGGCTTCGTACTTTGCAAGCACTTTGTCTTTCAGGTATTTCTCTGCAACCTGGGGGAATAGTTCAAGCAATAATTCTTCCTTTTCGTTTTTTGCGAGTTTTACATCTGCACCAT
>JBFXEO010000218.1:0-4965 GCA_050180015.1 Bacteroidales bacterium | reverse complement strand
TTATGCCTACGTGGGTTCCCATTTGGGGCGGTCAGCATTTCGTGTTTTTTAGACCGGTATTCAACATTGCCGATTCGGCAATTACCATTGGTGTTTTTTACCTGATACTTTTCCATAGGAGTTCATTCCTTGGCACAAAGGCAAAAAATTTAAATCAGGCAGAGTAATATTTTCTGATTTTAGAGGTTGGTCATTAATGCTTTACACTAGGTTGATATGTGATGATGAAGTGAAGCATCCTGTCACTATTTAGAACTCACCCCGAACTCACGTTAAATTAGATATTTCTTTCTCCTTCGGTAGTCGGGGAGCAATTCTGGACGAAATTTCACATCAACCTTTCAATGCCTTGGGCCAGAGTTTAGGTAAATTTTTGCAACAAAGTCAATGGTTTCTTCAATGGGCGTGAAGCTAAACCCAAGTTTTTCGGTTATTTTGTGAGCAGAGTAGTACGTTTTGCTGAAAGCAGATTTTAGGTTCGATTTCGAAATGGCAGTTCCTTTACCAGCTATTAATCCCATCGTAAAAATAAAGGGGTAAACCACATTTACAATCCTTGGGTTGATTTTAATCCGCGGTGGTTTCTTGTCCAGATTTTTTGCCATTGTTGAAAACACTGCACGGTAACTGAGATTCTGGGAGTTAAGGACAAATCGTTCCCCGGTGATTTGCTGGTTTTCGGTAAGCAGCACCATTGCCTTGGCAACATCACGCACATCAACATAGCCGGTAACACCTTCGGTGTAAAAAGGCATGAACTTTTTTACCTGTTTAAACAGCTGCCCGCTACCGCCATCCCAGCGGCCCGGGCCAAGAATAACCGATGGGTTTACAACAATCACCCTTAGCCCATGTTCCGAACCTCGCCAGACCTCGTTTTCACCAAGGAATTTACTTTTAGCGTAGCTACTTTGGTTTTTACTTTTTGTCCACTTACAGGATTCGTCAACTACGCCTAGCCCGTTGGCATCACCCAGCGTGGCTACGGAGCTTACATGACAAAAGTTTTTAACCCCATTTACTAAACAGGCATCAATTAAATTTGCCGTACCCAGAATGTTTGTTGTGTTCATTGAACTTGCCTGCGATGGATTGAAGGAAACTACGGCACCGGCATGGAAAACCGTATCTACCCCTTCTGTTACGCTCAGTAGCGATTGGTAATCTGTTAAATCGGCATCAACCCAATCAATTAAGTTCAGGAGCTGGTTGGGGCTCGGGCAATAAAGGCCAAAAACCCAACTTACAAAACCCGTAGAAGAACTGGTGCGCTTGATTGCCCTGATTCGTTCTCCTTTTTGGGCGAGTTCAACAAGCAAATGCGATCCTACCAATCCTGTTCCGCCGGTTACCAGTATCATGACAGTTGATCGTTGTTCGTTATTTGTTGATCGTGAAGATTGGGCATCGTTTAACGTTTCATCTTTAACTAGTCGCGTTGCGAAACATTAAATCTTTACTCCAAATCAATTTTTTGCCAAAGCCCAGCAGGTTGTCTGTCATTTTGATGTAGGTAATATCAAGTACCCACAGGTGTGTATCCATCAGCATGGCAACAGGAAAACGTTTCAGGTATGCCTTTCGGGCTTTTTCATTTAGCTCATTTTGTGGCTGGCTGATTATTCCCTGCAGCTGAATTCCCCGGATTTTTCCAATTACCCTGGTTTCGAGTACAATGTTTCCGGCCACATATAAATTATGGCTTGCCTGCTGGATATGTTTAGTGTTAAAATCGGATGTGAAAATCAGGCTGTTTTCCTCTTCCAGATAAACGTAAAAGCAACTGGCACACCAAGGCTCCTCGTTGAAGCTGGTAGCCAACGTGAGCACGTGATGCTCATTAATAAAGTCAACAATACGTTTTTCGGGCAAGTTGCTCATCGGGATGTTTTAAGTCATACAAAAGTAAAAAAAAACAAAAAGAAAGCGATAGGAGTAATAAGTTAAAGTGAAAAGACAAAAATGATGTTTTTGGATGAAAGTATTTACTAGCCCAAAGAGAGAGTAACCGGTATTCGTTTTTCGCGAACAACTCACAACGATTAACTATTTTACTACATTTGCAGTATGGCAAAAACTTTAAAATTGCAATGGTTATTTTTTGCTGCAATAGCAATGTTCTGGATACTGATTATTCAGATTATTCCCCGGTTCTTGCCATTTAAGTTCGATAGGGTTGTGGTATGGGGAGTTGTTGTGCATACCGACTATTTAACCCATATTCTCCTTTTTGTTGCCATTGTTTTGCTGGTAAATGCAATACAGATAACGATTAGGGCAAAATATATTTTACCAACGCTTATTGCTGTGGCGGCAATTGCTGAATTTGTTCAGGTTTACATCCCCAGGAGAACTTTTAACTGGTGGGATTTAGCCTCTAACGTAGCCGGAGTATTTATTGGATTTATGTTGATCGGCCAGCTTAAGAGAATTCGGAATGCTTAGGGTTAAGTATCAAGCAAATCCGGAGCATTGCAACCCGGCACCAGTTAATAGATAATTATCAGCACAGATCTTTAAAAATTGTTACTTTTGTGATAGAAACCTGTTGAAATGCCAAGGAAAGGAATAAGAATACTATTACTATTTGCCCTGCTGGTTAGCACATTCGCCTGTAACCGGAAAACACAGCTGATTTATATGAGTAACCTGCAGAACGAAGTATTAACAACTATCCAGCCACAGCCATATCGGCTTAGACCGGGAGATATGCTTAGCGTTCAAATATTAACGCAGGATCCGGATATTAGCCGGTTATTCAATATAAACGCCATTGGAACAGCGTACAACACTTACGCCACCGAAGCATCAACCTATGTGAATGGATTTTCTGTAAATGATTCGGGGTATATCCATTTACCCATTTTAGGAAGAATTAAAGTTGACAGCTTGCCTGTGCTGGAAGCTCAGTCCAGAATACAGCGTGAAACAGAAAAGTATTTAAAGGATGGAATGGCCATAGTGAAGCTGTTAAACTTTAAGGTAACCGTTATTGGCGAGGTTAAACGGCCCGGTACCTATACTAACTATAAGGATAACCTTAATATTTTTGAGGCCATTGGGTTGGCCGGCGATTTATCGGACTACGGCGAGCGATCCAATGTACTTGTTCTCCGGCAAACCCCGGAAGGGATTAAATCCATAAGGATTAACCTACACGATAAAAATATACTCGCCTCCGACGGCTTTTACCTGCTGCCTAACGATACCGTTATTGTAGAACCACGGCAGGGCAAAGTTATGGCATTGAATACACCGAACATATCGATATTACTATCTATAATAACCACGGCGCTGTTGATGATTAATATTATAAAATGAGGCGTATGATCGAGGATATTTATTAATGGTTTAAAATGGAAAATAGCATAAATCCCGATAGAAATTCTCAGCAATTTGGATATCCGGAAGAAGAGCAGCTGGACATTAAGCAGTGGTTTTTTAGGATTTTAGCCAACTGGTACTGGTTTGCCATATCTGTGTTTATTAGTTTATTTATAGCATATCTTGTCAACCGGTACTCCGAGCAAATATTTAACGTTTCGTCGAGCGTAATTGTCCGCGACGATGATCAGACCAAAAATTATGTGGGCGCCGAGCAGCTGATACAAGGCTTGCGCTTAACCAAGAACACCAAAAGCGTACAGAATGAAATTGGCATACTTCAATCATATACACTTGCACGCCAAACCATAGAGGAACTTGAAGATTTTGATGTTACCTACATTGCCGTGGGGCGTAGGGGAATAAAAGAACAAAAACTGTACAACAGAGCTCCATTTAGGGTAATTGTCGATACGGGCGCTGTTAATCGGATAAACCACCCTGTTTTTATAAATATTTTGAACAGGAACGAGTATGGGCTTGAGATTGATGATGGCGCTGGCATTAATAAAAAAATGAAATTTGGAGAACCGTTTACCTCCGAATTGTTCAACTTCACGGTAATACTAAGAAACGTTAACGATTATACCGAAGATTTGACGAGACGTAAATTCTATTTTATAGTAAATGATTTAAATACTTTAGCCCTTGCCTATAAATCAAAACTTACAGTTACCCTCAACGATAAAAAAGGGTCGATACTTACCCTTAATAGCAACGGATATGTTGCCGAACAGGAGGCCGACTACCTCAATACCCTGATGGATGTTTACATCCGACGCGGGCTAGAGGAAAAAAACATGATAGCGGCCAATACCATTAAATTTATTGATCGGCAGCTGGCCGATATGACAGACTCTTTAAAAAGAGCAGAGCAAAGCCTTCAGGACTTTAGGACAGGCAATAACGTGCTCGATATTTCGCGTGAGGGTGAAGTGCTTTTTGACAGAATAAAAGCCATACAAACCCAGCAAAGCAATTTTGAGTTAATGGGGCAGTACTACGCCTACCTGAAAGACTATTTAGAGGAGCGGCAAAATCTTAATTCACTGGTTGCCCCATCGGCAATGGGGGTGGACGATGCCCAGCTTGCACTCTTACTCAATGAAATTAATAAGGCCTACATCGAAAGGGAGGAGTTGCGCTCAACCATTAAGGAGGGAAGCCCCGGGTTAAATCAGATAGACATTCGTATTGAGAATCTCAGAAATACATTGTCCGAAAAGGTAAACAGCTTAATAGCGTCCAACAGAGTGGCCCGGGATGAGCTAAAGGTCAAATTGGGTCAAATTGAAGTTGAAATGCGGAAACTGCCGGTGAGCGAAAGGCTGCTCATAGGATACGAGCGCGACTTTGGTCTGATTGATAAAATGTACACCTACTTGCAGGAAAAAAGGGCAGAGGCTGCCATTGCCCAGGCATCGAACATCCCGGACAATAAGGTTTTGGATAGTGCCCATTCCGAGAACGCCACAATGCTAAAACCTAAAAAGTCGGTGAATTACCTGATTGGATTAATGGCTGGGCTTGCCATTCCATTTCTGGTATTACTCTTTTCGGATTTTTTAAACGATAAAATAG
>JBFXEO010000217.1:0-5065 GCA_050180015.1 Bacteroidales bacterium | reverse complement strand
ATTTCGGGTATTACACAAACTGCGGCCGCCTATGCACTTAGAGAAATTGCAAAACGTAATTCAGGTTAGAGCAAATAGCGTTAAGTCTTGCGCAAAGCATGACCGAATCGGAAAATGAGATGGCTGCATGGGTAGGTAACGAAATTATTTTTGAGTTTACTACGAATGAATTGGGGGACGCTGACGAATTGTCATAAATCACTAAGTAGAAACATAGCCATGCTATACAACAGCGGCATTAAAACCACTTTGATAAATTTACCGGTTAGTGTTTGATATTTAAATAATAGTTAATACCTTTGCCCGCCATTAACAGATTAACCAGAGTAAAGTAAACGATAAATAAAATGAAAGAGGGAATACATCCACAAAATTATCGGCTGGTGGCATTCAAGGACATGTCCAACGAGCATGTTTTTATCACCAAGTCGGCTGTTAACACTAAAGATACGATTACTGTTGACGGTGTTGAGTACCCATTGGTAAAGGTTGAAATTTCCAATACCTCGCATCCATTTTATACCGGTAAAATGAAACTAGTTGACACTGCCGGACGTGTTGATAAATACATGAACCGCTATAAAAAACACTTGGATGGCAAAAAGTAACCGGAAAGCCTAATAAAAAATTAAAGCTCTTGCATAAGAGCTTTTTTTATTGCTATACGCTAACCATTTGTAGGGTATTCATAAATTTGCAGAGATAACCAAGTTCCAAGTAAAAGCATTAACCATTAACAAAATTCCATACTCAAAATGGCAAAGAGCTATATTCTATTTGACGATAGCAGAAGGGAAAATCTTCTGCCAATTACCTTTACCCGTCCCGTGGCAGAAATTCGCATTGGCATTTTAACCATCACCGAGAAATGGAGATATTATTTAGGTGACAGCTACTCTTTTCTGACCAAGGATTACCTCAAAGAAAAATATCCGGCAGTAAACACTGCCGGGGAACTTTGCCTAATAAATGGAGGAATTTGTCCGGATGATAAATTAGTTGAAGCCATTAAAAATCTGAAAGCGGGAGAGGCTTTGGTCTCTGACGATAGTGTCATTGCTGGCGTACTAAGGGTTTTACCCAAGCAGGCACCCTGTATTGCCGATTTTTACAGCACAACCATTTACAACCAGGGTATCCTGCAGGTAACGAATCTATGGGATATTTTCCGGTACAACGGCGAGGCCATAACCCGCGATTTTGAGATGCTGACCAAAAATCGGAAATCGGAAGAAATATCGCTCACAAACAGAGCGTTAAACCCCTCAAAAATTTTCATCGAAAAAGGGGCAAAAGTTGAATGCTCAATCCTCAACGCCGAAACGGGGCCCATTTACATTGCAAAGGAAGCCGAGGTAATGGAAGGGTCAATAATCAGAGGCCCTTTTGCGCTTTGCGAACATTCTACCGTAAAAATGGGGGCTAAAATTTATGGGCCAACAACCGTGGGCCCCCATTCAAAAATAGGCGGGGAAGTGAACAATAGCGTAATATTTGGCCACTCCAACAAAGCCCACGATGGCTTTTTGGGCAATTCCGTTATTGGCGAATGGTGCAACCTTGGTGCCGACACCAATAACTCAAACCTGAAGAACAATTACGCCGAAGTTAAATTGTGGAGCTACACCAGAAAAAATTTCACTAAAACCGGGCTGCAATTTTGTGGGCTAATCATGGCCGATCATTCCAAGTGCGGTATTAACACAATGTTTAATACCGGTACTGTTGTTGGCGTGTGTACAAATATTTACGGAAGTGGCTTCCCCCGTAATTTTGTTCCATGCTTTTCGTGGGGGGGAGCTGCCGGATTTACAGTGCATCAACCGGAAAAGGCTATAGAAACAGCGAAAATAGTTCTTTCCCGAAGGAATATAGAGTTAACCGGTGTAGATGAAAAAATTCTTTTGCACGTTTTTGAACAAACTAAAGAGTTCCGCAATTTTAGCTGAAAACAGTTTTAACCCACTACTTGGCATAGGTATTGCCAAGTATGAGTTCCGATAATTTTTATACGGACAATGGACATTTTGTCATCTTAAACCAAGATGGAGCGAGTATGAGCAAAAAATTTGAAATACAATTCTTAAATCAATTTATAAGCGACACCAACGATTCGGAGGTAAATTTCATTCCCATTCTGGCTGAAGAAGGGACTCCCGAAGTGAGCTCATCGGACATCCCCGATGTAATTCCCATACTGGCACTCAGGAATACGGTGCTTTTCCCCGGTGTAGTAATGCCGATTACGGTTGGAAGGGAAAAATCTATTAAGCTGATTAGTAACCTTCCATCAAAAAAGAAAATCGTTGGGGTTATCTCTCAAATCGATGCGAAAGTAGAGGATCCCGGAGTCGATGATCTATACAGCGTTGGAACCATTGCACATGTGCTAAAGGTTCTGGAAATGCCCGATGGGAACTCATCGGTTATTTTGCAGGGTATATCAAGATTCGAAGTAATAAACTACCTCAAAGAAACACCTTACTTTATAGCAAGGGTAAACACTCTTCCGGATATAATGCCCGATGATAGCGACAAAGAGTTTAAGGCGATTTCCGGATCCATCAGGGATTTAACGCTACGGATGATTAGCCTATCGCCAAACATTCCCAGGGAGGCAAGTTTTGCCATTAAAAATATAGACAACTACCTACTCCTTATAAATTTTATTTGCTCCAACAGCGAAATCAAAACCCCCGACAAGCAAAGTTTACTCGAGAAATCGATAGTAAAGGATCGCGCCTCGCTCCTGCTCCAGCTTTTAACCAAAGATGTCCAGATGCTTGAGTTAAAACACGACATTCAGTCGAAAGTAAAGCTGGATTTAGATCAGCAACAACGTGAATATTTTTTACAGCAGCAAATTAAAACTATTCAGGACGAACTTGGAGGTAACCCCATTGAGCAAGAGGTTGAAGACCTCAAGGGAAAGGCCAAGGGCAAAAAATGGAGCAAAGAGGTTGCCGAGCATTTCGAGAAAGAGGTTACCAAGCTAAACCGGATGAACCCCATGGCGGGGGAGTACTCGGTTCAGCTAAACTACGTACAGCTTCTCCTCGATTTACCCTGGAACGAATACACCACCGATGACTACGACCTTAAGCATGCGCAGGAAATACTGGATGAAGATCATTTCGGGCTTGAGCAGGTAAAGGAAAGAATACTTGAACACCTCGCCATTCTTAAGCTAAAAGGCGACATGAAAGCACCAATTATATGCCTTTACGGGCCTCCGGGCGTAGGGAAAACATCGCTGGGAAAATCGGTTGCAAGGGCACTTGGACGGAATTACGCCAGAATTTCGCTGGGTGGGATGCACGATGAGGCCGAAATTAGAGGGCATCGAAAAACCTACATTGGCGCAATGCCCGGTAGAATTATACAAAGTATAAAAAAGGTAAAATCATCGAATCCGGTTATCATTCTGGACGAAATTGACAAGGTGGGCAAAGACTTTCAGGGTGATCCTTCATCGGCCCTGCTTGAGGCGTTAGATCCCGAGCAAAATTTTGCCTTCCACGACAATTACCTTGAGGTTGAATTTGACCTGTCAAAAGTTATATTTATTACCACGGCAAACACAATCTCCACCATCAGTCCGGCGCTACGCGACAGAATGGAGATGATAGAGGTGAGCGGCTATAGCCTCGAAGAAAAAGTTGAAATTGCCAGTCGCCACCTTGTACCCAACCAGATTAAAGAGCACGGGTTGGACTTCAGCCAGGTTAGCCTCAACAAAAAGATTATTGAAACAGTAATTCAAAACTACACACGCGAAAGCGGCGTACGTAACCTAAACCAGCGGGTTGCCAAAATTGTACGAAGCATTGCAAAAAAAATTGCGTTTGAAGAAAAGTACAACCCCAAAATTACCAGCAAGGAAATTGAGGCCATTCTGGGGGTTCCCCGCTTTACAAAAGATGTTTACCAGGGCAACAATTTAGCCGGCGTTGTTACAGGCCTGGCGTGGACCGAGGTTGGCGGCGAAATACTATTTGTAGAAACAAGCCTAAGTAAAGGGAAAGGGAACCTTACAATTACCGGGAACCTGGGCGAAGTAATGAAAGAGTCGGCAATACTGGCGTTGGAGTACATTAAATCGCATTCCGATTCCCTGAATATCAAGCCCGATATTTTTGAAAAATGGAATGTACACCTCCATGTTCCCGAAGGGGCTATCCCCAAGGATGGGCCATCGGCAGGTATAACTATGGTGACATCGCTGGCATCGGCCCTCACGCAACGAAAAGTGCGTAAAGGTATTGCCATGACCGGCGAAATTACGCTACGCGGAAAAGTTCTTCCGGTGGGTGGCATCAAAGAGAAAATTTTGGCAGCAAAACGGGCCAATATCACCGAAATAGTGCTTTCTGACGAAAACAAGAAAGATATCTCCGAAATTAACAGCCACTACATAAAGGGTCTTAAATTTATTTATGTGGATAGTATTTTAGAGGTGCTTAACTATGCCCTGCTGGAAGAAAAGGTTGAAAAGCCCATCGTGGTGGAGTAGTGCTTAAACAAGAAATGCCATAGCAACTCAGAGTCAGCCCGTAAGGTTATTCGCGGTTTACCTTACGGGTTTTATTTATTTTTTACCTATTATTGCAATAATTTCAGAAAGGTTCACCCAATGTTCTATTGGGTAAATACCAGACAAATCTGATAAAGTACAGGCACTAATTTATTTTGGACAGAAGTAAAAGCAACTCAAGATTTAAACAATCCGCCTAAAAATCTGAACTATGGATAAAGTTGCCATATTCCCAGGATCGTTTGATCCTATAACCGTTGGACATGAATCGGTTATACTGCGCGCACTGAGCGTGTTCGATAAGGTAATTGTAGCTGTAGGTTACAATGCCAGTAAAAAAGCTTACTTCAGCATAGATAAAAGAATGGCAATGATCCGGAAAGTATTTGCCAACGAACCCCGGGTAAACGTTACTAGCTACGAAGGGCTAACTGTTGACCTGTGCAACCGGTTAAATGTTAGCCACATACTCAGGGGCTTACGAACTTCCGCCGACTTTGAGTTCGAACGGGCAATAGCACAGGTAAACAA
>JBFXEO010000216.1:0-5076 GCA_050180015.1 Bacteroidales bacterium | reverse complement strand
TATCGGTTATCCTGAACTCTGTCAGGGTATTAGCCCTGGCAGGGTTCATACAATTACCAGAAAAGAACCAAACAATAGTGCTTGCTACCAATAATCAACCAACAACCGTCAACTATTATTTTGCTGCTAGGCAAAATATCTTAATTTTGCACAAAACCACGCTGTAATGAGCATTCAAACCAACTTACACAATATAAAATTGTCGCTTCCGCAGCATGTTACACTGGTGGCGGTATCAAAAACTCATCCTGCCGAAAGTATAGTGGAGGCCTACAATGCGGGGCACCGCATATTTGGCGAGAATAAAGTACAGGAGATGGTTGCAAAGTACGAGGTGTTACCCAAGGATATAGAGTGGCACCTGATAGGTCATCTGCAATCGAACAAGGTTAAGCTCATTGCGCCGTTCGTGCGGTTAATTCACTCGGTTGACAGCTTAAAATTGCTGGCTGTTATCGATAAGGAGGCCCAGAAAGTTAACCGTGTAATAGATTGCTTACTGCAAGTCCATATTGCATCTGAGGAAACTAAGTTTGGCCTTTCGGCGGATGAGTTGGAGGATTTGTTAAGCTCCAATGAGCGTAGCACCATGAAAAATGTTAGGGTGGTTGGCCTGATGGGAATGGCCACCTTTACGGAGAATCTGGATCAGGTGCGCATGGAGTTTAAATTCCTCGGCAATCTTTTTAAATCGATACAGGCAAAATATTTTCAGGGGAAACCATGGTTCACGGAATTGTCGATGGGAATGTCTGGCGATTATAAAATAGCCATAGAGCAGGGGAGCACAATGGTGCGGATTGGAAGCAATATTTTTGGACATCGAATTTACAAGTCAAGCTAATTTTTACTATTTTTCAGCCTATTTCAAAACCTAAATGCAATGGCAAATTTTGAAACTACTTACTTGGGATTAACCCTAAAATCGCCCTTAATTGTTAGCAGTTCGGGGTTAAACTCTTCTATTGATAGGATTAAGAAGTACGAGGAAATGGGGGCCGGTGCAGCTGTGCTAAAGTCACTATTCGAGGAGCAAATTATGCACGAGGTCGATAACCTTGCCCAATACTCAGACTATACCGAGGCCGCCGATTACCTTAAGCATTACGTTACATCAAACAACGTGCTTTCGTACATTAATATGATAAAGCAGGCAAAGGCAGCCGTTAAAATCCCCATTATCGCAAGCATTAACTGTGTAAGTGCATCGCAATGGGTAACCTTTGCCTCGCAAATTCAGCAGGCCGGGGCCGATGCCTTGGAGGTAAACGTTTTTATGCTCCCAACCGATGCCCATAATACTCCGGCTGAATTGGAGGAGATTTACTTTACCCTAGCCGATAGGTTAACTCAGCTGGTTACAATTCCAGTTGCATTTAAGCTGGGAAATCACTTTACCAATCCGCTGAGAGTAATTGAGCAGCTCTGGTATCGGAAGGCAAAAGGAGTAGTGCTTTTTAACCGTTTCTTCGAACCCGATTTCGATGTCAATACCATGAAGGTTGTACCTGCATCAATATTCAGTAATGCAAGCGATATAAGAAATACGTTACGTTGGGTGGGAATGACAAATCATCTTGTTCCCAAAATTGACATTTCAGCATCCACCGGGGTGCACGATGGCGATGCTTTGATTAAGATGATTTTAGCCGGGGCATCGTCCGTTCAGGTTTGCTCGGCAATCTACAAGAATGGCCCGCAGTATATTGCAACCATGCTGAACACACTAACCGAATGGATGAATAAGCATGGCTATAAATCGATTGGTGAATTTAAGGGATTGATGAATTACGGGCATATCGATAATCCATCGCTTTACGAGCGTAGCCAGTTTATGAAGTACTACTCAAACTACGAGTAGGGGCTATTCCCGATTTATAAAAAATGGATGTTGAACCTGCCGAAACATCCATTTTTTATGGTAATGTATTGGCCAACCTATACGGCTAAAAACTCATTTATCATTTTAATGGTTTCTTCGATAAGCAGCTGTTTTTCGGTTGGGGTGTTTCCCTTTTCCAACTCTAGGGTACGTGAAATTTCCGTTAATTTCTCACGATTGGTACTTTCCAGTGAATTTTCTATCACGGTAAACGCCTCAAGGCTGGTCTCATAATTGCTTTTACAGAGTAATTCAACAAACAGGTCAATATCGCCGCTGAAGTTAAGCCTGCTTTGCCAGCAAACCGATACCAGCCTTGCAACATCGTCCGAGCTGGAGTTATCCCTGATGTTTCTGGTTATTTCCGGCACTACCGGTTGACTTTTCAAATCAACCAGAAAATTTACAATGGCATCCTTCATCTTGTCGCTGCGCGGGGTAAAAAGTAAATTTACAATGGCATCAACC
This sequence comes from Bacteroidales bacterium, assembly GCA_050180015.1. GTDB lineage: Bacteria > Bacteroidota > Bacteroidia > Bacteroidales > Tenuifilaceae > JBFXEO01. The sequence continues at coordinate 2,726 of JBFXEO010000216.1, read as the reverse complement.
ATGTAATTTTCCCCACTTTCGCGGAGCTCCTCAAGGGTTGCTATAATATACTCGTCGGAACCACTCATTAGGCTTTGCCTGAATACCGCTTCCTTACCTGCCCTATTACTGCTACTTTCCATTGAATTCAATTATTTGTGCAAAGGTAATGAATGTTTAAATTTAACCCTTACAAAAGGGTTCCCGAAAGCAGGGTTGATGTTACACAACTTGGGAGCTGTGGCTTGCCCATAATTTACTACTCTCCCGTTTCTATGAACTAACGTATAGACAGGGAAACCTACGTACACGGAGCCTGTTGAAATGTTCATAGAATATAGATGTGATGCCCTGAGTTAAGCAGAAGGATTTGAAATAACCACGTCTTGAAGAACACTTAACTAATCCACAACATCGATTTCTAATGGAGAACCGGAATGCCTTCAAAATCTAAACGGCCCCTTAAAAAAGTAATGATAAATGTTTACTTTTTTAAAATTGTATTAACTTTACTTTTTCAAAATGTCGAATTTTGTTATTAACCCAAATAAACTGAGTAAATATGATTGCCGGGTTAGCCAAAAATTATTTAAGAATGTTGGGAGTTATTCTCATCTTTCTGGTGGGTGCTTGCAATTCAGATAGGGGCAAGGATGATTCCCTGCAGGTTACTTCGGATGAACTTACCCCGGATAGTACCGTTGCTGAGGGTATCCAATCCGTTAAGCAGATATTTTACTCGTTGCCATCGCCACTTGAAACAGCCCTTATTCTGAAACGTTCCGGGGCCAGGTATAACGAGGAAATTCTCAATCCGGTCGGTAATGTTTCGCGCTATAACACTAGCAAAAGCATGGCCCTGAATTTAGGAATTTACAGCACCGATTTGAGCTATGCCAGCTTGTTTGACCAAACTCAGGCAACCATCAAGTTTATGACAGCATCTAAAAAGATGGCCGAAAACCTCGGCATACTAAATGCTATTGATAATTCCGTCATTCAACGCCTTGAGGAAAATGTTAATAACCGGGATGTAATTATGGAGACAATTTCGGAAACTTTTCTCAATACCAGCTCAATCCTTGAGGAGGATGACAGAATAGCCATTGGGTCAATAATTCTTGTTGGTGGCTGGATTGAAGGTCTTTACATTGCAACATCGTTGGTTGAAGATGTCCAGAGTACCGATAATGAGCTGGTAGATAGAATAGTCGATCAAAAGTTTTCACTGGGAACGGTTCTAAATTTACTCAATCAGAGTATAGAAAATGCTGATATTAAAGATATTTACTCAGATATAGTTGAGCTGCAGAAAATTTACGAGGAAATTCAAATCTCTGCTTCAAAGGTTGAAGTTTTACAGAATGGGAAAAGCAAGGTTGCCACGTTGAGTTCAAAAAATGTGGTTTCTGTCAGTCCTGCTGTTTTCAGTAAGCTCAAGGAAAAAGTTAAGGAATTGCGTTCAAAGTACACAGCATAACTCAAACTGGTATGAGATCATTCGTTTATATTATTACTCTGGGATTGTTTTTGCTGCTTCCCTTTACCGGAAATGCTCAGTGCAAAAATTTCGCCAAGAAGGTATGTAAGCTCGAACTGACCCCCTATATTCACGATGGAAATTTTAATGCCGCAATTCTTACCGAGGGGGAAGATGCCGAATTGTTTAAAACATTTTATGCCGGACAGGAGTACCGCATTGCAGTTTGTGGATCGGAGTCGTTGCCCAGGGTTGAGTTTGTGGTAATGGACGCAGATCGTAAGATTTTATACACCAACGCAAAGCAGAACTACGCAACATTCTGGGACTTCAAGGTGGAGGCCACCCAACAGCTGATAATTGTTGTACAGGTACCCGCTTCGGATAGTAAAGATGCAGACATTGCAAGTGGCTGTGTGGCAATTATGTTCGGATTAAAGGCCGAGTAAGTTTCTATGTTGATATTACATCCTACTACGGTGCGATCAATTAATGTATTCCAATCCCGTAGATTTTCTTATATATGCTACCCGTAAAGAGAATAAATATCTTGGGATTTTTGCTTCTATTGGCGGCAGGAGGAGTAATTTTAATGCCATTTCAGGGTTGCAATCCTGATGATGACGATGATGACTGTGATACATGCCTTGTGGCCTATAAGCCCAACATATACATTCATTCACCTAAAAACGTTCACCTAGTAGTAAAGATTGATTTTCCCGTTGGCGGAGAAATCATAAAATCTGCACCCCGGTATGATAATGGCTGGGATATACATGTTGATACTACAGGGTTGATAAATAATTTCTACACATACCTGTTTTACGAAAGCAAGCAGCCCGACATTTGGCAAAAAGATTTTGGCTGGATTATTAAACGGGACGATCTGGAGATTTTCTTTAGGACTAACCTGGCGGAATACGGATTCTTCGACCAGGAAATAAAAGATTTCGTCAGCTACTGGATACCAAGGCTTAATGATTTCGCCTATTACTGCATTTATCCGCAAACCGCCGGTATAATTAACAATGCCATCAAATTGAGTTTTTCAGAAGAACCGGATAGTACGCTACGCCTTTTTTATGCTGTAAAAGGATATAACTCTTTGCCCGAACGCAAATTAACCGAACCCAAAGTCATTCGGTTTGAAGGGAGTGGGTTTTTTGTGACAGAATGGGGGGTGGTATTAGAGTAAAAACTCGTTTGTTTTAGGGTTTAAAATTGTAACCCAAAGAGGATATTGCCATCAGCCCAAATAAACGGGCAC
>JBFXEO010000215.1:3807-5107 GCA_050180015.1 Bacteroidales bacterium | reverse complement strand
AGGCTATTCCCTGTAAATCGTTGGTTTCTATGCGTAGCGGTAAGGCCCGTTGCAAAAAATCGAGAGCGTTGCTTAGATCGCCCTGATACCAGAATAAAATGCCAATGCAATTTAGTATTGCTGCAATGCCCTGTTTGTCTTTAAGTTCTTCGCGGATATTTAATGCCTGGATGTATAGCTCCATTGACTCGGAATACTTCCCTTTTTTGGAAAGTGCAATTCCCAGTCCGTAGCTGGCGTCTGCCAAACCGGCGGAATCCAGATTTTTTAATGCGAAATCTTTAGCTTTTTCGTAGTACATGATGGAACTATCGTTCTTATCCATTGTACGATAAAAATTCGCCAGCTGGCATAACGCCCTGGTGGTGGCCGTTTCATCTTGCAATTGTTGAAAAATTTGAACGGACTCCTCGAGTAGGTTTAATGCCGAGTCAATATTCGCAAGTTCAAAGTAAATGGTTCCCGTGTAATATTTTCCCCAGGCCTCGCCCTTGGTGTAATTTATAGCTTTTGATTGCTCAAATACACTATTCAATTTTATTTGTGCTGCCGTAAACTCCCGGGATTCAACGAGCGATTGAATTAGCGCTATATCTTTATTGATGGATGCCGTATCGGGCAATTCTGCGGCCTGCAAGCTTGGCGTTAAAAAGGCGTGGTAAAACAGTAAACAAATAATGGGTGTTAATTTTATCTTACTCATTTACTGGATATTATATTAGTTGTATTGGGCGTTTATTATCCAAATTGTACTTGGATATTGTTTACAAGATACGGAAAAATATTGTTTGTTAAATATTCTGGTGGGATAACGTTACCGAAATGTTGGAATTAACCGGAGTAGGCAGCAAGGTAGAATAGGTATCTTTTGACATTAAAAAAAGCGATCGGGTAACCCCGATCGCCTAACCAAAACATAAACCAAACCAAACTAATCAATATGTTAACCTATATTTTTGATGTAAACCGATTTTCAGCTTCTTTCCAGTTCACCACATTCCAAAAATTCTGAATGTACTCCGGCCTACGATTCTGGTATTTAAGGTAGTAGGCGTGCTCCCATACATCGAGTCCAATGATTGGGTATCCCTTGATTTCCGATACATCCATAAGAGGGTTATCCTGATTTGGTGTGGAAAATACCTTAAGCTCATTGCTTGTTAGTACCAGCCAGGCCCAGCCGGAGCCAAAACGGGTTGCCGCAGCGTTGGAGAACTTCTCCTTAAAATCGGCAAAGGTTCCAAAACTTTTTTGGATTGCTTTTAGCAGCTCTCCGGTAGGCTCGCCACCTCCGGTAGGC
>JBFXEO010000215.1:0-3707 GCA_050180015.1 Bacteroidales bacterium | reverse complement strand
CTCCGGTAGGCTCGCCACCTCCGGTAGGCGACATTATCTCCCAGAACAAGTTGTGGTTGTAGTACCCCCCGCCGTTATTCCGCACCGCTGGGGCATGTTTGGAGGCGTTTTTTAGTATTTCTTCAACAGGGAGTGCCGCTAACGGGGTACCATCAATGGCCGCATTCAGGTTGTTGGTGTATGCTCCGTGGTGTTTCGTATAGTGTATTTCCATGGTTGTAGCATCGATATAAGGCTCCAGGGCCTTATAGTCGTACTTTAGTGTTGGTAGTTGAAAGTTCATATCAAAGGAATTTAATTTGTTATTTATAATTATTTTAAATAATAAACCCGGATGGATAGAAAATGTTCAATGAAATTTTTAAAAAGTGGAAAATAGATGCCGATAGGATTGCAGATTAAGGTTTTAGAAGCTATAGGATTTGTAAAAATGCAGTCAATATAAAGACTCGTTGACCAAATGCAGGTAAATTATAATACTACTTGGTTCAAGGGGAACCCGTTGTGTACGGCAACATGCCCGGGATGTATAAAACCTGAAAGTAGATTTCGGATTTGGCAGGGGCCGAAATAGCGAAATGGCATCGGTAAAATGCGTAGCCAATACAATTAGGTTTTACATTGTGTTTCGGGGCTAAAAACTGTACACCAGCCTGTAATCTACCAGTATTTGTTTGATACTCCTGTAATCCAGCACAATATCCTGTTGGCTATCGATTTTTTTGGCAACAAAATACTTGCTCGATTTTGGGATATAAAAATTCAGAGGAACCTGGTAGAGTTGATTTCCGTCAGAAACTTCAAGCCTGTAATTTGCGTTGCAAATTAACCGGCTTAGTGCATTTTCGTTAAAGCTAAATGCTGCCATGGTCATCTTTTTAATTTGATAACGAAAGTAGCAAGTCAAAATCAAGTTAATATTACGCTAATGTCATGGTTTGTTGAATTTTAGGCTGGCTAAAGGTGACGTAGGTTAAATATGTGTTAACAGGAGCCCGGGTTAAGGTGTCATCCGGAGTTGCTTACTGAGCCTGTGGGATGGGGAACATGACCCTTGAACTTACGTTACGTAAAAAAGACGCTAAGTTTTTTGTCTTAGCGTCTTTCTCCTGGGTCTAAAATCTAGCGTCTATTTAAAGGCTTTCTCTGGCAATCCATCGCCTTCGAGGCTTAAGCGGTTGAAGTACTCGGGAACTGGCTTACCGGTAAGTTCGTCAACATACATTTTGGCAAGGCCCATACTTAGCATGAATCCTTGTCCACGGAGCCCGGTAAACAATCCATGCTTGGTGTCGATAAACATGCGTGGCTCAACGTAGTAACCAGCCCAAACAGCCTGGAAGCCAACAGAACTTAGCTGAGGGATCCAGCTGGAGAATACTTCCGATGCAATTTCGACGAAGTCCTGCGAGTTGATTTTTAGATTTTTATCGGCTTCGCGGGGATCTACAGCAGGTGAGGCGCAACCAATGATTTGACCAGTTTCAGCCAATTGTTGCCCGTAAACGGCCACAAATCCTTTGTAGTTTCTACGGTCGATTAGCATACCAAGCGGATCGCCATTTACGCCCAACCAAGGTAACCTGCGGGTTATGAATGCCTGATGTTTAACCGGATACATTCCGGTATAAATTCCAAGCTGACGATTAAATTTCTCGCCTGTTGGGCCAAGTGCATTAACAAAATTATCAACATGATATTCAATATAACTACGATCGTGGTCACGGACCAATGCAACAAATCCGTTGCCATTCCTATGAACGCTAATCAACTCGCAATCTTCCTTCACGATGCCGCCTTTTTCAATACCGAGTTTACGGAGTAAATCTACAGTTTTGCCGGGTGTTGCCTGCCAGCAACCTCGGGTTATTTGGGCTGCTTTATAGGTTGATAATTGGGGATTCATAAAAGGGGAAATTTCCTTCCGGAAATCTTTTGGTTCAACCATAAACGCATCGCTCCAGGCCATTGATACCTCAAGTGCTTTAAGCGTGTTATCGTCGTGGGCAAAGTTAACGTAGTTAATTGGGCGGTAGTTGATGTTGCTTATCTTGTGTAGTTCCTTGAAAATCTCATGGTTCATATTGGCAATTTCGGCAATCTCCGGTAGCGAGAACGCTGTACGTCCACCGGCAATATTGCGCCAGCTGGCACCACGTCCAAAGTTTAGCAGTATTGGCTTTAACCCGGCATCGGCCATATAGCGGAACAACGCGCTACCAGCCATACCTCCACCTGCAATTAGCACAGGAACGTTTTCGACCCTTGCATTTTTGCCATTAATTCCGGTGATGTATGTTTCGGGGACATCCTTTGGATAAAGTTCACCCATCGAAACCTGGTTACTCAGCGGCCCACGTGGGGTAGCATCTCCAACAATTTGAATTCCTTTTGGGGCAAGGGCTGTTTTAAGCCTTTTGATACAACGTTTTCCGCGACAAGCCCCCATACCCAAACGGGTTGTATGCTTAATTTCGTCGGCCGAAATAAATTTTCGATCGCCAATGGTTTCAAGGATTTCATCCATGCTAACATCGTCGCAATGGCAAACGTAGGTTTTCTCCTGGGGTTTGTATGTTGTTGCCGATAGTTTCACCGGCTCAGGGTAGTTTGTTTTTACAATAAATCCACGGGCATCCAGCAAATCGTCGCCATGTAGGTTGCTCGATTTTACACGTGCAACGTTGGTTTTATTTGGTTTACGCAGGATCTTCTCAATGACACCTTCGCCAATCTTTTTGCCGTTGTTGTCAACGAGGAAAACTTCGGCACCTTCCTGTACTTCGTACTCAATTGGGAGGAATAGCCAATCCCTGGCATAGCTATAACCGAATATTGCCAGACCAGGGCATTGGTAAACGCAGTCCATGCAGCCTATACACTTGTTGAAATCTATTTGAGGAACGGTACTGGTTGAGTTTTTGGTAATTGCTCCGTGAGGACAAGCAAAAGTACATGGGTTGCAGGCAAATCCGTACAAACAGTCGATTTGAACGAATGGTTTGGCTTTTCTACGTTCCCCGGTTGGTTGGTAAGGTTTTTCGATAATTCTTACAGGATGCTGCTGACTGTCAATGTATTCTTTGCTTATGTTGAGGTAAGTGTCATACTTGAAGCGAGCCCCCAGCTCGTGAAGAATTTCGAAGGCAACCTGTTTTCCACGTAGCACAGCGCTGGTGCCTTCTCCAATTCTGATAGCGTCTCCAGCACCGTAGCAGCTGCGACCAAATATTTCAAAGCCCTTTACAAGGAGTTGATCGTCGGGAACAAGGCCGGTACAGATATTAATAGCATCGATTCCCGCGATAATTTGTTCGGTTCCGGGAATTGGTTTGAAGTCCTTTGCATCGGCAATAACTGCCCCAACAATACCTGTACGGCTTTCGTTTGGAAGTGCTTTTACCAAAATCTTGCTAAGCATAACAGGAATTCCTAGACGACGGACGCGGTTGGCTTGAACCGGGAAGCCACCCTCGTTAGGCATCGCCTCAATAATTGCCTTAACATTGGCGCCTGCTTGCATTAGCTGGTAGCTGGTTAGGTAGCCAATATTACCTGCACCAACGGTTAGAACGTTTTTGCCAAGTAGCGTAAATTCTTGGTTCATCATTTTTTGAACCACTGCTGCCGTGTAAACACCCGGTTGATCGTCGTTTTCGAATGTTGGCATGAATGGTACCGCACCGGTGGCAATTACCATATAGTCG
>JBFXEO010000214.1:0-5111 GCA_050180015.1 Bacteroidales bacterium | reverse complement strand
AAAACAGATTCCCCATCAACGTATATTTTTTCACCAGGCTTACCAAAATCCAGGGTAATGAGGGCTTGCTCAACCTTTTCAAACAGGGGATGAAGTTTTACATAGGTACCAAACTCTGTTAACGGGGCAACTACCATAAGACTTTATTTTTTACGCCAACAACTTCCACTAAATAGATTTGAAGCGGAAAGATAGTAAATATCTCAACTTAACATAAAAAAGAAATAGGGTAAATATTACTTCCTCCAAATTTACCTACATTTGCAGCTCAAATTAACTCCACATGTTCAGCTTAGATAAAAAGCGCTGGCAATGGGCCGCCATGATGTTCCTGGCATTTATTTGGGGAGCATCGTTCATATTGATGAAAAGAGGCCTCGATGCTTTATCGTACGTACAGGTTGGAGCGTTAAGAATTTTTTTCAGCTTTTTTATCCTTCTACCTATATCAATTAAAAACTTTAAGAAAATTAACAGGGGTAATTTTGGTACGCTGCTGGCATGTGGGTTACTCGGAAATTTTTTCCCGGCATTTCTGTTTGCCCTTTCCGAAACCGAAATTTCCAGCTCACTGGCAGGGATACTTAACGGACTTACCCCCTTTTTTACGCTGATTGTTGGCGTAATTGCGTTTAAGAATAAACCCTCTATACTGCAATATACCGGAATTTTTGTGGGATTTATTGGTGCATCAATTCTGGTAACCAACGGAGAATTTAACTCGTTTGGCAACATCAACATATACGCGCTTTTTGTTGTACTTGCAACGTTTATGTACGGCATTAACTCCAACCTTATACGATTTAGGCTGGCAGGCCTGACGGGAGTTGAGATTACCTCGCTGGTGTTTTTCCTGATTGGCCCTTTAGCCGGGATCGTGCTACTGTTTACCGACGTAAATGCGGCATATCAATCCATCCATTTTTGGCCAAGCATTGCCGCCACTGTTGTTTTGGCCACTTTCGGATCGGTAATTTCACTGTTTGTATTCAACAACCTGATCCATAAAACCGGGGCTATATTCGCCTCGTCGGTCACCTACATCATTCCGTTCTTTGCGTTGATGTGGGGGGTACTCGACGGTGAACGTATCAGTTCCATTCACATATACAGCTTGCTAATCATTCTAGCTGGGGTTTACCTCTCCAGCCTCCGACGGAAGCCTCATTTTGGTATTCTTAAATAATCCCGGTAAATTTCATCTGTTTTTAATTCCAGCTTTGGGTATTCTATATTTTTTATAAATTTAGCTGATTATCAGCAACCAAAACAAGAGAAGCCATGTCAAGCGACAAAAAGGAAAAGAAGTCAAAGAAGAGTAAAGAGCATAAGGTTAAGAATTTTGCCGGCATTCCAACCAGCGAGCATTACGAAATAGTTGACTCTCACCTTGAAAAAGTGGATAAAAAGTTCTACGAGGAAGAAATCAGCAAGCTGCATGTAGAATTAAATAAATTGCTGGAGTGGATTAAGTTTAAGAAGTTAAAGGTTGTTATAATCTTTGAGGGACGCGATGCCGCCGGAAAGGGTGGCGTTATTAAAACCATTTCGGAACGGTTAAATCCCCGTTTTTGCAGAATAGTTGCATTGGGCGTACCAACTGAAAAGGAAAAATCGCAATGGTATTTTCAGCGATACGTGGCCCATCTCCCAGCCGCCGGTGAAATGGTGCTATTCGACCGTAGCTGGTACAACCGGGCCGGCGTTGAGAAGGTTATGGGTTTCTGTAATGACGAGGAATACCTGGAGTTTTTACGCTCGTGCCCCGAGTTTGAACGAATGCTTGTCCGCTCTGGAATAATTCTGATTAAATACTGGTTCTCGGTTAGCGATAGGGAACAGGAGCGCAGGTTTCAGGAACGAATTGACGACCCAACCAAGCGCTGGAAGCTAAGCCCAATGGATGTTGAGTCGCGTAAACGCTGGGTGGAGTACTCCAAGGCTAAAGATGAGATGTTTGCGCATACCGATATTAAACAGGCCCCTTGGTGGGTAATCCGCGCCGACGATAAGCGTCGGGCCCGGTTAAACTGCATTAGCCACTTGCTAAGTTTAGTTTCCTACGAAGATTTAACACCACCGCCAATAAAGCTGGAACCACGCCGGGAAGATAACTCGTATATACGGCCACCAATAGTTGACCAAAATTTTGTACCCGAGATATACTAAAAACAATACTATATACTTACAGGAGTAGGCTAAATCCGGGTATATCGTCAATCCTGATGGGTCTCTTATTCTTCAGTCCAACACCAATAACGTTGGCCTTAGCGGCCACTTTCCCCTCTGGAAGTTTAACTACTTCCTGCTCAAAAATCATCCGTAAATAGCCCTCGCGCCGTGTTTTTACACGAACAGTAAACTTATCACCGCTTGTAAGTGAATACTTGTAATCAATCTCAATTCTCGATACAACCAAATCAATTCCTTCATTATGAAGTTTTGCAAAATCGATCCCTTTACTCAACAGGTATTTATGGCGTGTATGCTCCAAATAATTCAGATATACAGAATTATTTACAATTCCCTCTAAATCACACTCGTAGTCACGAACCTCAAACTCTAACCCGTAAATTTCCATAATAGCTATGAATTAAAAAATGTATTGTTTACCTCCAGCTTCTCAACTTATGCCCCCAAACCGAGTAGTATAGAATTACAAGGTAAATTGGGAATAGAATAGCATAGGCCACCTGGTAGCTGTAAACATCGCTTAATTTCCCCCAAATTAAGGGCATTAAAGCACCTCCTGCAATTGCCATAATAAGTACCGCCGACCCCGTTTTAATAAATTTACCCAGATCGTGAATGGCAAGTGGCCATATTGCCGGCCAAACCAAGGCATTCGCCAATCCAAGCAGGGCAAGGAACAGTATTGATGTTGACGGTTCTGTAAAAACTACTCCCATCGTAAATAGTAACCCCAGCAATGCCGAAACTTGCAAGGCCAACCGCTGTGTAATAAAACGCGGTATCAGGAAAATCCCCAATAGATACCCAGCAATCATGGAAACTAAAGTATAAGAAGTAAAAGCCTTGGCGGTTGATATCTCAATACCCTGAGATATTCCATAGCGTATAATGGTATCGCCAGCTATCACCTCTGCTCCAACGTAAAAGAATAATGCAACGGCACCCAGTATTAGCTGGGGAAACTGAAAAATACTGGTTTTACTGTGAATCCCAACACCTTTTACGTCCGGTTCCTGCTCTAAGTCAACCTCGGGAAGCGGTGCATACCATACAAAAAGCCCTAGGAGTATAAGGATTACGGTCATCACAAGGTAAGGGCCAATAACCCTGTGCGCCAAACCGTCAAGCGCAGCTGTACGTGCAGCAACATCTAAGCCCTTTAGCGATTGTACAAATGAATCGCCATCCTGCAGAATGTAGTACGCCAAAATTAGCGGAGCAATTGCACCGGCCAGCTTATTACAAATGCCCATTATACTTATACGTCTTGCAGCGCTTTCGCGCGGTCCAAGTATTGTTATGTACGGATTTGATGCCGTTTGTAGTACAGCAAGACCAGCCCCCATAACAAACAAACCTGTTAAAAACATCCAGTAGGCGCGGTTAAATGCCGCCGGAATAAAAATTAATGTACCCACAGACATCACCAGTAAACCAACCGTCATTCCCCTGTGGAAACCCGTTCTTTTAAGCAGCCACGAGGCAGGCAGGGCCATGATGGTGTAGGAAATGTAAAAGGCAAACGCTACAAAGGTGGCCCCAAAATTGCTTAACTCGCAGGAAATTTTGAAGTAAGGGATAAGAATGCCATTTAACCATGTTACAAATCCAAAAATAAAAAATAAAACCCCTATAATTATCGAGGGTAAAAGTTTACCATTCACATTAGTTGCGGATTGATTTGAATTCATCTTTTCATATACCTTTAAAGTGTAATATCAATTTATCCAATGCCTGTTTAACGGCGGATCGTGGGCAGGCGATATTCATCCGTTGAAAACCTTCGCCCTCTTTTCCAAACTCACTACCTGCATTTAACCCTAGGCCTACCCGGTTAATTAGGGTATCGTTAAGTGTTTTTTCATCCATTTTAAACTCCCTAAAATCGAGCCAAAGCAGATATGTTCCCTGTGGCCGGGCAAATTTCACTTTAGGCAGGAATTGCCTTAAAGTATCCTCAGCCAGGTTGATATTCCCCTCTAAGTAATCCAGCAGTTCATCTAACCAAGCTGCCCCCCGATTGGAGAGTGCTGCTTTTACCGACTCGTTGCCAAATATGTTGCCCATTCCGGCCCCCGATGCCTCCAGCTCCTGCCTGTAAAGCTTCAACAAATCGGGGTTAGGTATAATTACAAAACCACTTGATAGTCCGGCGATATTGAATGTTTTGCTTGCCGAACTAAATGTTACCGTATTCTGGGCAAACTTTTCATCTATTGATGCTAAGGGCACATGCTTGTTGGGTTTATAAACCAAATCGGAGTGAATTTCGTCTGCAATAAGAAGTACATTATACTTTGAGCATAATTCGCCAACCCGTACCAGCTCTTCCTTTGACCAAACCTTACCAACCGGGTTGTGAGGACTGGAAAGTATCAGCATTCTGGCACCCTGCGACATCAACTTTTCTAAATTCTCAAAATTTATAGCGTAATGCCCGGACTGTTCTACCAGCGGGTTAAGGAGCAACGCCCCGTGGTTATTCTGTACTGTTGAAAAAAAAGGGTGGTAAACCGGAGGTTGAATTATTATTTTATCGCCGGGATTGGTGAATGCCCTAATTGCATGGTTTAAACCCGATACAACCCCCGGGCAGAATTCAATCCAAGTGGGCTGAATGACCCAGCTGTGCCTTTTTGCATACCATTCTACAATTGCATTGTTGTAACTTCCATCTCTGAACGTGTATCCCAAAAATGGATGGTTACATCTATCCTTAATGGCTTCAACTATAAAGTCGGGGGTTGGAATATCCATATCGGCAACCCACATCGGCGTAACATCGGAATTCATAAAAACCAGCTGCCGTAAATCGTACTTTACACACGAAGTATTTTCCCTATCAACCGGCTGGTCGAAATCAAAAGTTTTCATAACCTCTAATCAAATTGTGCGCTAAAGATAATTCAGAGTTCGGT
>JBFXEO010000213.1:0-5132 GCA_050180015.1 Bacteroidales bacterium | reverse complement strand
CGGCGGCATACTTTAATGCGCTAAGATTATCGAGCTGCTCTTGCCTGGGGTTCTCCAGCAGTAAAAGGTTGGTCATGCCAATAACAGCATTCATAGGTGTTCTAATCTCATGGCTCATGGTTGAAAGGAACCGCTCCTTCGCCCGGCTGGCCTCTTCGGCCTGCTCCTTGGCTACCAGCAATTCGTACTCCTGCATTTTACGTGCTGTAATATCAACCATTACGCCAATGTATTTATACGAATGCCCGCTCAGCTTTACCCGGCTAATGTGCGACAGTATTGGAAAGGCTGTTCTATCTTTCCGGAAAGCCATCAGCTCTATTGATGAAGCATCGATGCTGGTTGAAGATTTGAATAAATATTGGTTGAGCTTGCTCCGCTCGCCTTCCAAAAAGATATCCTGGATTGTTACGCCTTGCTCCAAATCCTTTGCCTTTAACCCAAAAGCTTTTAAAAGGTTATTGTTTGTAAATGTAATCCGGTGGTTCTCATCGGCTTCAAAAACCATTTCGGGCAGCGACTCGGAAAACGAACGGAAACGTTGTTCGCTGATCTTAAGTTCCTCTTCCTTTAGCATACCTTCACAGGCCGCCGACAGAATATACGCTAGGGTTCTGAGAAATTCCCGCTCATTGCTTTCGGGATTGATTACCTTTCCCTCGTACCCAATTCCAATAACGCCAATATTTTTCCCCTCGGTATTGAGTGGGAAGAGCAGTATATTTTTTGAGCCAGAAACGCGCCGGAAGATTTCTAACCCCTGTGGTAAGTTAAATTCCTCGGCAATATCAATTTCCCTACTACTCTTAAAGAAGCCGGATAACTCATCGTAATTACTGTCGAAGACCTGTAGCAGCTTTCTTTTTTTTGAGCTCAGGCAATCATTGCACCATTCGAATACGGGTTGAGACAGATCCCGCTTAATGATGATAAAGATATGCTTAAGCCCTAAATTTTTGCCGACACGGGTTAGCGATTGGTTGACCTTTTCTTCGAATTTTAAACTTGTATTGAATAAATACGAAATATCGGTGAGTAATTTTTGCCGCTCAAGGCTTTGCTCAATGTGCAACCTTATGAGTTTTTGCTCCGTGATTCGACGGACTAGGCCAGTTGTGGAAAAAACCTTGTTTCTTCTACCTAAAACGGGCGTTATAAAATGCTCCCACCACTCTTCGCCATCCGGCGTAAGTTCCAGCTCTTCCCATGAAGCAGGAGCGCGGGTTTTAATAACCTCGGTCTCCTTATTTTTTAGAATTTTAGCTCGCTGATTGGGCCAAAAATCAGAGTGGGTTTTACCAATTACCTGGTCTTCTGCAACACCAAAGTGTTGGGCGAACATCTTATTAACGAGCAAATAACGTCCCTTGCTATCGGTTAACCATGCAATTATAGGCATGTTATCAAGAATACCCTTAAGCTGAGCCTTATTCCTAGTCAACTCCTCCTCCATTTGCTTCCTAAAAGTAATGTCACTCATGGCTACCAGGATACAACGCGTGCCCTGAATGTAAACGACTTCGGCCGAAAGCAGGCTTGTTAACTCCTCTCCATTCCTACTATGCAGGTTAATTTCAAAGTTGCTTATTCTTCCATGCTTTTTAAGGTAAGCAATTAGCGTGTCGTGCTTATCTATATCGGTAAATATATTTAGATCCCTAGATACTTTATCAATAATTTCACTTTTGGTCAGTCCGGTGGTTTGTAAGAATGCCTCATTGGCATCCAAATATCTGTCATCATCAAAGGTACTAATAGTCATCATCACCGCAGCGGTGTTGAATGCCTTGGAAAATTTTTCCTCCGATGCTCTTATTTCCTGTTCAGCCTCAAGCCGGGGGCTAATATCCTGGGCAATAGCAAATATTACCTCTCGCCGGTTAAATAGGACTTTAATCATCCTTACATCAACCGGTATCTTCAACCCTTCTCTCGATTGTAGAATGGAGGTATATGAACCCCGCGAGCCATCGAATACCCGAGTTAGCATTGCTTTTACCTCTTGTTGCTGGGCTGCTAGATGAAGTTTTATAAATGATTCAAGCAGTATTTCGTGCTCCATATACCCCAAGGTATCTAAAACGGACTGGTTAACCTGTACAATATTCCCGTTGTGGTTGATAATAAAAACGAAATCACCAAAAGCATCCACAAGCAGCCGGAAATTTTGTTCCTCCTCCGCCCGGCTGTCCTCCAAGTTTTTCTGTTGCGTAATATCGTAACTGGAGCACAGCAGCGCAGGCTTTCCTTCCCAGTCAATAACTGAAACATTGGATTTTATCCACTTAAAATCATTTAGGCGGGTAAGTATCCGTAACGTAAAGCTGTTCGATTTTTTTAGCCGGATTTCGTTGAAATCGTTCTGGAAAAGCAGCTTTACCAACTTTCGGTCCTTGGGGTGGACAATGTCCAAGAACAGTATCTCCTTGATTTCAGACGCTGAGTAGCCCGTTAAAAAATTAAAGTTGGGGTTACAGAAAACCACGCGGTAATTCTGGATTACATATATGCTGCTCTCATTCTGTAAAACCAAACTTCGGAATAGGCTGTTCTCTCTTCTTAGTTTTGCTAACTCTGAGTTCGATAAATCTCTACTTTCCAAAATTTCAACTGATTGTAAAATTCTGCAAAAGTTATAAAAAATTGTAAAAACAATGCCTAAAAATAAATATTTTCATCCCATTTGAGAAATACTGCGTTCTCGGGGAATTATCGTTAACGCCAGCTTGAGCCTATAAATTCCCCGAACCCCTTTCAACATCAACAATAATACTGGCAAAAATATACACACAAACCATGAATAGGTCATTATGTCATTATACATTCATATAGTATGCCATGTTTTCCGATTCTGCCGGTTGGCACAAACATTGAAAAATAGCAGATGTTTTAAAATTAATGTCTAACCAAAAATTATGGAGGAAAGAGCTATGATACCAATGTTAAGACGTAGGAACACCTTGCCAAGTTTAGTTGATGAGTTCTTTGGCGATGATTTGTTTTCCAGATTTTTCAATGAAAACGAGAATGTAACCGTACCCTCCGTTAATGTTAAAGAGGGAAAGGAAGAGTACACAATTGATGTTGCCGCCCCTGGCCTGGACAGGAAGGACTTCAAAATTGATTTGAACAACAATGTTCTGGAAATTTCGAGTGAAAAAGAAGTGAAGGAAGAAAGTGATGACGATAAAATAATGCGCCGCGAATTCCGCTACTCCTCGTTCAAACGTAGTTTCACACTTCCCGATACGGCAAATACCGATAAAATTAAGGCATCGTACAAGGATGGCATTTTAAGTATCAGTATTCCAAAAAAGGAAGAGGCTAAAGCAAAACCAATTAAGCAAATTTCAATTTCATAGGCAAGGGAGTAAAAGAGCTCCGGTATCCGGGGCTCTTTCTATTTTTGATGGTTTACCCGGCAAATGTTTATCTATGGGGTAAATGACATTGTTACACGTATTCCATGTGCTCCTGGTCGGTAATTTTCTCGCAGTAATGGCATTTTAACGTGACAGTTTTTTTATCAATCACTTTAAATTTGGGCTGAACGTTTTCAAAGTTGGTAATACATTTTGGGTTGACGCATTTTACTATCCCCCGAATTTCATCGGGAACTTCAACCAGCATTTTTTCTACTACCACGTAATCCTTTATTATATTCAACTTGGCGTGCGGAGCAACAATTGCTATCCTGTTTATTTCATCTCGTTCAAAGTATTTACCGGCAATTTTTACAATTGCCTTTTTACCAAGTCTCTGGCTTTCCAAATTTGTTCCGAATGTAATTTGATTGGGAATTTTATCCAATCCCAGAATAGTAATTACCTTAAATAGGTTTTGTGCCGGAACATGGTCAATCACGGTTCCATTCTGAATAGCACTAACGCTAAGGTGTTTTTTATCGTTCATTGCTTTATGTTTTTTAATGTTTTAAGCCCAAAATTGATGTCATTATGGCCATTCTGGTGTAAACGCCATTAAGGGCCTGCGTAAAATAGTATGCCTTGGCATTTTCATCAACATCCACGCTAATTTCATTCACACGGGGAAGCGGGTGTAGCACTTTCATATTGCTTTTAGTCCCCTCCAGCATGTGGTTCCGAAGCACATAGGCGTTTTTCACCTTTTCGTAATCCATCGGATCAGAGAAACGTTCCTTCTGAACACGGGTCATGTAAACAATATCGGCACTTTTGATATTCTCGGCCAAGTCGGTATGCTCTTCAAATTTTAACCCGGCATCCTTTAAAAACAATTTATACTCCGACGGTATTTGAAGTTCCTTGGGCGCAATAAAAACAAACGAAGCGTTGAATTGCGACATGGCCATTAGCAATGAGTGTACCGTTCTGCCATACTTTAAATCGCCCACCATCACTATCTTAAGATTATTGAGCGTTCCCTGTGTTTTACGAATTGAGTAAAGGTCGAGCAAGGTTTGCGTTGGGTGCTGGTTCGCGCCATCGCCAGCATTAACAACTGGAATTGGTGAAACCTCGCTGGCATAACGGGCACTTCCCTCAACGGGATGGCGCATTACAATCAAATCGGAGTAGTTGGCCACGGTAAGGATGGTATCCTTTAAACTTTCCCCTTTCGACACGCTTGATGTGGCTGCCTCGGAAAAACCGATTACCCTTCCTCCAAGCCTGTTCACTGCACTTTCGAAACTCAGGCGAGTTCGGGTTGATGGTTCAAAAAAAAGGGTTGCCACAACCTTGCCCTCCATAGTACGCTGCGATGGGTTTTTCTGGAACTCCTGGGCCAAATCGAGCACTTTAAATATTTCGTCCCGGCTCAAATCGTTAATAGAAACCAAACTTTTGTTTTTCATGTCTCTTTGTTTTGGGTTAATACCGAAAAAAAGCCCCGATAAACGGGGCTAACTACTATACTGTTGATAAATATTCTGCGCTTACCGTTTCAATTTTACTCACCCTGGATAAAAACTCTTCGCTTAAACCCTGCCGAACAGAAATATTCACGTAGCAACTGTTATCAAACTGCTGCTCCACCATATCGAGGTGCATATCTTTTACAATTCTCATAATATCGTTCATTACGAGGTAACCAAAGGAAATTCTGTAAATATTATCAACCGTTCTGGTGACTATTTTAGCATTAGTTAA
>JBFXEO010000212.1:0-5137 GCA_050180015.1 Bacteroidales bacterium | reverse complement strand
AAACCATCGGTAACAAAACTCAAATATATCAAAAATAAAAAAGGAACACCGCCTGATGTTCCCTTTTTGTTTGTCGGGGTGGTGTGATTCGAACACACGACCCTCTGGTCCCAAACCAGATGCGCTCACCGGGCTGCGCTACACCCCGAACAAAACAACTGCGGAGAGGGGGGGATTCGAACCCCCGGTACCCCTTGCGAAGTACGACGGTTTAGCAAACCGTTGGTTTCAGCCACTCACCCACCTCTCCGATCAGCGACTAAACATGTATTAACCAATGCAATCCAAATTTACCCACCGGCAGATTTGTTCTTAACCTAGATATTCCCACAGAATATCGCGTTACTAGAGACAGGCTTTGGAAAAGCAGGACAAAAGTATAAAAACATACGGTATGTGCAAAATATAATCAAAAAAAAGAGGAGAAAATTTCTCCCCTTTGACCACCAACGCTATTTCTTTTTTGAATCGTTTCCGGGCCTGGCAATATTTTCCCTCATGGAGGTGTCGGCCTCAATGTTTTTTAGCCTGTAGTAGTCCATTATGCCGAGATTGCCGCTACGGAAAGCTTCGGCCATAGCCATGGGAATTTGCGCTTCGGCCTCTATTACTTTGGCCCGTGCTTCCTGGGCTTTAGCTTTCATTTCCTGCTCCGAAGCAACAGCCATTGCACGACGTTCCTCCGCTTTAGCCTGTGCTATATTTTTATCGGCATTGGCCTGATCCATTTGCAGCACCGCACCAATATTCCGGCCAATATCGATGTCGGCAATATCAATGGAAAGAATTTCGAATGCCGTGCCAGCATCGAGGCCCTTGCCCAGCACGGTCTTAGAAATTTTATCGGGATTTTCAAGCACCTCCTTGTGGCTCAACGACGAACCAATTGCAGTTACAATACCCTCGCCAACACGGGCAAGAATTGTTTCCTCGCCGGCACCGCCAACCAGCTGCTTAATATTTGCCCTTACGGTAACCCTTGCCTTGGTGATGAGCTGAATGCCATCCTTTGCAACGGCGGTTACGGGTGGTGTGTTAATAACTTTTGGGTTAACGGACATTTGCACCGCTTCAAACACATCTCTTCCCGCAAGGTCAATGGCTGTGGCCATTTTAAAATCTAGCGGGATATTTGCCTTTTGTGCAGAAACCAATGCGTGGACAACCTTTGAAACCCTACCGCCGGCCAGGAAATGGGCTTCCATCTCGTTGCTATTCAACTTTAAGCCTGCCTTTGTTCCTTCAATTAATGCCTGTACGATAACTCTGGGGGGTACCTTTCTCCATCTCATAAAAATGAGCTGAATTAAGGAAACCCTAGCACTAGAAATCAATGCTTGAAACCATAATCCTATTGGGATAAAATAAAAAATAATCCATAGGCCAACAATACTTATGGCAATTATTACCATTAACATACTTATTTCACTCATGAGCGCTATTTTTAAGTTTAACAGTTATTTTACTTCCTTCAACCCTAACAACCTCAATGGTAGATTGCGGGTCTATTAGTTCGCCTAAAGCGGTAACTTCAACTACAATATTATTGATTTTTGCTTTCCCCATTGGTGCCAAACGGCTAATGGTAACGCCTTCGTCGCCAAGTTTAACCACTTGATCGTAATCATCCGTTACCTTTGAATCGATACTATTATTAAGCATAACCCAACGCCAAGTTTTTGCCCTCAACGATAGGGCTATTGTTGCAATTGAAGCAACAGCAGTACACAGTAGCGTAATATGGCCCGTAACCGTACCATGCTGGCTGTAAGCAGAGTATATTCCAAGAATAATTAGAATAAAACCGCCAATGCCTGCAACCGTTACACCCGGAATAATGAGAAACTCGGCAACTAAAAGAAATAGCCCAACAACAATAAGAATAATGATAAGAGTCATTGTAAAAGGATTAATTTAAATTGATTGTGGCACTTAACCCCCTACGGTTTAACTCGTTCATCATGGACTCCAGCTCAATAAACTCGCCGTGCTTTACATCGCACTTACCTTTAAAGTGAGTGATAAGCGCACACTGCTCTGCTTGATTGGGTTCATGCCGACAAACATCAACAAGGGTTTCAATAACAAACTCAAAAGTGTTCACCTCGTCGTTGTGCAAAAATAGCGTGTAGAGTTCGTTGGCATCCTGCTGCTGTTCCTCGTGGCTAAATGTTTTTTCACGTTGACCCATAGGTAACAATTTATGGTGCTAATATAGCATTTTTTTCTAAAGATCAATATGAACTACAACTGCATTTACAATACCGCTTGCAACCATATTATCTTTTACCCGGATTGCTTCATCGAACGATGAGAAGTTTCCCACAGAGTATATTTTTAATCCCCGGGCATCATCATTACGTGTAATGTCCTTGCCTGGGGCAAGCGCTTTCACTGTTTTGGCTACATCATCGGGCAAATCACCATCATAAACACCAATTTGCACAATATAAATTCTCCCGGATTCCTCTACTGTGGGTTTTACAGGGGGTAATTGCCCTGTACCCTCTAAATCTTTTGCCCGTTGAGGAACAATTGTTTTACCGTTGAGCCAGGCAACGATGAAGGCATCCTTAAATCCTTTGGATTTAGCTGCTGCCAACGATGACTCCGCTTTGGAAAGGTTTGAAAAGTTACCTACAAAGTATTTGGTTAGACGTCCAACCTTCTCACTATAAACGGGAACAATGCCCTTAAAGGAGCTGGGTTCTAAAGTTGCACTATAAACACCTACCTGTATTCTATACACTACACCGTTGGGTAACGGGGAATTAATTGGGATAGGGTTTTCGGCATTGTAAAAAGGCCCGTCTATAATTCTAAAGTCATTTTGTTCCTCTTCTTTAAATGAAATGGCCTGAATATTTTTGATACTTTCCGTCCGCTCTAACTTAGGCGGTTCAGGTATAGCCTTGGCAACACTTTGCGATTTGGTACTTGCTTCGTGGTTTGGCAGCTGAGAGGAGCCAAATATAATCCTATCGAGCCGTATTATTTTACTGGTAACCTGCTGTTCAAACAGTGTCAACCTCCAAATTTTTGCAAAGGCAAGGTCTAACCTCAGCAAACCCAACTCGCGCAGCAATGAGGCTTCAAACGTGCTTTCGACTTGGCCATCATCGCCTAAATTATTTAGAATAGTGCTTGCCGTTCTAAAATGCGCCTCGGATAAGTTAATAATATCGCGGGTTGCAGCATCGGTTGAGCCACTTTTTACTAGTGCAACATGTACGCAATCGGTATATATTGGGTGTTTTTTATCAAAATACTTACCCAGTAAATTGTTGTACTTCCCCATGGACGATATCATTTGATCGTGTAGGGCTGCGCAGCTGTTTTGAGTTGAATCGGACTTATTATTTAGGCAAACCTTATATTTTTCCATAAGGTCTATGGTATTATCGCGCTCCGCTTCAAGCTGCGGGTACAGCTGCTCGGCCTGCTCCAGCCGAACTATTTCGTCGGTTCGGAAAACCGTGGAAGAGAACTGAGCCCGATAAATAAATTTGGGGTTATCGGCAGCAAAGGTGGTATCGCCTTTACCCGCGGGTTTACGTTTCCCGGTAAGGTATTCCTGCTCGATCTGGCTTGCCCTTACAAACATCTGGTCGGCCTCCTTTTGCGATGCAAGCATACTGTCCTCAACCTTTACAACATTGACCTCCAGGCTTTTCCGTTCTTCGGCAGTGGAGATATGGTCAAAACCTTCGCGTAATTTTTCCAGCTTAACCCTTAAGGAATCGGCCCGCATTTGTGCCGCAAATCCTTTGGCAATAACCCTGGAATATTCAGGATCGTTCTCAACAGAGCTAAACGATGCCGGTTTTTGATCCCTCAACACATCAACCTCGTTTTCAACAGCCTTTTCTTCGACCTTTACTTTACCTTCAGCTAAAACTAAAGGGCCTGAATTTAAGCATGAAATGGAATCTAACTCAGAATATGTTTTGAAAGAATGCCGAATGGGATTCAGCTCATTTTTTACCAGCACCAGTTGAACCGTATCCAGCATGTAGTTCCGGGTAGTGGTAAAACATGCAAGGCTATCGTTTCCGCTGATAACAAACAAATAATCGTCATAAGGCGAGTTGAACGGGAATCCTAAATTTTCCGGTGTGCTCCACTTGTTGCTAACCGAATTGTAAACGGTTTTGTAAATGTCGTAACCGCCCATACCGTAATGCCCCTTTGAAGCAAAGTAAAGGGTTGCGCCATCGGGCGACATGTAGGGATAGTCATCGTCCTGATTAGAATTTACAGCATCGCCCAGGTTTTCGGGCTTACTCCAGTAGCCATCAGCTTGCAGCTGAATTCTAAAAATATCCTTCCCATACGAAGTGGTACTGCCATAGCTTGAAAAGTAGATATAATCCCCGGCAGAGGGATTTTTAGGGTAAAATACGACTGACTGATGGTTGTACTTTTTATCTACTGAAGTTAAAAGATTGGATGGCAGACCAACGAATGAACCATCGCCCGGTGCAATGGAGTAAAACTTGTAAAACTCGGTTGACGGCAATATTCTAGTATCGAGAACCTGCGGGCT
The DNA here is from genome assembly GCA_050180015.1 of Bacteroidales bacterium. Taxonomy (GTDB): domain Bacteria; phylum Bacteroidota; class Bacteroidia; order Bacteroidales; family Tenuifilaceae; genus JBFXEO01. Next base: position 591 of record JBFXEO010000212.1, on the reverse strand, counting down.
AAATACGTAGCGGGTTAAATAGCTGCCATTCTCGCATAAATTGACAAGTTGCTCAATTCCGTCGTTCTTTACATCGTTTGATCCTCCGCTAACTGTAAACCTCCTGTAATAATCAATTGCCTCATTAAACCTGTAGCTCATACGTAAAGCCTCGGCCAGGTAAAAGTAAACCTTGTTGTTGATCTCGGCATGTGATGCTTGTGTAAGGTAACTGACCGCCAAATCCATCCTTCTTGTGCCCAGCAAATAGCTTACGCCCAATGAATACTGGAGATTTGCATCGCGCGGGTATTCCTCCAGCAAATCGTTATACAGTGCGATGGCAGCCACAAAATCCTGTTTTTCAAATAAGGAATCGGCCCGCTGCCGTTTTGAATTGCCCGATGACACATTTACATCAACCTCCTGTGCCAAAGCAACCCCCACGGCGCTAAGGGATATCAGCAATATAAAATACGCCCTATACTTCATAGCAAACAGCTGGATATATTAAAAACATTTGCTCGGATGTTCATCTTTTGACTAAAATCATTCAAAAATAGTCAGAAATAATGGACTATACAAACGCCATAAAGTTAGGGGGCAGATCGG
>JBFXEO010000211.1:0-5148 GCA_050180015.1 Bacteroidales bacterium | reverse complement strand
TATTGAAGTGATATAGAACCCGTTAATATGTTAAATAAAAATTCAAGCCCAGAATGTATTTTTTTTTAAAAAAAATCATTACAATTTTGTTGATGTTGAAAAAAGGTTAACAAAAAAGTCTAAAAATATTTTGGCATGTTTATGACTGTTGATTATAAGGAGGTATGGCAAAATTGCTTAAAAATTATTAAGGACAACGTTTCGCCCATCAGCTTTAAAACTTGGTTTGAACCAATAATTCCGGTAAAACTCGAAAAGAACGTGCTAACCATTCAGGTTCCAAGCCCTTTCTTTTATGAATACCTGGAAGAACAGTATATTGATATTCTAAGAAAAACCTTGCGGAAGGAACTGGGCTCCGAAGCCAAGCTGGAATACAGCGTAGTGATGGAGCGTAATGGTTTTAGCAGTAGCAAACCTTACACGGTTAAGTTTCCCACGCAGGATAAAACAGACCTAAAAAATAGGCCTGTACCCGTTCAATCTACCCCGGAATCACAGATAAAAAATCCGTTTGTAATCCCTGGAATTAAGAAGCTGCATGTTGATCCTCAGCTCAATTCCGAATATACTTTTGCCAATTTTATTGAAGGTGAATGCAACCGACTGGCCCGCTCTGCCGGATTGGCCGTAGCCCAATCGCCAGGGAAAACTGCATTTAACCCACTTTTCATTTACGGAAGTTCCGGACTGGGGAAAACACACCTGGCGCAGGCCATAGGTATTGAGGCAAAACAAAGGTTCCCCGAAAAAACTGTACTATACGTAAATGCCGTAAAGTTCCAAACACAATTTGTTGATGCCCACATAAAAAACAATAACATCAACGACTTTCTACACTTTTACCAAATGATAGACGTGCTAATTCTTGACGATGTGCACGAATTTGCCGGCAAAGAAAAAACGCAGGATGCCTTTTTTCACATATTTAACCACCTGCACCAGTCGGGGAAACAGCTGATTTTAACGTCGGACCAGCCTCCTGCCGAGCTGCAAGGCTTGGAGCAGCGCTTGCTCTCAAGGTTCAAATGGGGCCTTTCGGCCGATTTGCAAGCACCCGACTTCGAAACAAGGGTTTCTATCCTAAAGAGAAAAATTTATAACGATGGCATAGTGGTTCCCGGCAATGTAATAGAGTATATTGCCTCTAACATCACTCAAAACATCAGAGAACTGGAAGGTGCGCTGATTTCTATGCTGGCTCAATCAACGCTAAACCACAAAGAGATTACCGTTGAGCTGGCATCGGAAATGATAGACAAGCTGGTTAAAAATACCCGCAGGGATATCACCATCGATTACATTCAAAAAATTGTTTGCGAGTATTTTGGGCTACCCACCGATGTGCTCCAAACAAAAACCCGTAAACGCGAAATTGTTCAGGCCCGCCAAATTGCCATGTACTTTTCAAAAGGCCTTACAAAATCGTCGCTATCAACTATTGGAAGCGTAATTGGCAGCAAGGATCACGCAACGGTACTCCATGCCTGCAAAACGGTTAACAACCTGATGGATACCGATAAGCGTTTTAAAAGCCAAATTGATGATATTGAGAAACGATTAAGGTACAATAGCTAAATCAATCTCCGGGCAAAATATTCTTATTGCGGAGTACAACGCGTTTATATGGCTCTACTAGGCATCGTGCATAGGGTATTTTTTATTCAACATTTACCAACCCCGGCTCCGAATTTAACATTTAAAATTCTACCTTTAAAGAAAATTTCAAAACCATCGTAAGGGTACAAAATGTTAAAGAACAAGCTACTCGCCACCTTTACAGCGTATTTACTGGTTGTAAGCTGTGCTTTTGCACATGACAATGTACAACCAGCCAATAGCCTTGATGAGGCATTAACCGCAGCAAAAATTGATACCGTTTTGCTTAACAGTATTTTAAAAAAATTAGCTGATCCGGTTGCTGCCAATTCTCCGAAGGCCGATTCCCTTGCACTTATCATCCTGGAAAGATTTAAAAGTATTGGCTATACCGACGGCATCTGTAGAGCAACCCATTTCATTGCCACGCAAAACTACAGAAATGGCAACTTTAAGCAAGCTCTTGACTACCATAAGGATTTACTAAAAATACTTCCGGATGCAAATTCAGACCCAACATTAATTGCAGGAACCTATCGGTACATAGCCGGCGAATACTTCAACCTGGGCTCTTACGACAGCGCAATTTATTACGGCGAACAGGCAATTATGGAGTACAGCGTAACCAAAGATAGCCAAAATATTGCCAGAGCATTAAACCTACTTGGAGGGATATACTGGAGCCGGGGAAGCTACACTAAAGCATCGGAAAAGTTTTTTGAATCGTTAAAGATTAAGGAGGCCCTTTCCGATACGCTTGGTGCAGCAAATACTTACAATAACATCGGTCTTATATTTGACTCCCAGGGCAAACTCCCCGAAGCGCTGGAAATGTACCAGAAATCGTTGGACACCTACACTAAAACAGGCAATTCCCGGGGAATAGGAAAAGCCTGCAATAACATTGCAATTATTAAAAAAAATCAGGGGAAGTACAGCGAAAGCCTTGAAATGTTTATGCGGTCATTAGAAATAGATAGAACGGTCAATAACATTGATGAGATGGGAAAAACGCTCAACAATATCGGATTGCTGTATCTTGACATTAACAATATTCCCAGTGGTATTGATTACTTTAACCAAGCTTTTGCGGCTTTTACGCAAAGTGGTAATGAAAATGGGTTGACAGCGGTTTACATCAACCTGGGGCGTGCTAACCTAATCCAAAATAACTATGCCAACGCGGAGATGTACTACCAGAAAGGTTTTAAGCTGGCAAGCAAAATCAAGTCGAGCGAATGGATGAGGGATTCGTATCAGGGTTTGTACCTGGTATCAAAAAAAATAGGGAAATATCGTGCTGCCATGGTTTTTCACGAAAAATACATGGTATTAAATGATTCCCTGAGAAGTATTGAAAATCTGAATAAGCTGGACCAGCTCAAGGTTGAATTCGAAACGGATAAAAAGGAGAAGGAAATAGCAATTCTATCAAAAGACAATGAATTGAACATTCTAAAACTCAAAAAGCAAGAATCGTACAGCCGCTGGCTGGCCACAATCATACTTTCGGTAGCATTAATACTTATTATTACATTCATCTATAACCATCAACTGAGAACCGATAAAAAATTACTTCTGCAAAAAAACCACGAAATAAGCCAGCAAAAGGAAGAAATCCAGTCGCAACGAGATTTACTGGAATCAACCATTACGGAGCTCAACCAGCAAAAGGAAGAGTTGATCAGCCAATCGGAGCAAATTGAAAAACAAAACCGCTTTATTACCGGAATTAATGTCAGGATGACCGAAGGGCTTGAGTATGCATCGCTAATTCAGCAATCACTTCTGCCCAGAATAACTCTTTTCGAAAATTACTTTAACAACCACTTCATACTGTTTAAACCCAAAAACCTGGTTAGCGGCGATTTATACTGGCTGTGGGAAAATGGTGGTGACTTAATTTTTGCTGTTGCCGATTGTACGGGACACGGTGTTGCCGGTGCTTTTATGAGCGTCATGGTTGTAAGCCTGTTAAAGGATGCCATAGGTGTCAACCGGTTAACGCAACCCAGCCAAATAGCAGAGTACCTTAGCCGGGAGCTAAGTAAAAGTTCCAGCACCGAAGACACTATTGTTGGGGTTGACTTTATAATTTGCAATTTTTCTTCATCAACCAAAGAGCTTTCCTATAGCGGAAATCACATAAACTTTATGCTTTCCACGGCAAATGGTGTTGAAATAGTTAAAGTTAGACAGAAACACAATTCCGGTGAAATTGACAAAACCTTTACCGCAAACTCAATTAACCTAAATAAAGGCGATAGGCTTTACTTCTATACCGATGGTTACACCGATCAGCTAAGCGGTGTAAAACGTAAAAAAATGGGCAGGGTGGAATTTCAGGAGCTACTGCAAGCAATTAAAGAACAGCCCTACTCGCTGCATAAAGAGGGAATTGACGCTTTTTTTGAAAAGTGGAGAGGAGATTTTGATCAAATTGACGATGTACTGGTACTCGGGCTGGAAGTTTAGCTAACCCTTAACCAATCTGTTCCCTTTTACAATAAACCAGGGGTTTAGGAGTTCCTCCTTGTTGTAAACCATTCGCTCGTTTGTTTCGTAGGTTACTACCTGAAATCCGGAACCTTCAACAATAGCCTGTCCTGCTGCGGTATCCCATTCCGAGGAAAGAGATAGCCGCGGGTATATATCGGCATTGCCCTCGGCAATCATACACATTTTCAGCGATGACCCCCGGGAAATTAACTCTAAACTGCCGTGCTGCCGCTTTAAACCCTCAATATATTCCAACGTTTCGGGAGTAGCATGTGAACGGCTTTCTACCACCACCAAATGATCTCGCTCACAGGGCATCGGCAATTTCGTAGCCGTATCTAAAAGTTCATCCAGATCGAAGTTTGCCTCCAGGCAAGGTGCTATGCCACCAGTCCTATATGCTCCGCCTTGCTGGAATGAAAAGTAAAGATCGCGATTTACCGGAACATATATAACCCCAAGGATCGGGAATCCATCATGTATTAACGCAACATTCACTGTAAATTCACCGTTACGCTTAATAAATTCCTTGGTTCCATCAAGCGGATCTACAATCCAGAAATACTCCCACCCCTTTCTCTCCTCGTAGGTAATACTCCGGCCCTCCTCGCTGAGTACCGGTATAAAGGTTTTCAATAAATCGCTTTTAATGGAATCGTGAGCAAGCCTATCGGCCAGGGTGAGCGGAGTTTTATCGGACTTAAGGTTGACCTGAAAATCGTCAGAATTATAAACTTCCATTATTAATGCACCTGCCCGAACGGACGAATTAATGGCGGAAAGGAGCAGGTTTAAAATTTCATTTCTATCGATCATGGCTATTTATATTCGTCGGCAAAGGTACTCTCTTTTCCCAATTATTCGCCATAGAACCCTTAAATAACCTTAAATCAAGAGTTCCTAACTAAACCATCCATAACATTAACAAAAAAGATGCTCAATAATATTTAGCCGTTCTGCATAAAAAAAATAAAAAATACTATGTTTACAGATCGTTTACTTTAAGCAGCACAAAAATATAAATAATCAATACATACGAAAATATGTATA
>JBFXEO010000210.1:0-5195 GCA_050180015.1 Bacteroidales bacterium | reverse complement strand
ACTATGGCTTATGGTAGTGAGGCTTGGTGGGGCTATACATATTTGCCATCTGGGAACAGGAACATAATTGCACTAAGAAATTCCACAATGGAGAACTTATCCACAATAACTCACGAGTTTGGACACTTTTTTGGACTACCGCATACTCATAATGATTTTGATGTAAGTCGTAATGAATACGTGGATGGTTCAAACTGTGAGATAGCTGGTGATTTCTTTTGTGATACTCCTGCGGATCCAAGGCTTAGTTTTGCAGACGATGTTAATGAGAGTTGGTATATACAGGGGGCAGAGTAGATGCTCACGGCGATGCATATAATCCCGCCACAGACCTAATTATGTCATATGCTCGACATAATTGTAGAACAAGACTGAGCCCCGAACAGTTAAATTCAGTTAATTACTGGGCAAATCAATCAATTAGAACCTGTTTCTCTCATATGTATGTTTTAGAAAATATAACGTTATCAAGTGATCAATTAATTGCAGAAGACGTTATTGCATTGAGGGATGTCAAAGTTGTTAGTAACTCCAAAGTTATTCTTAAGCCTTGCGCTATTGTTGAAATTTCAGGGAATTCGGAAATATCACTTGGAACAACGTTGGATGTCGAGTAATCAAATAATAAGTTTAAACCAAAAGCTGTGCTATTAATATAGCATAGCTTTTCTGTTTACTTTTGATATATTGCACCGTAAATATGCTATTTAATTCAATCATATTCTTAATTTTTGCTACTTTGTTTTTTGCCTTATGGCAGTTAACGAAATCGAATGTTACTTTTAAGTTGACTTTACTTACTTTAGCATCATTTTTATTTTATGGCTGGTGGGATTGGAGATTCCTTTTTCTAATAATCTTTAGCGGATTTATTGACTACTTTGCTGCAATTGCAATTACAAATTTCCCTCGGCATAAAAAGTTATTGTTAATTTTATCTTTACTTGCGAACATTGGTACTCTTTCATTATTTAAATACTCAGGTTTCATCCTGGAAAACATTGATCAATTTTTTGGTTCTACTTTAAGTCATCAGATCAACAGTTTTTTCTTAATCACTCCGGTAGGTATTAGTTTTTACACTTTTCAAAGTATGAGTTATACTATTGATGTGTATAAAGGGAATTTAAAGCCTACTAAAAACGTATTACAATTTTTTGCATACCTATCAATGTTCCCTCAATTAGTGGCTGGGCCAATTATCAGGGCAAGAGAAATGCTTCCACAACTTATTGGTCAACGAAATCCATCAAAAGAAGATAAGTGGGAGGGTTTTCGACTAATAGTGAAAGGTTATTTCAAAAAAATGGTAATTGCTGATAATCTTGCGCCAATAGTGTTTTCAGCATTTAATAGTACAGCGGTTAGCGAAAACTCACTTTTTTTGTGGGGAGGGGTAATTGCTTTTGCCTTCCAAATTTATTGCGATTTTGCTGGTTATAGCGACATAGCTCGAGGACTAGCTCGTTGGATGGGGTATGACTTTCCCGACAACTTCAATCATCCCTACATTGCAACTTCAATAAAGGATTTCTGGTCTAGGTGGCATATTTCATTGACGACATGGTTTCGTGATTATGTATATATTCCATTAGGTGGTAATCAAGGAAGAAAAATTCGTGGGCATATTAATATGTGGATTACTATGGTGATTTCGGGACTGTGGCATGGAGCTGCATGGCATTATGTTATTTGGGGCATTTTGCATGCTTTTTTTCTTAGTGTTGAAAGAGTTTTAAAGTGGCCTAAACGTCAATATCAGAACGAATTTATTCGATTTTCAGCATGGTTCTTTGTGTTGTTGCAAGTGTTGATTGGTTGGGTCTTTTTTAGAGCAAATTCAATCCAACATGCACTTGATATTTTAAAAGGAATGTTTTCTTTTCAAGGCGAATTACTTTTAGGATGGGGTTTTAGTGGGACTGTATTTATTTTTATAATGATAATTCGTGAAGTGCTTATTTATACAGGAATTGAAGCGAAAGTTAAGATTAACGGCTATTTTGGGGCTTTTTTTGAGATGTTGTGGTATGCTTTACTCGTTGCATTAATTATATTTTTTAGGGGTAATGGAAGTGAATTTATCTATTTTCAGTTTTGATATGAACAATTTAAAACAAAATATTTGGATTACTTTTTTGATAGCAATGATGTTTGTTGGTGTTTTTGGAGTGATTTTACCCAAAAATCCTGACAAATATTTAAAAAATCGGTTTTGGACATTGAAGGTTCACAGTGCATCCAAATATAATTTTATAATTCTTGGAGATAGTAGATCTTACAGGGGTGTTTCACCTTACGAAATAGAAAATATATTGCCAGAATTTCGTGTTTTCAATTTTGGATTTTCGAATGGAGGGCTTAATTCTACCATTCTTGAAGCAGCAGACAGGCGATTGTTAGGAAGCGATAGTTTAAAAGTTATCCTTATGGGCGTTTCCGCTTTAACTATCAACAATTTAAGTTTGTCAAATGAACAATATTTTCAAGAGTTGGTACGTCCACGAGAAGAAGTTCTTGAGAGTAGATATTTAGGCAGGTTTTTGTATTATTTTAGCCCAGTTACTCCTGAAGTTGTTAAAGATTTGATTAAGGATGTCAAGCCAATCGTGAATTACATTAATATTTATCATGACAATGGGTGGGTTGAGTCACAAAAAATACCCTCAGATACGATGGAGGCAATGTCTTACTATATTGATGATTTTAAGTTACACAAGACGAATTACCGGTTGGTTGATGATATGTGTGATAAAATAAAGATATGGAAATCAAAGGGAGTAAAAGTATTTGCATTTAGACCTCCTGCTGCACTTCCGATTGTCTCACTGGAGGACTCTGTCGGAGAGTATAATGAACAATTAATTAAAGAAAAAATTCTGTCCGCAGGCGGCTATTGGATAAATGTAGATCCTGCAATGTATAAAACCTATGATGGTAGTCATTTGTCTAAAGAAGAAGCTTGCAAACTTTCAAGATATATTGCGGTAAAAATTAAAACTAATTTGAATAGTGATTATGAGTGTCAATAAATATCGAATAAGTTTTCCAGTGGACTAATGTTACCTTTAAAAACATTCAATTCTAAATGCATTGAATTTATTACTAAATAGAAGCAGGATTCATTCCCATCCAGCTCCGCAAACGAACGACCCGAGAATTAAAATTATCGGGTCGTTCGTTTATTCTGATTATACACACCTATTTCACAGAAACGTTATCAACATTCGCCTCAATTGTATTTTGGATGCTTGAGGGTATGTTCGATAAGAAGTTGTATCCCGTAAGCGATTCGAGTGAATCAACGCTAACCCTGTAGTATGCCCACGGATGTTCAGAGCAGGTCTGCGAATTTGGCATTAATACTGCAATTACCCGGGTTGAAGTTGTTATTCGGCTTAGGTCGTTATTACCATTGGGTAATACAACTATTATTTTCCATGTTTTATTTGGAACCACTACTCCCGATGCTAACACCGTAAAGGTTCCCTTGGCACTTGTTCCACCTTCACCGTAAGGCCCGCTAATTATATATAGCTCGTTGCCATTATCTACCAGCGTCCTACAGTAATTCTCAAGATTAGCCCATGTTTGCTGATTGTTGTTGGGTGCCTGGGGAATCATGTTGGTCATAAGGAATGTGGCAGAGTTATCGGAAACGGTCAATGTTCTATCGGCACTTGGACACATGTGCCCCCGGTCAAACCCATACGTGGAATACTGGTAATCATCATCATCAACATGATACCAAGAAGATGGCAAGGTCGCATCAGCCCTAAAATCATCCTGACGATCGGTACTTCCAGTATCACCGGAATATAAATGCCAGCTGGTCCAGTTTGTAGTCAACTTTGAATTGTTATACGAAAGACAGTACTGCGATTTAACCATAAGGTAGTTATTGGCATTAACAACATCGGCCGTAGCATTGCTTGGATTTCCCAACATCATATTGTCATTATCCGTTACACCGGGTAAACCGGATTCGGTTGTAAAGGAAAGCTCCTCCCCGTATGCCGTGCCAGCTGAATTTGTTGCATACGAACGCACATAGTATGTTGTACCGGATGATAAACCCGACAAATTACTGCTGAAAGTTCCCATTCCCGATCCATCTACTGTTTTAGAATCACTTATAGTTGTACCCGTTGTAGTGCTCCAGCAAACACCGCGTGCAGTTATCGATGAACCGCCATCGTCGATAACATTTCCCCCGCTTACCGCCGATGTAGAGGTTATATCCGAAACTGCTGACGTGGTAACCGAGGGTAATTCAGAACTGGCAGTAAAAGACACGTCGTTACCGTAAGCTGTTCCAACGGAATTTATGGCGTAGGCCCTTACATGGTAGGTTTCTCCGGCGGATAATGCTGTAAGCTGGCTGGTGAAATCACCTGTTCCGCTCCCATTGTCCGTTTTTGAATCGCTAACTGTCGGGTTCTCCTGCGTGCTCCAGCAAACACCGCGTGTAGTTATCGATGAACCGCCATCGTCGATAACATTTCCCCCGCTTACTGCCGATGTAGAGGTTACCTCCGAAACTGCTGACGTGGTAACCGAGGGCAGAGCCAAACTGGTAGTAGTAAAGGACAAATCGTTACCGTAAGCCGTTCCAACGGAATTTATGGCGTAGGCCCTTACATGGTAGGTTTCTCCGGCGGATAATCCTGTAAGTTGGCTGGTAAAGTCATCCTTTCCGTTTCCATCGTCCGTTTTTGAATCGCCAACTGTCGGGTTCTCCTGCGTACTCCAGCAAACACCTTTCGACTGAATTGCTGCGCCCCCATCATTTATATCAATACCTCCGCTAACCGCAGAATTAGCTTCGATATTTACTACTGCCGAGGTTGTAATTGTAGGCACGCTGTTATCCTTGCTATCATCGCTACAATTACCAAGCAGGAATAACAAAAGTATCAGCACCCCATACTTACTTCTAAAATTTCTACTGTTCATTATAAAATGTTTTTATTTATCGCCATGAACTCATTACTATCTCAATAGACCTAATACTGAACAAACCATCGGTAACAAAACTCAAATATATCAAAAATAAAAAAGGAACACCGCCTGATGTTCCCTTTTTGTTTGTCGGGGTGGTGTGATTCGAACACACGACCCTCTGGTCCCAAACCAGATGCGCTAACCGGGCTGCGCTACACCCCGAACAAAACAACTGCGGAGAGGGGGGGATT
>JBFXEO010000209.1:0-5232 GCA_050180015.1 Bacteroidales bacterium | reverse complement strand
TTCCGCGAACAAAAATTACGAATGGTGGAAGGGAAAAAATATGTGGTTTTCGTCTATTTCGACGATCAGTCGAAACGAATTGTAGCCTCTGCCAAAATTGAAAAATTCCTGGATAACACAATCCCCAATTACACCATATACCAAGAGGTTGAACTTATAGTTATAAACGAAACCGACCTGGGCTTCAGCGTTATCGTAGATCAACGGCATTCCGGCGTACTATATCACAACGAAGTGTTTCAACCCCTGCGGAAGGGCGATAGGGTAACGGGGTATATCAAAAAGGTCAGAGACGACGAAAAAATTGATGTCATCCTGCAAAAGCCTGGCTACGAAAAGGTTGATACAATTTCGCAAACAATTATCGATAAGCTGAAACAAACCGGAGGGTTTCTTGCCGTTACGGATAAAAGTGATCCCGACGAAATTTATGCGCTTTTCCGGATAAGCAAAAAAACATTCAAAAAGGCCATCGGCGGGCTATATAAAGACCGGACAATCAGCATCGAAGGAAATGGAATTCGGCTAAACGGCTAATGTACAAACCATCAAACAGCAGTTCCTAACACGGGCAATAGTTAACAGAATAGCTAATTCTCAGCGTGTAAATTGAAGAGGAGCCGGTTACACTGAGTGGCCATCATAACAAGTTGAACTTGCTTTGCACCATGCTTCGCCTTCCTTCAACAGGCTCAGGGAGCAACCCTGGATAACATTTAATATCGAGCTCACGTTAATTTCCGGCGTTCTCCTTTCCGCTGAACGTCCCCAAACCCCATCAATAAAATAGCCCGAAAATTCAACCGGACAAATCGATGCCGTTGTTTTTTCACGTTATTTCCCAATACTTTATGCAATATTGCTGAAAATTATTACATTTAAACCACTATAGCAACGGTTTATACATCAGCAATATGGGTGAAAGTAGGATGATTAATAATTTTGACGAATTAAAGTCCCTTGCCCCCTGCAAGATTGGTTTTCTAGGGGGATCGTTCAATCCCGTACATAGCGGGCACATTGCGTTGGTGGAGCATGTCCTGGAAAAGTATTTAAACTATGCGGTATTTTGTCCGCATTCACTGCATCCCGATAAAAAAAGTATCCTTATTCCGATTTATCATAGGATTAACATGATTTCAATTTTAGCCAAACATTCTGCTTGCTCCGATAGAATATTTATAGTTAACCCGGCATTTATTGAAGGAACATATAATTCTAGCTTCGTTAATTTATGCCTGGCATTGAAAGACAACGGTGTATGGCCATCAATTATTTGTGGAATCGACTGTTTTTCGAGAGCCAGTCATCCTGAAATTTTCCAATTCGACCATTATGTAGGCATTCGCAATGCCAGCTTCGAGGAAGAAAAAATCCGGCAGCGGGTAACCGGCAACATTGTTTTTTTTGAAACGCAATTCACCACACTATCATCAACAGGTATCCGGGCTGGAATTGCCCTTAATAGTCACGAACTACACCAGGAGATAAAAAAATACATTGCCGATAACTCTCTTTTCCAGAATATTGAAGGATAGTCCAACGTAAACCCATAGGCTATCCGGCAACCAGCTACACCTTAATTAACCCTACATTTTTACCCCTCTCATCTCCGTAATTATTCCATTATAAATCTTCAAAGGTAAAGGACGTACCCCAAAAGTTATTATTTTTGTGAAACCGTTGACATCCTGTCAGCATTGAAATTAATGGATAATATTAGAATATGAGAAATAGCGAAAGAACCAAGGTAAAGCATCTGCTCGAAAAGGGAATTGCCGGCACAGAGGTTACTGTTATGGGATGGGTACGTACCAAGAGGGGAAATAAAAGCATAACCTTCATTGCATTGAACGATGGATCAACCGTAAACAACATACAGGCCGTTTGCGATATGGCCGTTATTCCAGAGAATCAGCTAAAAGATATTGCTACCGGGGCATGTATAGGCGTTAGGGGAACCCTGGTAGAATCGCCCGGTTCCGGACAACGGGTAGAAATTCAGACAAGCCAAATCGAACTCTTCGGCGAAGCCGATGCTACCACCTACCCGTTGCAGAAAAAGGGGCACAGCCTGGAATTCTTACGCGAAATAGCCCACCTTCGCCCCCGTACCAATACTTTTGGTGCCGTTTTACGGATGCGCCATGCAATGGCATACGCCATCCATAAATATTTTAACGATAGGGGTTTCTGCTACATCCATACACCAATAATTACCGGTTCCGATGCCGAAGGTGCCGGGGCCATGTTCCGGGTAACCACGCTCGATTTGGATAACCTACCCAGAACAAGCGACGGAACAATTGACTGGGGTGAGGATTTCTTCGGCAAAGAAGCAAAGTTAACAGTATCGGGCCAGCTGGAGGGGGAACTTGCCGCGTTGGCACTTTCGGAGGTTTACACCTTTGGGCCAACCTTTCGTGCCGAGAACTCAAATACCCCACGACATTTGGCGGAGTTCTGGATGATTGAGCCAGAAATGGCGTTCTACGACATTCAGGACAACATGGACCTTGCAGAAGATTTCCTCAAGTATTTAATCCGTTACGCACTCGACAACTGCATCGATGACCTAGAGTTCCTCAACGACATGTACGACAAAGAGCTGATAGACCGCCTCCGGTTTGTTGTTGAAAATAACTTCGAACGGTTACCCTACACCCAGGCCATCGAGATTCTCGAAAAAGCCGACCAGGAATGGGAATTTCCCGTATTCTGGGGTGCCGACTTACAATCGGAGCATGAGCGTTACCTGGTTGAAAAGCATTTCAAAAAACCCGTAATTCTTACCGATTACCCCAAAGACATCAAAGCTTTCTACATGAAGCAAAACGACGATGGTAAAACAGTTCGTGCCATGGATGTTCTTTTCCCAAAAATTGGAGAAATTATTGGTGGATCGCAGAGAGAAGAGGCTTATCCAAGGTTAATTTCAAGAATCCATGAGCTGCATATCCCCGAGAAAGATGTATGGTGGTACCTGGAAACCCGGAAGTTCGGCTCTGCACCCCATAGCGGGTTTGGGTTGGGTTTCGAAAGGTTACTCCTTTTTGTGACCGGTATGGGAAACATCCGCGATGTTATCCCCTTCCCCAGAACACCCAAAAACTGTGAATTCTAGTAGGGTATGCTAAAACAGCGGCTACAGCAGAAGTTACTTCAAAAACTATCGCCACAGCAAATACAGGTTATTAAGCTGCTGGAGATACCTACCATGCTGCTGGAGCAAAGAATAAAAAAAGAGCTCGAAGAAAATCCAATCTTAGAGGAAGAAGAAAGCATCCCCGACGAATCTGAACCAGAATCGACGATGTCCGAAGATGATGTGGACAAAAACGACGATGAATTTACCCTGGAAGATTACCTGAATGACGAGGATATCCCCTCCTACAAACTTATGTCTAATAACACATCTAGGGATGATAAGCGCGAGGATATCCCCTTTTCTGTAGGAGTCACCTTTCACGAGCACCTGGAAAGCCAGCTGGGGCTTCTGCCCATATCGGACAGGGAACGGCAGCTGGCACTCTACCTGATAGGAAATTTAGACGAGGATGGCTACCTGCGCCGAAAACTTAGCGCAATAACCGATGATATTGCCTTTGCGCTTGGCATAGAAACAAACGAAGATGAGCTGGAGAAAGTCCTTTACCTTATTCAGGAGTTGGAACCGGCAGGCGTGGGGGCCAGAGACTTACAGGAATGCTTGCTGATTCAACTAAAAGCAAAGGAAAACTCATCCACAACAGCAACCATCGCCTATAAAATTCTAAAGTACAACTTCGACGAGTTCACCCGTAAACACTACGATAAAATTGCCAGCAAGCTGGGGCTAAACGACGGGCTGTTGCGCGATGCTATAAACGAAATTATCAAGCTAAATCCAAAACCCGGAGGAGGCTTTAGCGATCCATACAACCAATCGGCACAGCATATCATCCCCGACTTTGTTTTGGAGTACATCGATGGCGAATTTCAGCTCAGCCTAAACTCCAGGAACGTCCCGGACCTGCGCATTAGCAGGGAGTACTCCGATATGCTTGAGAATTATGCGTACAATAAAGACTCTGTTTCCAGGCAGGAAAAGGAAGCAATGGCATTTGTGCGCCAAAAAATAGATTCGGCCCGTTGGTTTATTGATGCGCTAAAGCAAAGGCAAAATACGTTGCTTAACACGATGGAATCTATCCTTGAGTATCAGCGGGAATTTTTCCGGGATGGAAACGAAACCAAGCTCCGGCCAATGATCCTTAAAGATATTGCCGATAAAACAGGTCTCGATATTTCGACAATATCAAGGGTTGCAAACAGCAAGTACATTCAAACCCATTTTGGTATTTACCCGCTGAAGTATTTCTTTAGCGAGGGGATGCAAACTGAATCGGGCGAAGAGGTATCAACCAAGGAAATCAAAAAAATCCTACAGGAATGTGTCGATAGCGAGCAGAAACGCCGACCGTTAACCGACGAGCAGCTAATGACAATATTACAGGAAAAGGGTTACCCGATAGCACGCAGAACCGTTGCCAAATACAGGGAACAACTGGGAATTCCCGTTGCGAGATTACGGAAGGAACTCAAATAAAACTATTCAAAATGAAAAACAAGCTGGGAATCCTATTGTCAACAGTATTCCATCCCTTTTTAATCACCCTATACAGCTTTTTACTCATATTCGTATCCGGTTCCTATATCACCTTTCTCCCGGGCTCCATTAAGCTGGTAATTATTACTGTTATTATATTTAATACACTGCTAATCCCTGTTGTGTCACTATTTATACTCAAAAGATTAGGATTGATAGAAAACTTTTACCTCGACAAACACCGCGACAGAATAATCCCCATCATTATAACCTCTATTCCTTACATTTTCACCCTTTACCTACTGGCGAAACTACCTATTCCGCCTGTTTTGGTAAAAATAATCAAAAGCGGCATACTAATCCTGATTGCTGCTGCGCTGGTGTCGTACTGGTGGAAAATTAGCCTGCACTTAATGGGAATGGGAGGATTAACAGGGTTCCTGTTTGCCTGTACCTACTACAGCTACTTCAATGCAATTCCGCTGATAATGGCTACCCTTTTCGCATCGGGATTTTTGGCCTCCGCCCGCCTAAAAAATGGAGATCATAAACCCTCGCAAGTTTACAGCGGTTTTATCATAGGATTATTTCTGACATTCCTCTTCTTCTTGCTGTAGCTCTCGGCCTGTTAACCATCCGATATC
>JBFXEO010000208.1:0-5258 GCA_050180015.1 Bacteroidales bacterium | reverse complement strand
TTGCCTAGAAAGTTTTTCATGCTTGCTGTGTTTTGCCTGAAAGGATACTCATTAAAATTTATGTAAAACTTACAGTATTCTGTCAAATGGTTAACCGAATGAAATATCATCGTTGAGTTCGTTCACATCATTGTCCTTGTAGGGGAAAAACTTTTTCAGCTGTTCCCCGGCCAGGGTAATGCCCAGTACAAGACCTTCGGTAAGGTTATTTTCCTGAAATTTTTCCTGCATGGCCAGCTTAATGTTTTCCCAGAAGTTTTCGGGTACATGGGCATTTATTCCGGCATCGCCCAGAATGGCAAGTTTACGGTCCAGAATGGTGAGGTAGAACAAAACCCCGTTACGGAGTTTCGTTCTGTGTATTTTGAGCGCGGCAAATGTTTTTGCAGCGCAGTCCAGCACCTCGCCCTTACAGGTTAAATCTATATGAACCCTGATTTCGCCGGATGTGTTCAGCTCTGCCTGCTGGATGGCCTCAACAATTTGGTTTTGCTGTTCGGGTGAAAAATAATCTTTTGGTTTCATGCTTTTGTCGTATTATAAAGGCATTCAGGGTTGATGGCTAGTTTTTGCCAAAATCTACCGTGGGTGCTTTTTCGGCCCCGGCATCTGCCTCAAAGTACGATTTCTTCTCGAATCCAAAGATACTTGCCCAAATATTTTTGGGGAATTTACGGATGAATGTATTGTAGTCCTGAGCGGCCTCGTTGAATTTACGACGTTCAACCGCAATTCTGTTCTCGGTTCCCTCCAGCTGTGCCTGCAAGTCCAAAAAGTTTTGGTTTGCCTTAAGGTCGGGGTATTGCTCCACTACAACCATTAACCGCGACAGTGCACTGCTAAGGTCACCCTGTGCCGCCTGAAATTGTTTTAGGCTTTCGGCGTTTAAATTATCGGGGTTGATATTTACCTGCGTGGCCTTTGCCCTTGCCTCAATTACCTGGGTAAGGGTTTGCTGCTCAAAGTTGGCATATCCTTTTACCGTGCTAACTAGGTTAGGAATAAGATCGAGCCTTCGCTGATAAACATTCTCAACATTTCCCCATTGCGATGTAACCGCCTCATCTTTTTGAACCATATTGTTGTACGATCCCTTAATTGATGAGTAAAGGATAATAACTAGAATGGCAATAATGCCAACCACAATCCAAGTTTTGTTAATTTTCATAGTTTATAATTTTAGAATGTATATTTATTTGCCATATAACCATTCAAATATAGTTTAAATAGATAAAATGGCAACTAAAAGACTTATGCCCGCAAAAATTGTGCATAAAGTGTGAACCTGCCATTTATCGTATCCAAAATCGATATAAATGTTGTAATTTTGTACGATAATAAGGCATTGCAACTAAGTTTAACAGCATGACACGCGAAGAATTTCAGAAACTAATACTACAGGGTATTCCCGACGAAATCCCAGCAGCAAAACCGTGGGATACTTCGGTTAATCATGCCCCAAAACGTAAGAAGATTTTAACCTTCGACGAGAAAAAGTTGGCCATAAAAAATGCGCTAAGATATTTTGCCCCCGGGCATCATGCCTTTCTGGCAGAAGATTTTGCCAAGGAGCTGCAGGAGTATGGCAGAATTTACATGTACCGCTACAGGCCCGACTATAAAATTTACGCCCGTAGTATTTACGATTTTCCTCATAAATCAATACAAGCCGCATCCATAATGCTGATGCTCAGCAATAATCTTGACCATGCTGTTGCGCAGCACCCTCACGAGTTGATTACCTACGGAGGAAATGGTGCTGTTTTCCAAAACTGGGCGCAGTACCTGCTTACCATGAAGTATTTGGCCGAGATGACCGATGCACAAACCTTGGTTTTATATTCTGGTCATCCCATGGGGCTTTTCCCTTCGCATAAGGATGCTCCTCGTGTTGTGGTTACCAATGGAATGATGATTCCTAACTATTCGCGCAAGGACGACTGGGAACGGTATAATGCATTGGGTGTTACACAGTACGGGCAAATGACCGCTGGCTCGTTTATGTATATTGGCCCTCAGGGAATTGTACATGGAACTACCATTACAGTAATGAATGCTGGACGTAAAAGGCTAAAACCAGGTGAAACCGATTTGCGTGGAAAAATATTTGTTTCATCGGGGTTGGGCGGAATGTCTGGAGCTCAGCCAAAGGCTGCTGTTATTGCTGGAGTAGTTGGAGTAGTTGCCGAGGTTAATCCAAAAGCAATGGAGGTTCGTCACGGCCAAGGCTGGGTTGATGAGGTATTCACCAGTTTGGACGAAATGATTCCCCGTATTCGTCAGGCTTCTGCCAATAAGGAGGCTGTGTCGTTGGCTTATCTTGGAAACATTGTTGATTTATGGGAACGACTTGTGGAGGAAAATGTTCCTGTTGACTTAGGTAGCGATCAAACCTCATTGCATAATCCTTTTGCAGGCGGTTATTATCCTGCCGGATTGACATTCGAGGAGTCGAACAGGATGATGGCCGAAAACCCAGAACTTTTCAAGGAAAAGGTTTACGAAAGTT
Organism: Bacteroidales bacterium; assembly: GCA_050180015.1. GTDB lineage: Bacteria > Bacteroidota > Bacteroidia > Bacteroidales > Tenuifilaceae > JBFXEO01. Next base: position 2,749 of record JBFXEO010000208.1, on the reverse strand, counting down.
TGCGCCGTCATGTAAAAGCAGTTAATGCAATGACTGCCCGTGGAATGTACTTCTTCGATTATGGGAATGCCTTCCTTCTTGAGAGCAGCAGGGCTGGGGCTGATATTTTAAAACCCAACGGCGATTTTATTTATCCGTCGTATGTTCAGGATATCATGGGCCCATTGTTTTTTGATTACGGGTTTGGCCCGTTCCGCTGGGTATGTACTTCGTCGGATACTGCCGATTTGGCAAAATCCGATGCAATTGCAATTGAAGTATTGGAGAATATTGCCAAAACTGCTCCTGCTGAGATTCAGGGACAGCTACACGATAATATCCATTGGATTCGTGAGGCAGGCCAAAACAAGTTGGTTGTTGGATCTCAGGCTCGAATTCTTTACGCCGACGCCGAGGGGCGTATAAAAATTGCCGAGGCATTTAACCATGCCATTCACGATAAGAAGATTTCGGCTCCAATAGTGCTGGGCCGCGATCATCACGATGTATCTGGTACCGATTCGCCCTACCGTGAAACATCCAACATATACGATGGTTCCCGCTATACGGCCGATATGGCCATCCAGAACGTAATTGGCGATTCGTTCCGTGGGGCAACATGGGTATCAATCCACAATGGTGGCGGAGTAGGCTGGGGCGAGGTTATTAACGGGGGATTTGGTATGACCCTCGATGGGACACCGGAGGCAGACCGCCGCTTGAGAATGATGCTCCTTTGGGATGTAAATAATGGTATTGCCCGCCGTAGCTGGGCTCGCAATAAGGAGGCTATTTTTACCATTAAACGTGAGATGGAACGTACCCCTATGCTTAAGGTTACAATTCCGAATATAGCCGATGACGCTCTGATAGCTAATGTTGTTAAAGAATAAATTCCTGCTCCGGCTTGAATGGGAATCCTGTAGGTGTGAATTTATTGTAACAGCCCAATAAAAGATGTATATTTGAGTCGATTTGTTTTATCGTTTAAAAAATGTGAAGGAATGAGAGGGTTGTTTTTTACGGGGATTTCGGCTGGGCTACTCCTTCTTATGGCTGGAAGTGGTTGCGATAAGTACGATAGCTCCAATTCTATTACAGGGATTTGGCGGAATAGGGAAAATTACTCCAACGATCAATACAGAACCTACAACATCAGTGTTGAGCAGTACGATTATATTGATACCAGTACCTACGTAATCTATAACATGTACAATTTGGGAATGGACTTTGAAACCCTGGTGCAGCTTAAAGATTCAACATTCAGAATACTGGGTAGCAGCAGTGCCATTTCCATTAGCGGGAAGGGAACTTTTCACCGGAGCTCTTTCACCATTGAGTGGGAATATAGTATCTCCGGCGATACTTATGATCCCTCGGTATATGCCTTTTCTGAAAAACCTTAGCTGAAAAGCAGCTGGTAGGGGCGTTCCAACGTTTTTTTTAACGCAGCAAGGTTAATATTTCTGGCTAACCGTAGCGATTCTTTTCCTTCAAAGTAAATAAGCAGGGTTGGGAAAGTAAATACAGTTAAGCTTGCACAAAGTTCTTTAGATTCGTTGGCGTTTATAACGTATAGCGTAACCCTTGGAAAGTTAGCGTTTAGTAGATACTCTACTTGTGGCAATAGCGATGTACAAACGCTGCAGTCCTGCGAATGAAAATATACGGCTACAGCCATGCTGTTCATTGCCTCGTTAAGTTCATCCTTACTTTTTATAGTGTTACCCATGAAAAAAGCTGTTATTGCTGAGCATTACCAGAGTACAGTCAAACACAACCTCAATTCCATTTTCTCTTGCTTTTTTGAGCAGCTCCGGATTTTCAGTTCCCGGATTAAAGATAATTCTTTTGGGCTTGAGGTTTAACATGTAATCGATGTAGGATTTCTGGTTTGCAGGGTTTAGGTATAGGGTTACCGTATGCAGGTTGGCCAGGTCAATTTTATCGGTGGATATAGTAATTCCATCAACCTGTCCGGCCCTAGCCCCAATGGCGTAAACTTCCACGTTGTGCTTTACCAGGCTTTTTATTGCCAGGTACGAGAACCTACCCCGCTTATCGCTTGCGCCAAGTACCAGCGTTTTGTAATTTTCCGTACGATTTAGCACCATAAATATTATTCTTTTTCCAGAAGAACTACAGCGTATGCGGCAACGCCTTCCTCCCGGCCGGTAAATCCCAACTTTTCGGTAGTTGTTGCTTTAATCGAAATATTATCAACAGAAATTTTTAATGCTTCGGATAGCGCGGCTTTCATACTGGGAATAAGATCCTTTATTTTTGGCTTTTGTAAACATATAGTAGAGTCGATATTGCCAATACTATAGCCATTGCCTTTTACCAAATCCATTGTTTTACGCAGCAGTATCTTGCTGTTTATTCCTTTGAGCGAAGGGTCGCTATCGGGGAAGTGATGCCCTATATCGCCGAGGTTGGCCGCGCCGAGCATGGCGTCGCATATTGCATGTATTAGCGTATCGCCGTCGGAATGTCCAACAGAGCCTTTATCGTGGTTAATTCTGATACCTCCCAGCCAAAACGGGGAACCTTGCTCTAATGGATGAACATCGTATCCAAAACCAACCTTTACTTTCATTTTACATTATTTACAGGCTGTAGAAACACTCTCAGTTGCTTCAACTGCCCTTGGCTAACTTTTCTTCTTTTTGGTTTTTGTAGCGTCAAAGTCGAATGACAGGGAAAACCTGACAGTGTTGGCCATTGGGCTGTTAAACCCCCCGGTTGGGATTAAGTATGCAAAATCAAT
>JBFXEO010000207.1:0-5330 GCA_050180015.1 Bacteroidales bacterium | reverse complement strand
AACGCTTGAGTGGATGGATAGCCAGGTACCGGCAATTATTGAGGCTTGGATGCCTGGAACCATGGGTGGCCCTGCCATTGCCGATGTGTTGGTCGGCGATTATAATCCTTCCGGAAAGTTGCCCATCTCCTTTCCGCGAAACGTTGGGCAGATACCAATATTCTATTATCACAAGAATACCGGACGGCCAACTCACGATGATGTCCGTTACACCTCAAGGTATATCGATAGCCCCAGCACACCGCTTTACCCGTTTGGCTACGGGTTGAGCTACACCACCTTCGAGTACTCTAGCTTCACCATCAGCTCACCATCCATAAAAATGGACGAAACATTAAAAATTTCGGTTGATGTCCGGAACACCGGTAAGTACGACGGAGAAGAGGTTGTCCAGCTATATACCCGCGATATGGTGGGAAGTGTAACAAGACCTGTAAAGGAACTCAAAGGTTTTAAAAAGGTATTTATAAAGGCCGGCGAAAAGGTTAAAGTTGAGTTTACCCTCACAGCTGCCGATTTGGCCTTTTATACGCGGTCTATGGAGTTTAAGCCAGAACCGGGAGATTTTAAAGTTTTTGTAGGTACTAATTCGGACAAGTTGTTAGAACTTAGTTTTAGGTTGGAGGATTAGGTTGCGTTAAACCCTTCGGATTATAGATTAATCCGAAGGGTTTTCCCGATCTCCTTGGAGAATTAGTCGTTAAAATCGTTCTGGCTTATCCTAGCTTTTTCTGCTAAAATTGTATTAATTTGGAGTAAAAACCAAAAAGCACTTTAACTGTGAAAAAAATAGCACTACTATTCCAGCTTATTCTAATACCGTTTGTACCGCTGATGGCTCAAATACACGCCATGGTTTGGAACGATGAGTTTGATTACTCCGGACTTCCTGATCCGCAGAAGTGGAGTTACGATATTGGCGGGAGTGGCTGGGGTAACAATGAGTTACAGTATTACACCGAAAATCGAACCGCCAATGCCCGGGTCGAGAACGGAAAGTTAATCATAGAAGCAATTAAGGAATCGTATGGTGGTATGGATTACACTTCTGCTCGGCTGGTTAGCCGGCAAAAGGGCGATTGGCTTTACGGTAGAATTGAGGCCTACGCCAAACTTCCGTCGGGGAGGGGAACCTGGCCGGCTATTTGGATGCTGCCCACCGGCTGGGAGTACGGGAGTTGGCCTAAAAGTGGTGAAATAGACATTATGGAGTATGTTGGGTACGATCCCGGCGTAGTGCATGGCAGCATCCATACCGAGGCGTATAACCATACAATAGGCACCCAGAAAACGGCCACCATTAATATTCCCGATGCGGAAACGGCCTACCACCTCTACGCAGTGGAATGGACAGCCGAAAAAATCGATATATATGTTGATAATACCAAGTATTTTACTTTTACCAATGAGCATACCGGCTACACAACCTGGCCGTTCGATAAGGCTTTTCATATTTTGCTGAACATTGCAGTTGGCGGCGATTGGGGCGGCGCACAGGGTGTTGACCCCAACATTTGGCCGCAGAAGATGTACGTTGATTACGTTCGGGTTTACCAAAGCATTACTATCGATCAGGTTAAAATACAGGGTCCCGACTATTCATTGGAGAACCAGGATAACCTGGTATTCTCTGTTCCGAACATTACCAATGCAACCTACAGCTGGAGCGTCCCCGAAGGGGCAACTATTGTAAGTGGGCAGGGAACAAGCAGAATAGCGGTACGGTGGGGAACCATTCAGGGTAATGTAACCGTTCAAATTACTCATCCCGACGCGGGCGGTACCTATATACATGCCGTGAACATGGTGGTGAACCCATCGGGTGAAAAGTATAGCCTGGTAAATTTTAGGGAGAATGGGATTACCGGATGGACAGAGTTATCCAACGCATCGAATAGTATCACGCTTACCCGGCAGGATTCCCTGCTTCGGGTAAAGTATAATATTACCAACCCGGCCGATTACCCTTACATCACCTACAACTTTCCTGCTCCGGTAAACATGAGCGAACATACCTTTTTAAATATTTGGATGAAAACTTTTAACTATAGCGGCTCTGTGGCCGTGAGGGCAGATTTGTTTGATACCGAAGACCGGTTGGCTGATGTTTCGCCGGTTTTTCGGTTTACCCCGGTTGAGCCCAACGGCGAATTCCATGGTTACTCCTTCAATTTCGATGGCAACTGGGGGTCAAATACGCCGCTGTATGGGCAGCAGCTGGACAAATCGATGGTTAAAGGAATTAGGTTTTACATTAACTACGGTCTTTACGGAAAGGTAGCATCAGATTCGCTCTGGTTTCAGGATATTGCCGTAAGTCCCGAATCGCTCGTTAGCGCTTCAATCCATAAAGCGGGCAACCCGCAAGTTAGTATCTACCCTAACCCTTGCAGCGATTATATACGGGTTAAGATACCAGATAGAGGAAACCCATTGCCAACGATTTTTATTTATGATATAGCAGGACGGCTTGTTGCAGAAAAGGTTGAACAGGGGGCAGAGGTAACCGTTTCAACTCAGCATTTCCGGGCGGGAATTTACCTGTTAAAGGTAGTTGACGGAAACAGTACCGAAACCAGATTGTTCCTGAAAATCTAGTATTGAGCCGCAAATTACAAGTTGCATTTTCGCAAGCTAAGCCTGGTTGATCCCTCAAAACTGGATCATTTTTTTTGGAATGCCATTGGGTTGGTACTAGGTTATGGAGGTTTTCAGACTATTTTATCGATGAAGATGAAAGGGTTAGTGAATTATAACGATAGGCAAGGCTTCCCGGAATAAGTTGAAAACTTTAAATTACCCCATCGTTTTTTCCGATTTGACCCTGCAGAACTCAATAACCCTGCTCAGGTACCTGTTTTGTTCTCAGTAAACAGCGCAATAAAATTTAAAAGTTTTCTATCTTTGAAATTATCTACTAAATAGGTCGAATTAAAATATTAAGCAAAATGTCTGAAGCAAATGATTCCTTGAGCATGGCCGTAGGGTTTATCGATGTGGGTAAGTATAGTAAGGCCGAAGAGCTTTTAGTAAAGCATTTAACCCAAAACCCTTCCGATCACGAGGCATGGTACTACTTAAGCATAGCGTATTCGAATTTGGAAAACCCCGATAAGTCCGAAGAGGCTATTCGTAAGGCCATAGAAATCAATGGCGATGAGCCGGAGTACCTCATCCGCTTGTGCTACAGGCTGTATATGAAAGGCGAAGCAAGTGAAGTAAAATTGCTTTGCAGCAAAATTATCAGTATAAATCCTGATTTTTACAAGGCTTACAGGATGCTGGGCATGGTGGCCAAGGATGAAGAAAACATTCCGCTGGCAGTAGAATACTTTGAAAAGGCCCTGGAAAACGAAAGGGATGTTGACACCATGCTCAGCTTGACGGAGGTACTGCTAGATTCCCATGAGCTGGACAGGGCCGATGATTTGCTGGTTGAGCTAAGAAATTTAGATACCGATCAAGATCAGGCTGAGGAAAGAGACGGGTATTTTGTCCGGTATGCACTCGAAAAGGCGATGCAGGGATGGACGGGCGAAGCTGTTGATGATGATGGAAGCAAACTTTACTTCCCCGAAACCATAGCGCAGATAGAGGATTCCGAGCACTACCTGGAAATGGCCGAGGAGGTGGGAACATCCGATGAGTTCTACAGCGATAGGATGAGGCAGATGCGAGAGGTTCTGTCATCGAACCGTGCAAAGCTGGGAGAACCAGTAAATAGTGACAGTAGCTATACCAAATGGTATAACGATTTACCGGAAACCGATAGGCAGGCCTACGATTCGCTGGAAGCAATGTTCAACCGGTGGACGGGCACTGAGGTTAGGGACAACGTGGAATACCGTTGGCCCAAAACGGTAAAGGAAATTTCTGAATCCGATAAGGCCCTGAATAAAATCAAAAAAGCGCAATTTAAGGATAAACGTGTAAAGGCACGGTACGATGAGCTGAGGGGCGTTGTTGATGCAAGTTTAAAGCAGGTTCCAAACTATAAGCGAAAATTCATTAGGGCCATGGTTGTTAGTTTGGCTGCAATTTTAGCCATGCTTTTGTTGTTGCAGATAGGCAAATACCGGGCGCCTAAGTTTGACTTTGATCAGGGTGATTGGGTGCTGGTACAAAGTACCGATTTGGTTTACGATGCTTTTGTTGGTGAAAATGGTCACGATAAAAAGTATTTTAGGCCATTGCCTGCCGGAACGCAGTTAACGCCGGTTGCCCGTAAGGGCAGTTCGTGGATGCAGGTTAAAACCGGCGATGGCAGCATTGGGTATGTTTACTACCGGACGCTTAAAGGCTCTAAAAAAGCCGTAGTAGATGACAAAACCCCACTCTACACGGATTATAGAACGAAATCGTTTACCGATTCAATTGCCGCAGGCGAAAATGTTACAGCTATAGATTACTACAAGGAAGGCAAGGAGGAGCATGGAAATATTGTCAGAATAAAAACGTCATCCGGAAAGATAGGCTTTGTGCCATACTACCGGCTCAACTTCCCGTTCAAGGACAACATACCTGAAATTAGCCAAACTTTTATTTACCCAACTACGGCTGCAAATGTTGAGAATTTGGTAGGAAAGAACCTTCCAGAACTGGAAGAAAAGTACGGCCCGGTTACCTCGGTTATTGCAAGTGGCGGAAAAAATAGGGCATTTTTTAACCAGCTGGAGGTTATTAAGGATGGCAAAAAGTACAGCGGCATCTTTTTCGCACTCAATACCGATGGGCAGGCTTCTGCCTTTGAGTTCGACAACAGTAAAAAGGTCAGATTTGTTGATAAACTACCTTTAGCGGCTAAGTTTCGGCAGGCAGAACCCTTTGGGCTGATAAGCTTTTCGTTCTACTCAACGGATAACCCTAAAATGGCTTGGTGGCAGAAGTTTAAGGGCATGAACTGGTTTACCAAAATTGTTGGGTGGATTGTTCAGTTTGCCCTGGGTTTATTGGTTGTTTTTCTGTTTTTTTCTATTCCACGGCTTATAGTTAACCCCGTAATGCTTTTAATTTCCTACTTCCGTCTTTTGGATAACGGGTTGGTGCTATTCCTTAACTTCCTGGTTTACGTATCTGCCACGTACTTGTTTTTTGTTTGGATGGCTCTGTTGATGAACCAGTTTTTAACGGCAGCAATTCTCAGCGTGATAACGTTTGCAGTTTGGTGGTACTTTTATAAGCACAACATTAAGTATAACCGTTGCCCATCGTGCCATACAATGAATGTTGGGCTAAGCCTGGGATCAACCTACCACGGGAGAACATCCAGCGTTTCGTGGGGTACCTACGATGTTTACAAGGGAACCACCGAAACCAGTACGCAAATAATC
>JBFXEO010000206.1:0-5332 GCA_050180015.1 Bacteroidales bacterium | reverse complement strand
TGATTCCAGTAGAATTATGGAAATTGCAGTACCCAGCGGGAAACCCAAAATGCTGGTTGAGCTGGATGATTTGAATGAAGTTCTACGGGCCGACTCGTTGCCCGCGTTGAACAGAATAAATTATACGTGGGTGAGTAAGGATATTTTACGGTTTTACTCTTCTCCTTACCTTATCGATTTTAGCGTGCAGGACAGGCGGTTAGTGCGGAAATTTAAAACTGTTGACCGTTCCGAGAATTGGGACATTAACCCCAATCATTCAATGTTAGCCTACACTGTGGATAACAATTTGTTCATCATCAATAGCAGCGACTCAATAGTTGCAGTAACTGCCGATGGTGAAAAGGGAATAGTGAACGGGCAGTCGGTGCACCGTAACGAGTTCGGGATTAATCGGGGCATTTTCTGGTCGCCTGGAGGGAACTTCCTTGCCTACTACAGAATGGATGAAACGATGGTAACCCGGTATCCCTTGGTGGATATAACCCAAAGAATAGCAACGGTCGATTATATTAGGTATCCAATGGCAGGAACCAAAAGCCACGAGGTTACGGTAAATGTTTACTGCGTGGCAACGGGTAAAACGGTTACCATTAAAACGGGCGAACCCAGGGAGCAGTATCTAACCAATGTGGCGTGGAGTCCCGATGAGAAGAGTATTTACATTGCCGTACTAAATCGGGGGCAAAATCACATGAAACTTAACCAGTACAGCACATTAACCGGCGATTTGATGGCTACCCATTTTGAGGAGCGGGATGATGAGTATGTGGAGCCGTTAAGGCCAATACGGTTTTTACCCAACAGTTCAACCCGTTTTATATGGCAAAGCCGACGCGATGGGTGGAATCATCTATACCTTTACGATATAACGGAGGGTTTGGTAAAACAGCTCACAAACGGTGAATGGGAGGTTAATGATGTTGTAAGTATCGACCAGAAGAAGGGTACAATATACTTTACCTCTACTAAAGATAGTCCCATTGAGCAGCAACTATACTCGCTGGATATTAAAAAAGGAACAGTAACCCGTTTAACCGTGGGCGATGGAACGCATTACCCACAGATGAGTGCTGATAATGGTTACTTTATCGATTTTTACTCCAGCGTTTCAATTCCCAATCAGGTGGATTTGTACACAGCCACGGGGAAAAAGGTTAAAAGCTATATCACGGCACCAAACCCTTACCGCGGATACGACGTTCCGTTGCCAGAGCTGCTTACCCTAAAGGCCGATGATGGAACAACGCTGTACGGGCGTATAATTAAACCGTCGAATTTTGATTCAACCCGAAAGTATCCTGTTGTTGTGTATGTGTACGGAGGGCCACACTCCCAGCTAGTTACCAATTCGTGGATGGCCGGAGCCAGGCTATGGGAATCATACATGGCCAACAAGGGATTCATCCTATTTACCCTCGATAACAGGGGAACATCGAATCGGGGAGCCGATTTCGAGCAGGTGATCCACAGGCAGCTGGGTGTTAAGGAAGTGGCTGATCAGCTGGTGGGTGTGAAGTACCTGAAAGGGTTGAATTATGTAGATTCCTCAAGAATTGGTGTACATGGATGGAGTTTTGGCGGTTTTATGGCCATTTCGTTGATGTTAAAGGCTCCTGACCAGTTTAAAGTTGGTGTGGCCGGAGGGCCTGTTACTGACTGGAAATACTACGAGGTTATGTACGGCGAGCGGTACATGGATACGCCCGAAGAAAATCCCGACGGGTATGGGAATGCCGACCTGAAGAACTATGTAAAAAACCTAAAGGGAAGCCTGCTGATTATTCACGATGATATGGATAAAACTGTAATGTTGCAGAATAGCCTAACGCTCATCCACGAGTTTATAAAGGGAGGTATTCAGGTCGATTTTTTTGTGTATCCCCAGCACGATCATAATGTTCTGGGTAAGGATAGGGTACATTTAATTGAAAAAATTATCGGTTATTTTCAGGATACATTGTAAAAATACGCTGGTTACAGCATTTCTAAATCGTTTTTGGTAGTCCTGCCAGGGGATATAACCCGGCCTACTAAAATAATAGGTCTGTGTATTTGTTTATTTTTGTACCATAAACCACATGCAAACAGCCATCTCAACCAGGCGAATCTGGAAGGTTGCCTATCCCATCATTGTTGGGAGCATTGCCCAGAATATCCTAAATGTTACCGATACCGCTTTTCTTGGAAGGCTCGGCGAAATTGCCCTTGGAGGCGGAGTAGTTGGCGGTTTGTTTTACCAGGTGCTGTTGATGCTGGGATGGGGAACTGCAATGGGCGGACAAATCATAATTGCCCGTAGGTATGGCGAGGGGGCGAATAAATCCATTGGCAGGGTAGTTGAGCATTTGCTATACTTTTTGCTGTTACTTGCATTGATAGTGGTATTTATAAGTAGTTTCCTGTCGGGCCAGCTGCTGAGTTTTTTGGTCGAGTCCAGGGCTATTTACGAATCGGGGAAAGCGTATATCGATTTTCGGATGCCGGGCCTGATTTTTGCCTTCATTGCCTACTCGTTCAATTCGTTTTATGTGGGAATTACCCGGACTAAGATCATAACTGTCTCTACCCTGATAATGGTTACGGTAAATATTGTACTGGACTACGTGTTGATATTCGGGCATTGGGGGTTTCCTCCAATGGGAATTTCGGGTGCGGCGCTGGCATCGGTAATTGCAGAAGTAACAGGTGCTACCACATATATTATTTACACCCGGTTTAAATTTAACTATAAACCATTCAACCTATTTCGCTTTGGGGCAGTTAACTTCAGGTTGCTTGCCCGATTGCTGAGCATTGCATGGCCATTAATGATCCAGTTCACCCTTTCTATCTTTGTTTGGTTCGTTTTCTTCCTTTTTATCGAGAAGATGGGTGAAACTCCGCTTGCCGCTTCGAATATTCTAAGGAGTATATACATAGTATTGATGATTCCTATATGGGGATTTGCATCGGCCACCAATACGTTTGTTAGCCAACTGATAGGGCAGGAGCGTTCAAACGAGGTACTGCTATTAATTCGAAAAATTATTACGCTTAGCATCTCTGCTGTATTCTTACTTGTACTGGTGTGTATTGCCATTCCTGAACTTTTATTGAAAATTTATACGAACGATCCCGTTTTAATAGGGCAATCGTTACCCGTATTCTACGTTGTTGCCGTAGCCGCATTGGGAATGGCCGCCGCTTTTGTAATGCTTAGCGGGGTTTCGGGTACGGGGAATACCTGGGTATCGTTTATCCTGGAGGTTTTTACCTTGCTGGTATATTTAACCTGGGCATATTTGATGTCGAATGTTTTTGTAAAATCTCTTTCGTGGGTCTGGTCCTCTGAAATTCTCTATAGTATTTTAATTGTGACATTGTCGTACATCTACCTTAAATCGAACAAGTGGCTGGGGAAGAAAGTGTAGTTAACCCCTGAGCGGCATTCCTTTATAATATAATCCTGCCAGCAGCTGCCTGTAAAATTACAGGCTACAAAAAAAATTACTTGAACCGCAAGTTTTTAATCCCACTCCTGTCTTTTGTTGAAATCATTTTAACTCAATTAAGGAAGGATGGAAATACAGCACAATTTTGATGAGAATAGTTTTCCGAACACTCGGGTTTCTGCATCATCTAGCTTTGCAGATAGGGTGATGGCAAGTATTGAAAGGGCGGATGCACCGGGTGTAGATCATTTGCCGCTGGGTAGTAGAATACTTAGCATTGCGTCGGTGGTACTAATATGTGTTTCGCTGGGGATAATGGTGGGTGCTGGCGGAAATTCACTCATGGGAAGAGCCGAAAATAATAACGATCGGGAAATGATAAGGCAATTCAGGGATACCTACCACCTGTATTCGTACCGCAATGATTTTATGGTGGAGCCTAAACACTAAAAACAACTTTAACAATATATCCATGAAAATATTTGGCAATAACAGGAACTGGTATAAAACGGTTTTTCAGAGTTCGGTTATACTTTTTTTGGCGTACATGGGCATTAGAATATGGGTAGATAAAACCTATGTTGCAGATTTTGAAGCGTACTGCCCCTTTGGAGGGATACAGGCCCTGGGTAGTTACCTAACGCGCGATTCGTTGGCCTGCTCAATGAATAGCAATCAGATTATGATGGGCGTTGTTCTTATTCTTGGGGTTATTTTGTTGAGTAAGTTGTTCTGCGGATATATATGTCCGCTTGGTACCATTAGTGAGTGGCTCGGAAAGTTAGGCGAAAAGTTTAAGATTAGGTTTACCGTAACGGGTACTTCAGATAAGGTATTACGCTTACTCAAGTATGTTCTGCTATTCACCGTTTTTTACTTTACACTCCAGAGCAGCGAGTTATTCTGCAAAAAGGTTGACCCGTACTACGCCGTAACTTCGGGTTTTAATTCGGATGTTGTGGTGCTATATTCAACCATTGCCATACTTCTGCTGGTTTTGGGCTCTATTTTCCTACGGATGTTTTGGTGCAAGTACCTATGCCCGCTGGGTGCCGCTTCCAATTTATTCAGATTTTGGTGGTGGATTGGCGGCGTGCTGATAGTTTATGTGGTGCTGCTCAGGATGGGGTTGGATATTTCCTACGTAGCTCCATTGGCAGTAATAACGGCAGGCGGCTATATTTTGGAAGTTTGGAAAAAGGAAAAGGTTCAACCTTTATTTGTCAAAGTCACCCGCAACGCTGACTCGTGTATTGATTGCGGCTTATGCTCTAAGAAATGCCCACAGGGAATAGATGTTGCATCGATGGAATCTGTAGCCCATGTGGACTGTACGCTTTGTGGCGATTGCATAGCTGCTTGTCCCGAGGATAACACCTTACAAATTAACAAAAAGAACATGCGGTGGTTACCGGCCCTTGCTTTGGTGGTGCTAATTACAGCAGGCTTTATATTAGGTAAAACATGGGAGGTGCCCACCATTGACATTCAATGGGGAACACAGGAACAAATTAACTCTGCCGGAATATACAGCCAAACGGGGCTTAAAAATATTAAGTGTTACGGTAGTGCCACGGCATTTGCAAACCAAATTCGAAATTTAAATGGGATATATGGTGTGGCCGCCTATGCAGGAAGCCATTCTGTCAAAATTTACTATGATGAACGGGTATGGAATGAGGATAAAATTAAACAAAGACTTTTTACCCCCGTTAAAAGGGTAATAGAGCCAATCGCTCTTGAAGTTGATTCCGTGAAGAGGATTACCATTACTGTAGATCATTTTTTTGACCCCTTGGATGTATATTACCTTCAGCAGCTGCTTTTGCAGGAGTCTGATGCCTGTGGATGTGAAACGGAGTATGCTTGCCCGGTAATAGTACACCTGTACTTTCCTA
>JBFXEO010000205.1:0-5360 GCA_050180015.1 Bacteroidales bacterium | reverse complement strand
TAATCAGAAAGATGCTGATGAATGCACAGCAATTTTTGTAAGTACCTTAAAAAATTGAACAAAAAACTTCTAACTTCTAACTTCTAACTTCTGAATCCTGTAAACCTTCTGCATATTATGCATGAATCCCTTTGTGCCGCATCCTTCGGCAATAAGCTTTAGGGTTTCGGCATGATTTAATGGAAATAGTGAACCGAATAACCCTTTTACCTGCGGTATGGTAAACATCAGGTCGTCTATGGGAGTGGAGGGTCCCAACATGTAAACCGAGCAGCTGGGTGGAATTGCGTCAATTATTCCCTGAAAGGTTTTGTTGCCTAAGCTGGTTGATGTAAGAATTACACATTGGGCCTGCGAAAGGTATTCCTTTTGCTTTACCATGGGCATTACAGGAGCCTCGTGCTGATCGATATCGAATACAACGGGAGCAATACCTTTGCCCTGTAACTTTTGAACAAGCGAGTCAAAGTAACCAATCATTACGGTGTTTTTGAATAGGCTAAAATCAACCACATCAAATATATCGCCATGGCCATCAATCTTATGAATATAGTTGAGCGTAGCATTTATAAAAGCATTGGCAATCACCCTGCTTCTATGGTCTGTAAAATCGATATATTGAGTTGCTTTATTATCGATTACAGTATTTAATGTTGCACAAACTCCTATTTGCCCTTTTTTGTTTAACGCTGCAACATACCTTGTTCCAATGGTAAACTGCGCCTCGTCAAAAGAAAAAATGCTGCTTGCTTTTTCAAAAAGTTGTTGAAGAATATCGGGTTCTGGATGCATGGCTTAACTTTGTAAAGTTCATATTATGGTGATGAATATTGATGCTCTTTAGGAACGGCTAAATTACTCACTTCACAGGAATGATGTGCATCAGCTGGTTCATTTTTTTTTCAATGCAGCCCAAAGTAATGTTTGAGGAAGTTAGAGGAACGTTAGGGTTAAAGGCTCAATGCAAAATGCAGAATGCAAGCTGAAGAAAAGAATTAAATGATGGTTAGGCTTGATTTATACATAGTTGACAAAGGGTTTTGCGGCTCGCGCGAACGGGCTAAAACTCTTATTAAATCAGGTGTGGTTAAAGTGATGGTATAAACATTCTTAAATCCGCATTTCTGTTATTCGATAACGATAAGGTTGAGGTTTTACAAACTAACGATTATTTCAGTAAAGGTGCTCTGAAACTTCAGAAAGCCGTTGAGGAATTCGGTATCGATTTTACCGACAAATTGATGCTTGATGTTGGAGCCTCTACCGGTGGCTTTACCTATTGTGCTCTACAGCATGGGGCAAGGTTTGTTTGGGCTGTTGATGTGGGAACCAACCAGCTCGATGCATTACTGCATAACCATCCACAGGTTTGCTCGCTGGAAAAGACTGACATTCGCACTCTTGAATTATCGGTAATTGGGGCACAGGTCGATATTATCACCGTCGATGTATCGTTTATTTCAATCACTCAAGTTGCCGGTTCGCTGGTAAAATTCCTCAAACCCGATGGGATTATTATTCTTCTCATAAAACCCCAATTCGAGGCAGGCAGGGAGAACATTGGTAAGAATGGGTTGGTAAAGAACAAAAAAGTTCACGAGGGTGTAATTGAAAATGTTGCAAAATGCTTTGCAGAGCTTGGCTTTTCATTAAACAGCATCACCTTTGCTCCATTGAAGGGGAAAAGCTACAATATAGAATATCTGAGTCTTTTTTGTCGTTTGCCTAAGACAACCACCAGCATAGGTGATGTTGTAAGTAAAGCATTTGAGTTGAATAATAGTTGTAGAAATCACTAAATATATAATTTATCACTCTCGTTTAGTCAAACCTGACATTTAGTTGTACCAAATATGGTACTATGGCTTTAGCGTAGTTGAAGTAATTTAGCTATTTTGTAGGCACATAAAACAAATCATTAATCATGGATGATTATTTAATCATAGTTGAATTTCAGCGATATAATCATTATCTTAGTCTAATTACCTATGTTCAATATATTTTGACATAAAAGTTTAAACTGTATAATAAATAAATAAAATACCAATTCAATATATGTATTTAAATGCTATAAAAATAAACAAAATGAGCAATTATTTGTTGATTTAAAAAAGTTGAATTATGTTACAAAGATTATTCTATTTACTGCTGTTGTTGTCAGTTTTACACAACTTGTCGGCGCAAGAAAAAGGAGTGGTAAAAGGGCGGGTTTTCGATGGACAGAGTAACGAGCCTATACCTTTCGCAACCGTAATAGTTGTTGATAAAAACCTGGGTACTACGACTGATATTGATGGGAATTTTTTTATTGTAGGGCTTGAGCCAGGGTGGGTTGAGCTGCGTGTGTCAGCAATTGGTTATAAGCCATATGTAACTGAGGCTGTAATGCTCTCCCACTCAAAGAATGTTTACTTCAACATACCCTTAGTTGAAACTCCAATAGAAATTGAAGGAATTGTTGTTAAGGCTTCGCCTTTTAGGCGAAGCGAAGAGGCTCCCCTTTCGTTACGGCGTTTAGGAATCGATGAGATTGAGCTATCCCCTGGGGGAAATCGCGATATTAGCCGTGTGATTCAATCGTTGCCGGGAGTAGCTACCTCGTTGGCATATCGTAACGATGTTATTGTTAGGGGTGGGGGTCCAAACGAGAATAGGTTTTACCTGGATGGAGTTGAAATCCCAAATTTAAATCACTTTGCAACCCAAGGATCATCGGGAGGTCCCATCGGTATTATAAACATCGATTTTGTCAGGGAGGTTAATTTTTACTCTGGAGCTTTTCCAACTTCAAAGGGAAATGCGCTTAGCTCTGTTCTCGATTTCCGTCAGGTTGATGGGAATAACGAACGTTTTATAGTTAAAACTGCAGTAGGAGCTTCAGATTTAGCGCTTACTTTCGACGGCCCTATTAGCAATAACACTTCTTTGATCTTTTCGGCACGACGTTCATACCTTCAATTACTTTTCAATGCGTTAGAGCTTCCTTTTTTGCCTAACTATAACGATTTTCAGTTTAAATCCAAAACCAAAATTGATACAAAAAATGAGTTGACCATAATCGGGCTTGGTGCTATAGATGAGTTTGAGTTGAATTTAGGTTTGAAAAACCCGGATGAGTACCAGCGATACATTCTCGGGTATCTTCCTGTTAACACGCAATGGAACTACACAATAGGCACCGTATTTAAACATTTTTCCAGTAATGGTTATCGTACGCTGGTGTTAAGTAGAAATATGCTCAATAATCGACAGTTTAAATTTACAAACAACGACAATAGCCTTCCTAAACTTCTCGATTATACTTCATGGGAAGCCGAAAACAAGTTACGCTATGAAAACGATTTAACAATCAGTAACTTCAATGTTAACTATGGTATAGGATTTGAATACGCACGCTACTATAATTCTACCTTTAGAGCTAAATTTGTTGGCTCAACTTATACCCCCGATGCCTATGAAACCGATATGGATTTGTTTAAGTGGAGTGTTTTTGGGCAGGTGAATCGAGCTGTACTCAAAAACCTTACCCTTTCATTAGGGGTAAGAGCTGATGCGAATAGTTACTCATCAGAAATGAACAACTTGTTAAGGCAGATTAGCCCACGCTTGTCGCTATCATACAAGGCAGCTGAGGCTATTTTTCTGAATGTAAATGTGGGTAGGTACTACCAGCTTCCCCCTTACACTGCTTTGGGTTTTGCCGACTCTTTGGGTACCAAAGTTAATAAGGTGAATGGCATTACCTATATCCAGTCGGATCAGCTTACGGCTGGTTTTGAATGGCAACCTAACGATATGAGCCAGTTTACGGTTGAAGGTTTCCTAAAACTCTACGATAAATATCCTGTATCACTTAACGATTCCGTTTCCATTTCAAGCAAAAGTGCCGACTATGGAACTTTTGGCGATGAACCTCTCGTATCAACAGGTAAAAACAGAGCTTTTGGGGTAGAATTCCTTTATCGTAGCAAAAAACTGTTAGGTTTTAATACTTTATTTTCTTTCACCCTTGTTCGAAGCGAAACAAGTGCTTTAAATAGCGATTTAACTCCATCGGACAGATGGATACCAACATCTTGGGACAATCGTTATTTGATTACAACAACTGCTACCCGATACTTTGGTAAAGGCTGGAGTTTTGGTTTTAAGTGGCGTTTTGTTGGAGGCCCACCTTATACTCCATACGACCTGAATACATCGTTCCTAGTAAACGTTTGGGATGTTCAACGTCAACCCTTACTCGATTACTCCTTGTTCAATAGTAAAAGGTTAACATCATTTCACCAACTTGATATTCGTATCGATAAGATCTATTTTTTTAACAAATGGATGCTTAACTTTTATATCGACATACAGAATGTTTACAATTTTAAGGGTGATAGGCCACCTTTATACACAGTTATTACCGATGCTTACGGTGACCCTGTGGTTAACCCCAACGATACAGACCGATACTTATTTAAAACGATTAAGGGTTCGGGCGGTGGTACAATATTGCCAACAGTTGGCTTTATTATGGAATTCTAAAAGTTGTAAGGCAATGAGGGGAAAGTTATTTTTACTATAACGATATGTATTATTATTAAGGGAGAATCAATGTTAAACCAATATCCGAATTGATGAGAATGTAAACAATACTAAAAGTACATTCATGAATAAATTTTTTAAGTGAATTTATGAGTTAAAGTTTTTATGGTAAAGTAGCAAGAGATTGTTGCAGCTATATTGTGACGAAAATGGCAAAACATGATACAATTCACATACACTTTGAAGAATGGAACCAACGGAAAGAAAAATTGTTTTAGTAGCAGGGGGAACTGGCCTAATTGGGAGTTGGCTGGTGCCATTTCTTGTTAGCAATGGCTATAGGGTAAAAGTGCTTACACGAAATCCATCGAAAGGTTTTAGTGCAGATTCAAACGTTGAATTTATTTACTGGAGCGGTAAAACTGATAAAAGTCTGGTGGAACTGGTTGGTAGATCGGAGGTTCTTATCAATCTTGCCGGTTATAGCATTGCTTCACTCTGGACAGAGCGAAACAAAAGGATGATTGTTGAGAGTCGAATTCAGTCAACTCGAGCTTTGGCGCAAGCGGTTACTAACAGTTTACATCCTCCTAAGGTTCTCGTTCAAGCATCGGCAGTGGGGATATATCCGTTCAATACTAATGTTATTCAAACAGAGAATTCACCTTCAGGGAAAGGTTTTTTATCGGATTTGGTACGTGAATGGGAAAACGAAGCACTGGTTGCTGCAAATTCATCACGTGTTTTGCTAATCCGCACCGGTGTAGTTTTAGCTAGTAATGGTGGGCTTTTAACCAAAACTGCACCGCCAATTAGGTACTTGGGGGGTGTAA
>JBFXEO010000204.1:0-5408 GCA_050180015.1 Bacteroidales bacterium | reverse complement strand
CATCGTGGTTTTACTGAACCAGAATTTTGAAAAGAAATCGGTTGCCGATTGGACAATTAAGGTTCTAACATCTGTTTTTGGCATATTATCTGACTATTTTTCCTGTAGATCAAAAGTAATCCGCATTTCAAACTGGCGCACAATGTTTGCCCATATGATTTCTTCCAGGTGACTTTTGGATTTAATTTTCACCCTTTAGCTATCTGAAATAATCTAAAATTTCAGGGTTATTTTCCAACGCATTACCTATAACGGCAATATCGGCTCCAGCGCTCCATACATCTTCTATTTGCCTGGGTGTGCGAAGCCCACCGCCGACAATCAGCGGCACGCTAATTTCACCCCGGATGGCAGATATCGTAGCTAAAGGAACAGCATTGCTGGCACCACTTCCCGCTTCGAGGTAAATTATTTTTAGCCCCAGCTGTTCGCCTGCAAGGGCGGTGGCAACGGCAATATCAACTTTACTTGCCGGAATTGGCATGGTATTGCTCATGTACTGAACCGACGTTGTGTTCCCGCCGTCAATTAAAATGTATCCGGTGGGAATAGCCTCCATTCCACTTTGCTTCAACCGCATTGAAACCTGAATATGGTTCCCAATTAAAAACTCAGGATTACGCCCAGATATAAGCGAAAGTAACAGAACAGCATCTGCCTTGCCCGAAAACTGCTGCGCGCTGCCCGGGAACAAAACAACGGGCAAATTCGTGGAAGATTTAATCCTTTCAACAAATGGGTCAACATCGGAATATACCAAACTTCCACCAACCAGAATCATCGAAATGGGTGATATTGCCCGCGAAAGGATATGCTCAAGGTTGAGCATATTTTGCTTATCGGGATCGAATAACAATGCAATTTTCTTGCTTTTCCCATTCAATATGCCTTGGTAAACATTGCCCATTGTAAAAGTTTGTTTGTTAGCTGCTTATTTCCTCCCTCAAAGGTAAAGAAATTCAACATTATCCGGTTACTGCGTAAAATTACTTTTAGCATTTTACGTTCAACCCCCGACCAAAACCTCAGAGGTTCACCCAGGCCAGGCAAAAATCATCGAAATACTCGAAGTAGCCATTTAAGTACACCCACTCTCCGTTGTGCTTAACCCTAATGTTACACCAACCGCCAGGGGTTGTTGCCCCATCCATAAGCACATCAATGTCTTCGCTAATTTTTTTTGAAACACCCCAGGGTAACTTGTAAACAGCCTCCTTGAAAGTCCAAAACAAGGCCATTTCGGTTGGACCAGACGACAAGGAATAATTCATTTCTCGCCGATTAAGAAATTTTGAGGCAATGCGACGGTAATTCCTGGCAGTGTGTTCAATATCAACACCAACAGGCCGCATTGAATTGATGGCAATTACTACTTTGTTGCCGGCATGACTAATGGAAATAAAGTCACTGTTATCGGGTAAATAAGGTCTTCCATCGGGGTGATAACAATATTTTTCTCCGTACCCTATTCGTTTTAGCAGTACCAACGCGGCTAAACGTTCTAATCTTTTAGCCGGGCTTGCCGGCAAGTTTACCGGCTGGCTTAACTCAGCCAGCAACTGCTCCTCCGACTCAACGATATGCCAAATTACCAGATGGTTATCGTTACTATGTACCTCTTTCAGAATTGGCATACATGGATGTTTTTACTTCCATTGAAACGACTCTATCAGCTCGACAACATCTTTGCTAAAGAAGCTGATTGCCGGAGCTAAAGAATCTACGTTAGGCTCGCATCGAAAGTACAGGGCTCCGCGTATATAGTGCCGCGATGAATCGGTGAGAAAGAACTGAAATGCACTGGCCGCATTGCCCTTAATGCTGTACAAGATGCCATATACCTTTTTCGAAGGGTTGGAAAATACCCGCTCATCTATGGCATCGGCCTTAACGGTATGCTTGTATGCCAGCGAACGGGCATCCTCCATCATCAGGTTTAAGTTACCATCTACTTCTTTGTAACTTAAGTATATACGAGCCCTATACTTTGGAAAATCAACATTAATCCAACTCCCATCCTCCGCCGGGTTATTCTCCGGTTTTACAACACCGTAAACAGGGTAACGGAATGTGAATGGGTATATAGAGTCGAAGGTACGGTACTCCTTTTCAGGAAAATCAATCCTGAAATAGCCTCTCGGTTTTGGAACCTGTACAGAGTCGCAACTCCAAGCAAAAAATACAGAACAAAGCAATGCAGCAAAAAAAATATTAGGCTTTGATTTCTTCATCGGCAAAAGGAATTATTTGAACCCTGATCCGTTTAATTCTTTTATTATCCACCGCATCAATGGTAAAGTTGAAGTTCTTACACTTAACTACCTCGTTTCGCGTGGGCAGCTGACCCGTAATTTCCAGAATTAAGCCGGCAAGTGTTTCTGCTTCACCCCTAACATCATCAAAAACATCATCGTTACAGCTTATAATTTTGCAGAAATCGTTAAGCTGCACTTTCCCTTCGAAAAAATAGTTTTGATCATCGACCTTTGTAAAAAGGGGCGTTTCATAGTCCGATTCGTCAGAAATTTCCCCAACAATTTCTTCCAGGATATCCTCCAAGGTGATGATACCGCTTTTACCGCCGTACTCATCAACAACAATTGCCATGTGTATCCGCTTTTGCTGAAACTCGTTGAGCAAATCGTTTATTCTTTTGCTTTCGGGAACAAAGTAGGGTGTCCTGATCAGGTTTTGCCATCGAAACGCGCTATCCTTATCAATGTAAGGTATTAAGTCCTTCACGTAGAGGATTCCCTTGATGTTATCGAACGAATCCCTGTAAACGGGAATTCGGCTATAACCCGAATCAACAACCAGTTTCATTAAATCATCGTATGGGGTATCGTCGTCAACCGCTACAACATCCACACGCGGTTTCATTATTTCGTTAACCAGAATACTCCCGAAATTGACAATGCTGTGAAGTATTTTTTTTTCCTCGGCAATTCCTTCTGCCGTAATCTCCAGCGCATCGCTAAGTTCATCCATCGAAATGTTTTTCTTGGATACAAACTTCCTGCCTATCCCCGATGTGGAAAAAACCAGGAGGGTATTCAACGGTTTCAGCGCTTTAATGAGCACGTAAACAGGATGAGCAACAAAGCGGGCGAACCGTAGCGAACGGTTGGTTGCAAGAATTTTGGGCATTATCTCGCCAAAGAGCAGCAGAATAAACGTGATAATCACAACCTGAAAAATAAAACCGGCAACAGGCGCCAAGGTGAAGTCTATAAGTGAATTTGTAATGTATGATGACAGGATTACGATGGCAACATTAATCAAATTATTTCCAATTAAAACAGTGGCTAAAAGTCTCTCGGAGTCCTCTATATTTTTCAGGACATACCTATCGGCCTTATGAATTTTAGCTTCTATTTTCTCCAGATCCGATGGAGAAAAGGAAAAATACGCCGATTCTGTTCCGCTCATCAACCCGGAACAAACCAGCAATAGCAATAGGATAACGATACTAAAAATTGTTCCGTACGTAATTGGGTAATAGCTAATGCCCTGAAGGTAAGCAGCTAGTTGTTCGCCGAGTGTTTCCAAGTAGCACTTAATTTTAATTAACGCGTATGTATTGAGAATGTAAAGGTAATAAAAATAAGGAGATTTACCTTTCCCCTTATTGCGCCAGCAAAAAGAATAACCGACAGTAGCCCATATACTGTCGGTTAAACGTTGCTATGAGCGATATAAACTAGAACGGCAAATCATCGCCGGGTTCCGGCATGGAACTGTCCGGCTCGGAAAATGCAGCTTTAGTTTCGGAAGTATAAGAGCCCGGTTCTTGCTGGTTTTGGTTTGGCCCTAGAAATCGAAAATTGTCGCAAATAATTTCGGTATTGTACCGCTTGTTTCCGTCTTTATCCTCATACGACGAGGTTCTGATCCGACCTTCAACAAACAAAAGTTTCCCTATTCTAACATACTTTTCGGCAATATCGGCTAAGCCACGCCAAACTACTATATTATGCCACTCGGTTTGGGTTACCCGTTTACCCGATTTATCGGTATAGGTTTCGTTTGTTGCCAAGGGAAACCTAGCGACTGTGGCCCCCCCCTCAAGATGGCGAACTTCCGGATCTTTTCCTACATTTCCAACAAGAATTACTTTGTTAACAGACATGGTTCTTAGTTTTTATATTTTAAAACTAAAGTAATAATTTTTACTGAATGAAAGCTCAAATTGATTATTTTTTATTCAACAATTGCCCATATTATTCTCTCAATTAGTTTAAAAAATACATTTACAGTTCAAATACATTGAAAATGGCATGTTCTACAAACCTAATGTCCCGCATTTGTAAAATACTTTTCCGTGGGTTCAGCAGCCATGTACAAATCGATGAGCCTTGGAACCGAAAGTTCGTGCAGCTTACCAATATCAACCCTGCAAAAATCGGTTTTCAGCCTATAGCTGGCCTTGCTTATTTCAACAATAATAAAGCGGGCCCAGATGGTTAAATGGCTCAGCTGATGCTTAATTGGGTCAGAAATGTTCAGTATTCTAACATCGTTTTGACCCAGTAAATCTTTCCATTCCTGCATCGAGAAAAGTTCATCGGGAGACAGCTGGGTGGGAGTTTCAATCATGGGAAACTCAAAAAGCGAATGCCATATATCGTTGGTATTTCTTCTATTAACAAAGGTATCGCCATGGAACTTAACCATCACGTAGTTAAAGAATCTATCGCGGGGCACAACTCGTTTCCCCTTTACCGGTAAGCTGTAAACCAAATTATTCCGGCTGGCGTAACAAAACCCATTGAAAGGGCAATCGACGCATTTAGGTATCCGGGGCGTACATACCAATGCCCCAAAATCTATAATAGCCTGATTGAATGCGGCAGGATTCACCTTATCGAGTAACTCTGCGGCCAGATCAAAAAAATCGTGCCTGGCAGCAGTTGTATCGGTAGATGAAAAAATCCCGAAAACCCTGGCCAGTATTCTATAAACATTACCATCGATGGCCGGGACGGCTTCTCCAAAAGCGAACGATGCAACTGCAGCAGCCGAATATGTTCCCAGGCCTTTTATTTTGAGAAGTTCCCTGAATGTTTTGGGCAATTCACCCCCATACTCATCCATAACCTGCTGTGCCCCAGCCTTCAGGTTTCGTGCGCGCGTATAATATCCCAAACCCTGCCACGCTTTCATGACCTGATCCAGCGAAGCATTGGCAAGGTCTTGAATGGTTGGAAACTGCTCAATAAACCTGGAGTAGTAAGCCATACCCTGATTGACCCTTGTTTGCTGCAAAATAACTTCCGAAACCCATATATGGTACGGATTACTTGTCCTTCGCCAAGGTAAATCGCGTCCATTTTTGCCGTACCATTCAATAAGGATATCTTTAAATTCCATAGAATCAACAAATAATGAAATTTTTATTGTCAAAATTA
>JBFXEO010000203.1:0-5410 GCA_050180015.1 Bacteroidales bacterium | reverse complement strand
CATTAATGGCGATGTAAATGCTTTAAAACCCTTTAAAACAGTAATTATTGCTGGCACCCGGTTTCCTGTGCCCGAGCCCGATAAGCTGGTAATTGACCAGTACATTATGCAGGGTGGGAGGGTACTGTGGTTCATTGATCCCGTGCAGGTAAGTATCGATAGCTTATCAGCTGGGGCATCTACGCTGGCCTATGTTAACCAGCACAACCTCGATGATATGCTTTTTCGCTACGGGGTTCGTTTAAACCCTGTTTTAATTCAGGATTTACAATGTGCAGTTATTCCGGTTAACGTTTCGTTGGCCGGACAGGATCCTAAATTTGTTCCTGCGCCGTGGGCGTACTATCCATTGCTTGCCCCCCCGGCAAATCACCCGGTTACCCGTAGCCTAAACTTGATATTCTCCCAGTTCATTAGTCCCGTCGATACCGTTGGTGGCAGCCACGAAATCAAAAAACACTTTTTGCTTTACTCTTCGCCCAACAGCAAAACGCTGCAGGTTCCGTTCATGGTAAATTTGGCGCAGATAAACAGTAAAATTGACGAGCGCGAGTTTTACGGATCAAACATCCCGGTAGCCGTTGAGCTGGAAGGCGAGTTCCAGTCCGTGTTTAGGAATCGCCCGTTGTTGGCCTACACACATGGACAAAGCTTGGAATTCAAGGATAAAAGCGTATTTACCCGAATGATTGTGGTTGCCGATGCCGATATAACCCGCAACAATGTGCAACGCCGGGCCAATGGGGCATACATTATACCTTTAGGTTACGATAGGTTTACCCATCAGACCTTTGGCAACAAGGAGCTGGTAATGAACATGGTCAAGTACCTGAACGACGATGAGGGGTTGATGGGCTTGCGTTCACGCAATTTTCAGCTTCGGTTGCTCGATCGTAAAAAAGTGGCAGCCGGCAGGCTGCAATGGCAACTTGTAAATACGCTGGTTCCATCGGCGTTACTCCTTCTGGGAGGTGCGGTTTGGTTGATAATCCGGCGTAAAAAATATGCTCGTTAGCGGTATGGTACGAACACTTAAACGTTACGGGTTGTTTTTTATTCTGTTGGCTATTTGCGCCGTTACACTGATATACCGGGCAAATTCCAGCTCCAATGCCGATAAGCAGTTTACAGTTACCAATGTCGATGACATTGATAGTATCACCATAAAAAATAGCTCTAATTTAATGACATTGAGCAGGGCCGGTTCCAGGTGGAATCTAAATTCAGGTCAAGAGGCCGATTCCAAGGCTATTGGTGCATTGCTTAACGTGTTGGCTAACCTCAACTCGGACAGTCCCGTTCCTGAAATATTGAACGATAGCCTCATCAGCGTTTTAGGGCAGAAAGGGACAAAGGTTGCTGTTTACGGCAGCAAAAAGAAACGCTTTTGTTTTTACGTTTATTTTGAACCAGCTTTTAACAGGACTATTGGCACGGGCGAATGGCTTAAAACAGCCTACTTTCTGGATTTGACAGGATATTCAGGCGATATTACAGCCCTTTTCGTCACCGATAAATTGTACTGGACAGGCAATAAGCTGTTTGATATCGATTTCGGCAAACTATCTCTGGTTGAGGTTGAAATTCCGGGTAACCCGCAATTATCCTACAAAATCACCATCAACGGTAATGGTGTCAGCCTGAAAAATTCTCAGAGCGATGTAGCGGTTGCCAATCCCGATACGTTCAGGGTTCACCGGCTCATACAGGCATTTGGTGGTCTATCGGTAAAAAAACTTTCAGGGCAGTCGTTGAGCCGTGCCAGGGATCAGGTAAAGGCTGCCTCCGCTATGCGTGTAATTAGGCTGTGTTCCGGCGATACGGTTAGCCAGGTTGCTCTTTACCCTGTAAAGGTTGACAGCTTAAACGAGCTGGGGGTAAAAATGGATGTTGATCCTGATCGTTTCTATGTGGTTTATGCCAATAATCAGGTTGCCGAAGCTACTTATGTTAATTTTTCTCCTGTTTTTAAGGATATTGCCGATTTGGTTGCTAAAAACTAAAACCCTTTTGTAATTTTGTGGGTAAAATTTCGTATAATTGACTTCCCAAAAAAATATTGAATTGCTTGATCTACAGTATTAACTCTTTATAAGGAGTACGTAAACACATGTGGGGCAATATATTTGGGGGAGTTTAGTAAAATGTAGATAATATTTAACTATACCATTAACTTAAAAAATTGCAGTGATGAAATTTGTTGTATCAAGCACTGAGTTGTTGAGCCATCTGTCTGTAGTAAGCAGGGTGATTAGCAGTAAGAACACTTTACCAATCCTGGACAATTTTTTGTTTAAATTGGAGGGTAACGAGCTGGAGATTACCGCATCGGACTTAGAGTCAACCCTTACAACACGGCTTACCCTGGAGAATGTTTCGGGCGATGGGGCTGTGGCAATTCCCTACAAAATATTGATAGATACCCTGAAGGAGTTTTCCGAGCAGCCACTTACCTTCGATATCAATACATCTTCACTCTCAATAGTGATAAATTCGGAGAACGGTCAGTTTAACATTGTTGGACAACCCGCCGACGATTTTCCGGCAAAGGCCGAGTTAAAAGCCGAAAACAAGACCACCGTTAAGCTATCTGCCGATTTAATGCTGAACGGTATTACCAAAACAATATTTGCTACGGCCGACGATGAAATGAGACCGGTGATGAACGGTATTTTTATCGATTTAAATTCGGATGGAATTACCTTTGTGGCATCGGACTCGCACAAGCTGGTACGCTATCGCCGTAAGGATGTTCAGTCCGACTCCGAGTCGTCGTTCATCCTTCCCAAAAAACCGGCACAGCTGCTTAAGGCCATACTGGCCAAGGATACAGGCGCAATTCAGGTAGATTTTGACCAAAAGAATGCCCGCGTTACCATGTCGGGTTACACCTTAATATGCCGGCTAGTGGAGGGCAGCTACCCAAACTACAGCGCTGTTATACCTGTCGATAACCCAAATAAAATGGTGATTGACCGTGTTGAACTTTACAATGCGCTTCGCCGGGTAGCCATTTACTCCAATGCGGCAAGCAACCTTGTTAAGTTGAGTTTAACCGGTAACCAGTGTATGGTTTCTGCGCAGGACTTAGATTTTTCGGTCTCCGCCTACGAGCGTTTAAAGTGTGAGTACGAGGGCCAAGATATGGAAATTGGCTTTAAATCGGCATTTCTGGTCGAAATACTGGCCAACCTTTCGGCCTCCGACATCGTACTGTCCATGTCAGATCCGTCACGGGCAGGCTTACTTTTCCCCCATGTAAACGATAATCCCGATGAGGATGTTCTCATGCTGCTAATGCCAATGATGATTGGCGCATAGCAATCGAGGTTAAAAACCTTCCCATGGGAACTTAACTCCTGCATCGGAAAACAGATTAGGAGGAACCTATGGGAAGGTTTTCTATTTATAAGTTGTTCAGGTTTTTTGCGGGCTGATTGTGGGATGAGAGTTGAATTGAGTAATTGGCAGTAAATAGTAAATAGTAACAGGACACATAAGTTTTTTTGGGTTCCGGTACTCCCGGCGTATTCCTTTAAATTTTTCAGCTACACCCGCTTCATCAACTAAAATATTCTGAAAATCCAAACAGTTCCTTAAACGTTTTTAAAATGAAGTTAAACATTAAAAACCCCCTGGTATTTATCGATCTTGAAACTACCGGAATAGATGTTGTAAAGGATAGAATTGTAGAAATTGCTATCCTGAAAGTATATCCCGATGGGAGGGAAGAGATGAAAGTTCGTAGGGTAAACCCGGAAATGCCAATTCCAGCTGAGACCACCGCTATTCATGGCATAACCGATGATGATGTAAAAGATGAGCCAACCTTCCGTGAAATTGCCAAATCGCTGGCAAACCTGATTGAAGGGTGCGATTTTGCCGGGTTTAACTCCAATAAGTTCGATTTTCCTTTGCTTGCCGAGGAGTTTCTGAGGGCCGATGTTGATTTCGATTTGAAAAAGCGTAAGTTCATTGATGTGCAAACTATTTTTCACAAAATGGAAAAACGCACGCTATCGGCGGCCTACAAATTCTATCTCGACAAGGAATTGACCGATGCGCACAGCGCCGGTGCCGATTCCATGGCTACCTACGAGATTCTGGGTGCCCAGCTCGATCGGTATCCTGATCTAAAAAACGATATTGATTTCCTTTCGGAGTACAGCTCTTTCAACCGGAATGTCGATTTTATCGGCCGTATTATTCTGGACGATAAGGGAGTTGAAGTTTTTAACTTTGGAAAACACCGGGGAAAGCCAGTGGTTGAAGTGTTGCAAAAGGAACCCAGCTACTACTCATGGATGATGAACGGCGAATTTCCGCTTTACACCAAACGGGTGCTTACTGCCATTTACCTGAAAATGAAACAAAAATAGCAGAGCCTTGGTTGAGCATGCCTGCACTGAATTTTATAGGTTGCCCTTAGCGTTAAAAGTAAAACTCCAATGAAAATTATTTGTATTGGTCGGAATTACCCGGATCACGCCCTGGAAATGCAGGCCGCGACACCCAGCTGCCCTGTATTCTTTATTAAGCCCGATACATGCCTGCTACGCAACAACAATCCTTTTTTTTACCCTGACTTTACCCACGATTTACACTACGAGCTGGAAGTTGTTCTGAGAATTAACCGGCTCGGTAAGAGTATAAACAGGCGATTTGCCCATAGGTACTACGACGCTGTTACGCTGGGAGTAGATTTTACTGCCCGCGATTTGCAGCAGGTTTGCAAGCAGCAAGGGCTACCGTGGGAAATAGCCAAAGCCTTTGATTACTCGGCACCAATTGGGGATTTTATAGATAAGGGCGATTTTGATGATTTGAGTAACATTAACTTTCACCTTGAAAAGAATGGCGAAACGGTTCAGCAGGGTAATACCCGCGATATGATGTTTAGCTACGATGAGCTTATCGAACATGTATCGCGGTATGTTACTTTTCGGACAGGCGATTTAATTTTCACCGGAACGCCTGCCGGTGTTGGCCCTGTAACAGCTGGCGATAGGTTAAAGGCTTTTTTAGGCGACAGGTTGATGCTCGATTTTTTTGTTAGATAGTTTATTCGGGAAACGTAGCGTTCAATGCTTAATCTTCTGTGCGGAATCCAGGTGTGCTATGGTTGCCTTCACCGGATACCGATAATTTTTTCACTGCCGATTCAGCGGCGAGCCATCCGGTTGAGAAGGCAATTTGAAGGTTATACCCCCCGGTATTCCCCGATAAATCTAGTATTTCTCCGGCAAAGTAAAGCCCGTCAATCAATTTTGATTCCATAGTTTTACTGTTTACCTCGCTTAGGGCTATTCCGCCGGCAGTTACTATGGCTTCGTCCCAGCCCCTGTAGCCTGTCATTTGGAGGGTAAAATTCTTTAGCAGTGCTATAACCTTTTCCCTTTCGGAGTCTGTC
>JBFXEO010000202.1:0-5453 GCA_050180015.1 Bacteroidales bacterium | reverse complement strand
AATTACTGCACTTGTATATTTAGGTATTGGATTTTTATTCTGGAAATGGATATTTAAAGAGTCCTGCTCTTTAAAACTCAAAAAACAACAACCGATAAATATCTAATCATGAAAAACACAACAACATATTTACTTCTACTTTCATGTGCTTTATCAATAATAAACTCGTGCACTAATTGCAATACTAACACTGAACAAATCAGCAAATTCGAAAATTCAGTGGTAAAGTTCACCTTTGATAAAGCAGGTGCAACCAAATCCGACAGCATATCTACCCTTTCAGAAAGGATGATACACTACCAAGTCCCCGCTGTAAACATTACCGTAATTAATAATTGTGAGATTGGCTGGAGCAAGGCATACGGAAAATTAAATGTAGACAAAAACATAGCAGCAAATGACTCTGCAATATACCAAGCAGGTTCCGTAAGTAAATTTGTTACAGCTGTAATACTAATGCATTACGTTGAGCAAGGATTATTCGACCTTGACGAGGATATTAATAAATATCTGCAATCGTGGCAAATGCCCAACAACGAGTTCAATGTTCCTGTTACGCTTCGTCAACTACTAACTCACACTTCGGGCTTACCCGGAACAAACTTTGGACATAATGGAAATATCCAACCAACGCTTCCCCAAATTTTAAGCGCCGAAAATCCTGCAATTAACAAACCTGCCATCCCCGTTTTTAAACCTGGGGGAAAATGGTCATACTCAAATATTGGATATGTGGTTATCCAGCTAGTGTTAGAAGATGCATTAAATAAAAGTTTCGACGAAATTGCTTCGGATATAATTTTCAAGCCTCTTTCAATGAACCTTTCTACATTCAACTACCCACTACCCGATCAACTGAAAAAATACGAAGCGTTACCTCATGTCGATGGAAAAGTAATGCCAGTATATCCAAACACAAGAGCAAGAGCTCAAGGCGGGTTAATGACTACAACTGCCGATTTCGCAAAGCTCATCCAAGAAATATTGCTAACATATAGAGGAAAATCCGAAAAAATTATTTCGAAAATCATGCTGAAGGATTACACTAAAATTCCCGATGAAGCATACGGCATTCCACTTAAAATGGGGCTAGGCTCGATGCTTAACATTTCCGAGAATACTTTTTCATTCTTACATAATGGATATAGTTACCCTGGATCAGTATTTCTATTCATAGCATATCCAACAAGCGGACAAGCCGCTGTAGTTGATATAAATGCACCAGGAGGAGGACAGCTGGAATTGGAAATATATACCTCACTAAAAAGAGTATGTAGCTGGCCTGGCCGAGAACTATTCTAGTAGAAAAACTATAAAGAATATATTTAATATAAAACGCTAGACCATGAAATCATTTCTAAGCTTTACATTAAAAGTAACCATTGTACATACAGCTACATACACAGTTGCAGGAATTATATCATCCAATGCAAATGACTACGAAACCCTGTTTCAGGCTCCTATTATAAATAATTTTATGAGATCGTTCAATGAACCAATTATAATGTTCGGACCGTTGTTACAACCGTTAAGAGGAGTCCTTTATGCTATTGTACTATTTCCCTTTCGCAATTTCTTGCATCAGCATAAAAACGGATGGGTGCTACTATGGGGCTTATTTTTAGGATTAGCAATATTGGGAACGTGCGGAGCTGCTCCTGGTTCTTTTGAAGGCGTTATCTACTCTAAACTACCACTATACTTTCATTTGGTAGGATTACCCGAAGTTGTGTTACAAACTCTTGTTTTTAGCATTTGGCTAATGTGGTGGGATAAGAAATACTATAGGAATAAAAATCACTAGAGAGGGAAAGAATATCCCTCCGCTAAGGGGTACATAGAGAAGAATGCAAGAAAACATAAAATCAGGTGTTCCCTTTATTCCATGTACTTTTTCCCTCTCCTTAATTGCAGCGGGAATAGAGCCATAACCTCAAATTCATACACTATAGTAAAACCGCACCTCACTCATACCGAATAACCTCAACGGGATTTCGCCTTGCCGCAGCATACGCCTTAACGTTAACGGCAAGCAGCGCAATGGCGAAAGCAATTATTGGAGCAACAGCAAAAACAAACCACTGAATATCGGCACGATACGAGAAACCCTGTAACCACCTATTTATAAAATACCAAGCAGCAGGAAGCGATACAACTGCCGACACAATAATTGGAATAACATAATCCTTCGAAATTAATACCATGATACCGGCGATCCCCGATCCGGCTACCTTTCTGATCCCAATCTCCTTGGTACGCCTCTGAACTGCATAGGAGGTTAAGCCAAAAACACCTAAGCAAGCAATAAATATGGCAAGAGCTGTAAACATCAAAAAAACACGATTCGTATTTATATCGGCACGGTATTGCATTTCGTAACGCTCATCGAGAAAAAAATACTCAAAAGGATAATCCGGATATATTTCGTTCCATCTATCTGAAATGGCATCGATTATAGAAGCCCGGTTGCCCCCCTGAATTTTTATTGACATAAACCGCCTTAAAGATGGATCTTTCCATATAATGATTGGCTTTACGGCATTATGCAGGGATGCGTAATGGAAGTCCTTACACACACCAACAATTTCCAGCTTTAAATCATCAGGTTCCTGTCCAGAACCCGGTATCCGAAAGGACTTTCCAATAGGGTCAGTAATTCCAAATTCATGAACCAGTGCTTCATTTACAATAATTTTATTTTCATCACCTTTTGCATCGGGGAGAAAGTAACGACCTTGCAGAATCTTAATTCCCATGGTGTTTAAAAAGTTATCTTCGCACTGAAGATTAAGAATCATCATCATATCCTTACGCGAATATCCATCGCGGTAGAAACCCCGTCGCTGATTAAAACTACCGATACAGCTGGACGAAGCGGTAACATCTACAACGTTAGCAATTCCCATCAACTCGCTCTTTAAAGCAGAATATTTCAGGATCATATCGCTATTCCGAAGCGACATAACAATTACATTTTCCTTGTCAAACCCCAGATCTTTGCCATTGATAAACGATATTTGATTGTGAATTAGCCATGTACTGCTCAGTAAAAAAACGGAAATTGCAAACTGGATGATTACCATAAAATTTCGGAAAAACAGCTTATCATTTCCCGAAGTTATTTTTCCCCTTAATATTTTAACTGGCTTTAAAGATGACAAGTAGAAAGAGGGGTATGAACCTGCCATAATGCCGATCACTGGAATAAAAAGCAACATGTCCAGCCAGCTAATATTATTTTTAAGGACACTTTCAAACGGTTGCGACGAGATGGAACCGAATAAAGGTGTAATTATTCTTAAAATACACAGGCCTAGTACAAAGCTAACTATGACCAGAAATAGCGATTCGCTAAGAAACTGAGTAAAAATCAACGCCTTACGAACCCCAAATACTTTTTTTATTCCAATTTCAAGGCTGCGTGTTGACGAATTTGCTACGGATAAATTTATGTAATTGATAGATGATACCACAACGATTAGAATGGCTACAGCTATAAAAATATAAACAGTTGTTACATTCCCGTTCTGCTTAATTTCATGGGTAATGTTCGACTTTAAATAAATATCGGTTATAGGTTGTAGCTTAATGGTCAATTTTGAGCCGGATTCTCCTGATTGTTGGCTGACATGCTTTTGAAAAATCTCATTTACCTTAACATCTAAATCGGCAACATTGGTGCTTATACATTTTATGTAGTTAAAGTTTGTAAACGCAAATAGGTTGTTATAAACAGCCTCATACCGGGGGTCAGAGTATAAGCTGGAACGGCTTACCAGAACTTCAAAATCAATATGTGAGTTTTTTAATGGCTCTTTAACAACTGCGCGGACTGTGTAATCTGCTTTATTGTCCCATTTTATGATTTTCCCGATAGGGTTTTCGTTCCCAAAATATTTTTTTGCCACGCTTTCCAGCATTACCAAGGAGTACGGTTCTTTCAGTGCTTTTTCGGTGTCTCCGTCCACAACATATTTAAACATCCTAAAGAAACTTGAATCGGCATAAAGTATTCCTTCCTGGTAAATTTTCTTTTCGTCATAATCAAACAAAATTGACCGCGGATACTGAATGAATTTCGTGAACATAATTACCTCGGGCAACTCGTTGTAAAGCATCTCCCCAACCGGAGCCCCTGTTACCGCAGCCTCAAAAAATGTTCCCGACATGTCGCCATTTAGTTTTACACGAAAAATATTCGCGGCACCATCGTGATGCTTATCGTAGCTTAACTCATTGCTGGTATAGGCCATCATTCCCACAAAACAAGCAATACCAATTGATAACCCCAGTACATTGATTAGGGTATAAACCCTGTTTTTCCAGTAGTTGCGCAAGGTTATGTGGATGTAATTTTTTAGCATTTTTTGCTGAATTGGTTTTTATGAGATGAGAATATTCGTTCCACCGCTATAATTTATTCATATTTAAGTGTATCGGCAGGGTTTAAACGTGCAGCCTTTAGTATGTGCGAAGCAACAGAACTTGTGGTAATAACCGTGACAATTATTACAGGCACAATAAACAACCAAATAGTAATGGGCATTTTCACCGGGAAATTGCTCAACCAAAACATGATCCCCCAGAAAAGTATAGGAATGGCAATTAGCAGTGCAATAAATACTAGTAGAATATATTCTTTAATGATATATTTTACAATATCGGTAAATGATGCCCCATGAGCTTTTCGAATTCCTACTTCTTTGGTTTTTAGCTGAATTGTATAAAGCGATAATCCAAAAAGCCCCAGGCAGGTTATGAATATTGCCAATGACGAGAATATTCCGAAAACTTTCCCGAACTTTTTGTCCGCATTAAATTGCTCGTCGTAATACGCATCCAAAAAGAAGTACTCATAAGGATTTCCGGGGAAAATGGCTTCCCAAACCCCCTCAACATCCTTCACGTTTTTGGTGATAGAGTTACGCTCTAACTTTACAGAAAAATAACCGCGAGGTATTTCGGGTAAAAACCTGAATATTTGTGGCTCGGGCAACGCTTTCGGCGATTCATGGTGATAATCCTTTAGCACGCCAATTACCGTGTAGATATTGTCCCAATAATTGATCTGGCTATTCAGGGCTTTCGCCGGGCTTTCAAACTCGAGCCATTTAACAGCGGTTTCGTTCAATAAAACGGATTGCTTATCGGCAGGGAATTTTTCCGAGAAGTTTCGTCCTACCACAAATTTCATCCCGTACAAATCAACAAACCGATCGTCAACACCCATAATCATATAATTCTTACCAGCAGCAGCATTGAGTCCAACCTTGTAAATACCTCCGTTATCCCACCAAATTTTTCTACCCGGCACTTCCGTAGAGAATGCAACTCCTTTTACTCCGGTCAACTTTGCGACTTCCTGCTTAAATGTCTTTTGCCGACTTGCATAGGTAGAATCAGCTGCTTTGGGAACGTTAATTACAAGGGTTTGATCAACATTAAATCCCAAG
>JBFXEO010000201.1:0-5459 GCA_050180015.1 Bacteroidales bacterium | reverse complement strand
GGAACGAAAGTGTGCATAGAAGAAAGGACCAACATGAGCACGGAAGAACGCACCAACCTGGGCCAAGAAGAAGAGACCAAAGTACGCATAGACGAAGGTACCAACCCGGGCCAAGACGAACCGACCAAGACCGGCAATAAGAGATGCGCAAGGGAAACCGCGCTGACTGCGAAATTTGCCGCAACACTCACGAAAGACACAGCATCCGCAAAAGCGGCGGAGAGTTTGCACCTGGTGTGGTGCTCGGGCCAGAATATTGACCGTATAGTCACACTCTACAAGGCCTGCCTGCTGAGCGGCCGGCAGCTGGTGGTGGATCCTTACACGGCTGTTGTTCTGGACGAGGTGGCAAAACTCAGTCCGAAAATACCGAACGTGCTGGGATTCAATAGCGTGAAAGTCTATTATCCCCGGAGGCTCACCACCTGCCTTAACAAGAAATGCGGTTCCAGGTACACCACTTACCTGCAGCCCCGGGTCAACAAGATCACCTACAAGGATATCAATGCTAATCCCGGAGCCTACGTGATGATCGTACGCGAATCCACCCTGGACTACATCAAGCGCTTGTCTGTGCCTTCCATGCGCTTCACTATATCAATGTGGCGGGGGTACTGGGACGAAAATAGTTCCAAAACCGCGAAATTCCGGGAATGGATCGAAACGCATTGCGACATCACCGAGGATATCCACACCAGCGGCCACGCCGACGTGAACGGCCTAAAACGCATTGTGGAACATGTTCAGCCTAAGGGAATTATCCCAATCCACACGGAAAATGCAAAACTTTTTTCCAAAATAACCGGAAATACGACCCCCGTTTTCGTATTAAGTAACAACGCCACTTTTGAAATCTAACCCAACACTTATGGAAACAAAATACTTCAACCAAACACTACGCAAGCTCGTTTATGAAGGCGCTGCCAGGCGCTACAAGGACCTTACCCCCTCCATAGTGAGCAGGATAGAAACCGAGGTGTACACCCTCTGCGAGCAGGGCGGGGCCAAGACCTTTGTCCTGTGGGCCAACCTTGTTGACGAGATCTGGGATAGCGGGATGATAATGGGGCTGGGCTTCGGGGCCGCTCCCGGCTCCCTGGTGAACTACTGCCTGGCCATCACCCACGTGGATCTCCTTAAATACAACTTGCTGTTTGAGCGCTTCTTTGACCCCACACCCGGTAAACGCTGGAGGTAATCCTGGATGTTGAAAATGACTACGTAGAAACCGTAACCCGGCTTATTGCTGATATGCGCCAGGAAGAGGACAGTTCCATCAAACTGTGTGAAAGCAGCTCCCTGGCGTGTATCCCGCATAGGGCTTTGATCAATGACTTGTACTGTATCACAGCGCAGCCCACGGATGTAAAGACCTGGGATATGATACAGGCCGGTGATACCGAGGGATGTTACAGGTTGGGGAGCCCTATCGCCAGGGAGTACCTGACCTTCATCAAACCTTCCGACATCTTTGAGCTGACGGCCCTGGAAGCCATGCTGCGCCCCGGCAACATGGAACTCCTTCCCTAATACCGCGAGGCAAAGCAACAGAACCGGGTCTGGAAATGCGGGATCGGGGCGGTTGACAAGCTCCTTGCCGAGACTTACGGCCTGATTCTCTACCAGGAACAGTTGATGATGATTGCCGCTTTGGTGGGGAATTACCCTCCGTTTGGGACGCTTCCCTTCATGCGCACCATCTTCCACGGCACAAAGGACAACGCGCTGGCTGCCTGCAGGGAGGAATTCTTGGCCTCGGCCAGGGACAACGGCTACGATGAACAAAAAGTGCAGGCACTGTGGGAGCGGATGGAACGGTTCGGGCCCTGCACCTTCAACAAATCGCACGCCGTCTGCAGCGCCCTCACTTCCTATTATTGCTCCTATGTGAAGGCACACGCGGACGATGATTGATGGTCACTTACCGAGCGAGGCCTGGATGGCGGCGCAAGTGTTGCACAGCAGGAAGTAGTTCGCGATGATGTCGTCCCCCGGCTTAACCTCGTGCCATTGGGGCTTCATGACTTCAGGTTTGTAAAACACATCGTATTTACTGTAAAGCGCTTCACCGCAGAGTTCGCAACGCTCACCTTTTGAAATTTTTATGGCTTCATTCAGTATCGTATTCGGTTCACAGATATGGCCTTTGGCGTTGAAGATATGCCCATCCATAACCTTTTTTGGAAGCATTTCATACTGGAAGAATAAGTTTAAAAGGGAGGTGATAGCGGATGCAAGACCCTATGTGATTCTTGCGCCAAATGGTCCCGTAATGCTGGTATATGATGTGTTTGATACAGTAGGCAAAGATACTCCTAAGGATTTTTTGGATAAGGGATTGGTGTTACCAGGAACCAAAAATACAGTGAAAATGGGAATTTCCCGAAATCACTGCACTTCTTGTTCCTGTTTACAACGTCACGTTTTGACGTTCGGGACAATTATTTTTCGCACATTAATGGAATTTATTTTATTTTTTCCCCGATGCTTATAAGAAAATGAACCCCAACCCACATTGCACACATTTGCAAATCGCAACAGCTGACACGCAAACCTGCAAAAGAGTACAACCGACCGGAGGGAGTTCACGAACACCCAAAAAACAAAACATAATGTGAGTAATCTTCCCAGCCCACCCATCACTATTAAGGTACGGTTTTACATTTCTTGTTATAGGTGAAAAAAAAATATTTATTTTTGTACCGTAAAACAAATTTAGTACAAAAAAGACATGAGCGTTGATAATACCAAAGAATCAATTTTAAGTGTTGCGGATAAGCTTTTCAGTCGCTTTGGATTTCACAAAACCTCAATGGATGAAATCGCTAAAATTGCGAGGAAAGCCAAAGGTTCCTTATACTATCATTTTGCGAGCAAGGAGGATTTATACAGAGAGGTAGTATCAATAGAAATGATAAACCTGAAAAATCAGTTGTCTGTTATTGTTAATAATCCTGATTTGACTTCTTCTGAAAAGGTAAAAAAATATTTCGTTGAAAGGATGGATATTCTAAATACTGCTGCGAATTATCATGAAACGCTCAAAGCTGATTTTTTTGAACATTTTCATTTTATTGATGATCTACGGACCGAACTGGATAAATGGGAAAAAGAAAACCTGAAAAAAATAATACTGCAAGGTGCTGAAAAAGGCGAATTTACAATAATTGGAGATATTGATGTTCTGTTAGACGTATTCATTATGGTTATAAAAGGGCTTGAGATACCTTTTTTTCTACAAAACAAATATGTGAAATACGCTCAGCATTTTGAAGGTTTAATTGGAATACTCACAAAAGGATTGTCTGTATAATTTTTTTGCACCAAAACTGACTATAAAACAAATTAAGTATAAATAATAATAAAACAACAAAATATGAACAGATTCGCAGAAGGCATAGTAAAATTTAAATGGCTGATAATTATCGCTGTTGCAGGATTAACCGTATTCTTTAGTTATCAGGCAAAAGACTTGCATATAAACGCTGATATAATAAGCTCTTTACCCGATGACGACCCTGCTGCCCGATTGTACAAGGAGATAGGCACACAATTTGGCGGAAATGATATGGGAATGATTGTTTTGGAAACCGATGATGTTTTTAAAGCAGAAGTCATTCAGCATATAAAGCAAATTACTGACAGCCTTAAATATACCAATGGTGTTTCAACCGTTACAAGCTTAACCAACATTCTCGATATCAAAAGCTCTGAATGGGGTATTGAAATAGGCAAGCTGGTTGACGAGTATGATTTGCCGGTTGAGCAATCGCAGTTAGACAGCCTAAAAAAATATGTTTTCTCTAAAGAGATGTACAAAGGAGCTGTTGTATCAGAGGATGGGACGGCAACTGCAATTATGTTTACACTTCTTCCTGACGAGGATAAACAGGCTGTTGCAAAAGAAATTAAGGATAAAATAGAAGCACTGGATTTGCCCGAAACAATTTACTTTGGTGGGCTGCCCATGATGATGAACGACATTAACGATTTGATTGTTTCGGATATTATTTGGCTTATTCCCATTGTTTTCCTCGTAATAGCCATTATTTTATTGTTGAGTTTCAAATCTTTCAGAGGGGTATTGTTGCCGTTACTCATAGCAGGCATAGCCGTTATATGGACAATGGGTTTAATGGCATTAACCGGGTACGAACTGACCATCATTTCAAATATAATTCCGGTAGTGCTACTTGCTGTGGGAAGTGCTTACACAATTCATGTACTCAATAGTATTAACCACAATAAACATACAGACAGAAAACAGGCATTAGTTCAAGCTCTTGGATATATTCTGGTTCCGGTAATATTGGCAGCAGTAACCACGGCTATTGGGTTTGTGTCATTTGTTTTTGGGGCGTACCTCACCATGATAAAAGATTTCGGGATATTTACTGCGGTGGGTACACTAATCGCTTTAATACTATCTCTGTTTTTTGTTCCCGCACTTATTTCGGGTTTATCAATGTACAGAAAAAAGGCAGTTACCGAAAACGAAGAAAAGCAAACCCTATTAACACACAAAATTCTGCTGCCCTTAGTTAATTTTCTGTTTAAACATCCCAAATATACACTAACAGGCTGGGGAGTTCTGCTCATGCTATGCATTGGTGGCATAACGCTGATAAAAACCAGTGTAAACATGGCCGACTATTTTAAGAAAGATAATCCAACAAGGGTTGCGGAGGATGTTATGCAGAAAAAATTTGGCGGCTCGTTACCGGTATTTGTTGTTTTTGAAGGAGATATGCAAAACCCCGAGGTACTAAAGATGATGATTCGTACCGAACATTTCATGAAGGAAGACCCGAATATTGAAATTACACAGTCGGTAGCAGACCTGATTGAACAAATGAACGATGCCATGGGCGAGGGTAAAAAAATTCCCGACGACAAGGCAAAAATAGAACAATTATGGTTTTTGCTCGATGGCCAGGAGGTTATGCCCCAACTCGTAAATGATGACCTAAGCAAAGGAATTATTCAATCGAAATTTGCATCGGTTGATAGTAAAGATATTGAAGTGTTTACTGCAAAAATGAACCGGTTCATCGAGGATATCCCGAACGAACACTGCAATATTGAATTGACCGGCATGCCGTCTGTGTATGTTAAGCTCAACAGTAGTTTGATAAATAGCCAGTATAACAGCTTGTTGATAGCCATTTTTATGGTTGTATTAATTGTAGGCTTGATGTTGCGCTCCGCAACAAAAGGGATTTTTGCTGCCATACCCGTTGTTGCCACTATTATTGTGTTATTCGGGTTTATGGGGATAACCGGTATCCCCCTCGATATTGCTACCGTACTAGTGGCCAGCATTGCTTTGGGTATCGGCATCGATTATTCCATCCATGTAATTACCGGTTTCAACAAGCATTTGATAAGCCACGGAAATGCTGAAAAAGCCATAGAAGAAACCATATTGCTTAGTGGGAAGGCTGTAATTATCAATGTTA
>JBFXEO010000200.1:0-5468 GCA_050180015.1 Bacteroidales bacterium | reverse complement strand
CGGCAGTGGAACATTATTTAAATACGGTCAGGAGAACGTTGTATCGACCGATGAGTTTGAAATCATCATCCCGAAAGATGCCCTATACCACAATATCCTTTTCTGCTACAGCACCGAAAAAAGCACTGATCCGAACAAAACGATCTATCGGATTCATACCTCCCGAACTCCGCTTCATAAAAAATTTACCCTTAGAGTAAAGCAGGTATCCGCAAATCTAAAATACCCAGAAAAAGGCTACTTGGGCTATTTAGATGGAAAAGGCATCGAATACTGCGAAAGCAGAGTTACCAACGAATATATTGAGGCTACATGCGGCAAGTTTGGAAGCTACATGGTTCTGATGGATACAATTCCTCCGCAAATAAGCCCGGTTAAGGTAAGGTATAATTCAGATATCTCGGACGAAAATCAACTTAAATTCCGTTTGACCGATAATACCGGCATCAATAGCTACAACGGCTATATAGATGATAGGTGGATTTTGCTCGAATGGGATCCCAAAACAAAAATGCTGGCATACACATTCGACAGGCAGCGTGTTGCCCCCAAAGCATGGCACCGGCTAAAGGTTGAAGTAACCGATAAACTCGATAACAAATCCGAGTTTATCGGCAAGTTTTTCTGGTAAAGTATAATTTTGCAAAAAAATCATCTTTGGTTACTC
Organism: Bacteroidales bacterium; assembly: GCA_050180015.1. GTDB lineage: Bacteria > Bacteroidota > Bacteroidia > Bacteroidales > Tenuifilaceae > JBFXEO01. The sequence continues at coordinate 4,801 of JBFXEO010000200.1, read as the reverse complement.
TACTTTACTTTATACTATTCATTGTATCAATTCTACTGGTTTCCATACAGCCATGGTGGTTAATGTACCAGTACAGCAACCTCATGGCTTTTATACTCCACCGGGTCGTGCGGTACAGGGTTGGCGTAACCAGAGGCAACCTTATGCGGGCGTTCCCCGAAAAATCGGCAGAAGAACTCAAGAAACTGGAAGACGGGGTATATAAAAATCTGGCCGATATTACCGTGGAAACGCTCAAAGGCTTTACCATGCGAAACAGTAAAGTGGTTAAACGGCATAAAATCATCAACCCGGAACTACTCTACAAATACTATCAGAACAGGCAAAATATCATTGGGGTAACAGGGCATATAAACAACTGGGAATGGGGTGCAATGTCGGCCGGACTCCAGCTAAAACATCATCCCGTAGCCATATACAAGCCGCTTAAGAATCAACTTATTGACTGGTTTATGAAATTAAACCGATCCATACGCGGTACCACGCTGGTTCCAACAAAGGAAACATTCGAAACTTTTAAAAGGCTACAAAACGAAAGATGTATATTTTTACTGGTAGCCGATCAAAGTCCCTCAAAAACCGCCAAGGCGCGCTGGGCAACCTTCTTCAACCAAGAAACGGCCTGCATCCACGGGCCCGAAAACTATGCAAAAATGTACAACTACCCCGTGCTATACATCGATATACGAAGAGTTAAAAGAGGGTTTTACGAAGTGGAGTTTTCACTACTGGCAGAAACCCCCATTCAACTCAAAGACGGAGATTTAACTCAGCTATACATGCATAAACTGGAAGAGGTCATCAGAAAAAATCCGGAAAACTGGCTTTGGACACATCGTCGATGGAAAAAGAAAAAGCCGGCATCTGAGCAAACCGCCCCTTAATTTTCTATTTCAAGATTTTGGCTGTATATTTGAAGTGAGAAATCGTACATTTTATCCAACAAACATTTTTTAATATGATGAGAAAAATTGTACAAATAACCGTCATCCTTTTGCTGGGCACCATGCTCTCAGAATCTGTCCATGCCCAAAAATACCGGAAAAAAGAAGTTGCCTTAATATCTTTCAAGTTGAGTATTAACAACGATTACCGTTCTAAAATTGAAACGTTTAGCAGCTACTTTAACGAACCTAACGGAAAGAATGTCAACAGGGTTGATAATCAAATTCTATATACCGCATGGGATTTGATCGGGGAAAAGCTGAGAAACGAGGTAGGTATGCTTATTTTGCCGCTAAATGCTTACGGTGATAAATTTTCCTACGATGATTACGGATTTCCCGATGTTGGCATCACTAAAGCCATGAAAAAAGGTCTATCTAAGTATTACCTGAAAATAGACATTGAAATAGGCCCAGAGTTCTCGTCCAAGTACATTTCGTTTTCACAGCCCGACTCGGCGAATCAGGTAATTCATTTAAAGGATGAAGAAATTAAACCCAAGGTAACCATCAACCTTACCATTTTCTCCGATAAAGGAATTATTCCGGTTGCAAACTGTAGCGGAGAGGCCATATCGGGAAACATAATCACCCTGGACAAGACCTTTTTCGATGGAATAATTAACAACGAAGTAAATCCATCGCAGGAGACCCTATACAACCTACTAGACAAAGCTTCAAAAAAACTAATAGTAAGCGTTTACTCTAACAAGTAATGATATTCAGGGATAAAAAGTTGCCCCAAATTTCAGCAACGGGAGTTGGGGCAATGTCTGGTACATCGCTGGATGGCCTAGATGTTTGCCTGTGCAGCTTCAGCAGAAAAAGCAACAAAACTTGGAAGTACGCAATTATTGATGCTTTTACATTTGAATACCCATCGAATGTAAGGGAACAGCTGGAAAACGCCCCCAAGCTGACCGGAGAACAGCTGACAGAACTCGATTACCGGTACGGTCGTTGGATAGGAACCTGCGTAAAAGAATTTTTGTGCAATTCTGTTCAAAAGCCCACATTTATTGCTTCTCACGGACATACCATTTTCCATAATCCTTTGAAAGGCTATACGCTGCAAATCGGGAAAGGCTCAGCAATTGCTGCCGAAGTAGGCATACCCTGCATTTCCGATTTCCGGTCATCAGATGTTTGCCGGGGAGGACAAGGGGCTCCCCTGGTACCCGTTGGCGATAAGCTACTTTTTTCGCATGCCGATGTTTGCCTGAATCTGGGAGGAATTGCCAACCTGAGCTACGATAACGAGGTGTACCAAAGAATTGCTTACGATATAGTGCCCTGCAATATGCTGCTCAACCATCTCGCCAAAATTCAAGGGCTCAGCTTTGATAAAAATGGCGGCATGGGAAAAACCGGCAGTGTAAACAAAAACCTGCTAATTAGCCTAAACTCCCTGGATTACTACAATGCCGTAAGCCCAAAATCGCTGGGACGGGAATGGTTCGAGTTCAACATCATTCCGTTATTAAACACAAGTAGCAGCCCCATCGCAGATCAGCTGAGGACCTCATACGAACACATTGCACAGCAAATTACCCGCGTTACCAATAGAATAAAAGGTAATACGCTTATGCTAACCGGAGGTGGCACACATAATGCCTTTCTAAGAGAACTAATAGGTGAAAAGTCTAACAAAAAGTTAATAATCCCCGATGTGGCTACCATCGATTTTAAGGAAGCCCTAATTTTTGCATTCCTTGGATTTCTTTACATGGAAAACCAGGAAGGTGCCCTTAGCACAGTAACCGGGGCTAACGCTAATTCCATTTGTGGGTGTTTGTATCACTAGAGCACAAGCAACATCTTCAACCGCTAAATATATCTTCATACGCTTTAGTATCCATTAAAGATATAACCGGTAACACAATTTAACTGGATATATATCATAGTATTACACAAAAAACTACAAACGGTTTTAAACGCTTAGGCGGTTTATTAATCAAAAAACACTAGGTTTGTCATTCTGAAAATTTTAAAAAATAATTTATGAGAAAACTCACAGTAAATCTACTTGTTATTACTGCAATAGGTTTTATGGCAAGGCCAGCCGGCGCCTGCACTAACTATCTGGTAACCAAAGGTGCCTCCGTTGATGGTTCTACAATGATTACCTATGCTGCAGACTCTCACTATCTTTTTGGTGAGCTTTACTATAAACCGGCAGCCGATTATCCGGCTGGAACGCTAATGAAAATTTACGAGTGGGACACGGGAAAATACCTGGGAGAAATTCCACAGGTAAGCCATACCTACTCTGTTGTTGGCAACATGAATGAGTATCAGGTTTCAGTTGGTGAAACCACTTACGGTGGACGACCAGAACTCCAGGATAGCACAGCCCTGGTAGATTACGGTTCGTTGATGTACATTGCATTACAGAGATCAAAATCTGCCCGCGAAGCAATTAAAGTAATGGCCGAACTTGTTGAACAGTACGGGTACTACAGCGAGGGCGAATCATTCTCCGTGGCCGATCCCAACGAGGTTTGGATTTTTGAAATGATTGGCAAGGGAGTTGATTTGAAAACCGACAAAAAAACAAAAAAAACATTCAATGCCAACAGAGGTGCCGTTTGGGTTGCCATTCGAATTCCCGATGGATACGTTTCGGGGCATGCCAACCAAGCCAGAATTACCACCTTCCCTACCGAAAACCTGACAACATCAATCAGCTCCAAAAATCTCGATAAAATTTTTAACCCTCAAGTTGAGGTTGTTTATGCCCACGATGTAATTGACTTTGCCCGTAGCAAAAAATACTTCGACGGGAAAAACGAAGAGTTTAGCTTTTCTGACGCTTATGCCCCATTGGATTTTGAAGGAGCCCGTTTCTGCGAAGTTCGGGTATGGTCATTCTTTAAAGATGTAAACAAGTCGATGTGGGACTACTTTGATTACGCCAAAGGCCACAACTTAACCCACCGTATGCCGCTATACATCAAGCCAGAACGTAAACTATCGGTCAAAGATATGATGAACTACATGCGCGACCACCTAGAAGGAACCGAGCTGGACATGAGCAAAGACCCCGGTGCCGGGCCTCATGGGCTTCCATACCGATGGCGACCATTAACCTGGAAGTACGAAGGAAAAACATACGTTAACGAACGTGCAACTGCAACCCAGCAAACCGGTTTTTCCTTTGTAGCCCAGGCCCGCAGCTGGCTGCCCAATCCCATTGGTGGAATATTCTGGTTCAGCGTAGATGATGCCGCATCAACCGTATATTTCCCGGTATATTGCGGGGTTAACGCTGTACCCGAAACTTATGCCGAGGGTAACGGCGATATGCTAACCTACTGCGATAACTGCGCCTTCTGGACCTTCAATAAGGTATCAAATTTTGCCTACTTACGCTACGACCTGATGAGTCAGGATATAAAAAGGGTGCAGGACGAACTGGAAACCCAATTCATAAACAACACCTCAATAGTTGATGCCAGCGCAAAGGAACTTTTTGGCCAAGATCAACAGAAAGCCATCAAATTTTTAACCGACTACACGGTTAATACAGGAAATTACGTGGTAAACCGCTGGGAAAAACTATTCCAGTACCTGCTTGTAAAGTACATGGATGGAAACGTAAAGCAGGAGTCCGATGGCAAGTTTAAGTATAATCCATACAACCAATGCCCTGCACACGTCAACAATCCAGAATATCCAGACTGGTGGAAAAAGACGGTGATTGATGCCACCGGCGATAAACTTCTTGAACCCGAAGGTGCCGGGGAGCACTAGTAAACAAAAGTGGAGGATTCTAATCCTCCACTTTTGTTTATATTAAATTGGCCCTTCCAGCTGTTTGAATTTAGAATACGTTATTTACCAATAATGTCGGGGAA
>JBFXEO010000199.1:0-5544 GCA_050180015.1 Bacteroidales bacterium | reverse complement strand
AGAACGTAAACGCTTAAAAAGACTTTTGGAGAGTATCGTACCCAAAAATTACGGTGTAATTGTTCGTACCGCGGCCGATGGGAAAAAAGTAGCTGTGCTCGACGCTGAACTCAGAAGTTTAATAAAGAAATGGGAAACAACGGTTGAAAAAATGAAAACCGCATCGCTTCCCAACCAGCTGGCCAGCGAGCTCAAACGTACTTCGGCAATACTTAGGGATATGCTTAACGGTTCGTTCAACAGCATCCACGTAAACGACGAGAACGTTTACAACGATATCCGGGAGTACATAGAAACTATTGCCCCCGAGAAGGAAAAAATTGTTAAACTATACGACGGTAATGTTCCCATTTTCGATCAGTTTGGGGTAGAAAAGCAGATTAAATCGCTTTTCGGGAAAACCGTATCAATCAAAAGCGGAGCGTACCTGATTATAGAGCATACCGAGGCGCTCCACGTAATTGATGTTAACAGTGGGAATAGGTCTAAGTCTGGTAACGACCAGGAGACCAACGCGCTGGAGGTTAACCTTGCCGCTGTTGATGAGATTGCCAGGCAGCTGCGGCTACGCGATATGGGTGGAATAATTGTGGTGGACTTCATTGATATGCACCAAAACGAGAACCGACAAATGGTGTACGAAAAAATGAAGGAGCTGATGGCTAAAGATAGGGCAAAGCACAACATTTTGCCCTTAAGCAAATTTGGGTTAATGCAAATAACCCGTCAGCGTGTCCGACCTGAAATGCACATCGACACCGTGGAAAAATGCCCAACCTGTAAGGGAAGCGGCGAAGTATCGCCGGTGGTTATCATCGATGAGCAAATCGAGAATCAACTCGCATTTCTTGTTAGTGAACGGAAGTATAAAAGCATTACCGTAAAGCTGCACCCCTACATTGCAGCGTTTATAAACAAGGGGTTTGTATCCAAACGGGTTAAATGGATGCTAAAGCACCAATGCCGTATCAGGATAGTCCCCATTTCATCGTACAGTTTTCTGGAGTACCATTTTTATGACTCCAGCGATACCGAGATAGAACGATAGCCAACCAAAACCCGCTGCCAGGCAGCGGGTTTTTTAATTCATGGCAACAAACAGTTAATTCTACCCCTTAAAGCAAAGGAATCCTTGGCAAATAAAACCAGCAATAGTGTAAAGTGTTAACATCATTCAATAATTAAATCGAAAAACAGATATTTCTGCTCAAACATCTATTTTAGCTACCACGGCAAATCGTTCATATTTCCTAAAACTGCTATATTTGCCTGAACCAAACCATACCATTACACGTTTACTATACCTAAATATAAACTAATTAACCAAAGTAGCGATGAATTACAGTAACCGGCTAAAACTAACTACACTATTTTTTACATTACTATTTGGTGTATCGGCAAATGCCCAAATGGATGACCCCATTCAATGGAGCCATTCAGTAAAAAAAGTTCAACATGGCAGGTATGAAATTTTAATCAAAGCAAAAATTGAGGAAGGATGGCACCTTTACACCACCAAACTTCCCGATGGCGGGCCGCTGCCAACGAGTTTTACTTTTACCGATCCCAAAAGCTATAAACCGATAGGTGCGATTAAGGAGCTGAGTAAATCGACAACGGAGCATGATGATATTTTCAATCTCGATCTTTCCTTCTTTGAGCACGAGGCCTTGTTTAGCCAAACCGTTGAACTTTCTGCAAACGAAGCTAACGCCAATGTTACTGTAGAGTATCAAGCCTGCTACGCCGATAAATGTATTTACCTCGATAAGGATATAACCATACCCATTAAGGCCGATGACGGGGTGCTAGCCGAAACCGTAGCAACAGACACAAAAACGGAAACCCCAGTAATTGCTAAAACAGGGGAAGCAGTCCCCGTGCAAGAAGAATCAAAAGACTCGTCGCTTTGGGTGTTTTTCTTTGTGGCCTTCGCTGCCGGGCTTGCCGGATTACTAACGCCATGTGTATTCCCCATGATTCCAATGACAGTTTCGTTTTTCATGGGTAAGCAGGGCAACCGGGTTAATGCCATCATCAATGCGCTGGTATTCGGTGGCTCAATCGTCATAATTTACACTTCGCTTGGATTTATTGTATCGCTATTCAACCTGGGTTCCGACTTTGCAACCACGCTAACATCGCACTGGATAACCAACACCATTTTCTTTATCCTTTTCATTGCCTTTGCGGCATCCTTTTTCGGTCTTTTTGAAATTGTACTTCCGGGTAGCCTGGCAAATAAAACCGACAGTAAGGCGGACAGGGGAGGGCTGGTTGGATCGTTTTTCATGGCTCTTACAACAGTAATAGTTAGCCTATCGTGCGTTGGTCCAATTGTAGGGGCTCTGCTTGTTGAAGCGGCATCAGGGTTAGGTGCAAAGCCAATTATCGGGATGTTCGGATTTTCGCTGGCGTTCTCCATTCCATTCACGCTATTTGCCATATTCCCCTCGTGGCTAAACTCCCTGCCCCGTTCCGGCGGGTGGATGAATTCCGTTAAGGTGGTGCTGGGATTTATTGTTCTGGCATTCTCACTAAAGTTTTTGACAACAATTGATCAATCGTATAGCCTACATCTATTAAGTAGGGATATTTACCTTGCCATTTGGATTGTAATTTTCGTTCTGCTGGGAATGTACCTGCTCGGTAAAATCAAGTTTAAATTTGATTCTGACTTAAAGCATGTAGGCGTTCCCCGGTTGCTCCTTGCAATTGCCAGCTTCGCCTTTGCCGTTTACCTAGTCCCCGGATTATTCGGTGCACCGCTGCAATCCATTTCCGGGTTACTTCCCCCGCAATCGAGTCAAAAGTTCAACCTTAGCGTCAACAGCCAAACTTTAAATTCAAGCGCAAGTACGGTGGTTGAGAAGAATTCATCGTTATGTGACACACCAAGGTATGCCGATTTTTTGGCCCTGCCATACGGTCTTACCGGTTATTTTGACTATAGCCAAGCGTTAAAATGCGCACAGGCGCAAAAGAAACCACTATTCATTGATTTTGTAGGGCATTCCTGCGCTAACTGCAAGGATATGGAAGCAAAGGTTTGGAGCGATCCCAGAGTCCTAGAGCGACTTAGCCGGGACTACCTTATTGTTGCCCTTTACGTTGATGATCGCACGGAATTACCCGAAAACGAATGGGTAACTTCCACCCGCGACGGGAAGGTAAAGAAAACAATAGGAAAGAAAAATGCCGATTTTCAGGCAACCCGGTTTGGCGTAAACGGACAGCCCTACTACGTTCTGCTGGACAATAACGAACAAAAACTAGTTGAACCTAGCGGATACAACCCAAACGTTGAAGAATTTATCAGCTTTCTGGACAATGGAGCCGAAGAGTTTAAAAAACGAATGGAAAACTAAAAACCGCTTTGGTACGGGTTCGATGTAAGATGTCATTTTATGTCGAACCCGTACCGGTAAAACGGATGCTCAACCCAAATTAAATTTTCTTTGCAGCCGGCCTATTCCTACGAAGATATTTAGATAACGCCACCGCAAAAGTTAGCAAGGCCAGAAACGACGATAGGCGGCCAATATAGTCGCCGTTGCTAGCATAGTAAGTTGTCCTGCTACTTGCATTAATGGTTCCGGTAATGGTTCCGCGCTTCCACCAGCCTAAAAAGTTGACCACCTCGCCACGCTGGTTTATTAACGCAGAAACACCTGTATTCGCGGAACGTGCAATGGAACGGCGCATTTCTATTGCCCTAATCCGGGAATAGGTTAAATGCTGACGGTAACCCGGGGTATTGCCCCACCAGCCATCGTTGGTGATAACAAAAAGTAAATTTGCCCCGTTACGGATATAGCCCGATACAAACTCGCCAAATACAGATTCGTAACAAATAATTGGGCCAACATTAAATTTACCATCCGGCGATTTAAACACTCCCCTGTCGGGCTGCGTTCCTAAACTACCTGTAATTCCCCCCAAATCAATTGCATACTTTTCAATGAATTTCATGTACTGAGGGTAAGGCATCATCTCAACCCCCACCACCAGCTTGGATTTATGGTACACAGGCAATGAAAGTGAGGTGTCAACCTGTACTGCGGAATTATACCTATCGTAGTAATAGTCCACATTGTGAGGGTATTTTCTGGCGGTGTAAGGAATGGTATCGCCCTTGCCGAACAATTTCATGGAAACCACACCTGTTACCCATTTAGCCCGTGGGAACTTATCGACAAAATCTTTTATACGTCTAATACTATGGTTTGCGGATAACTCATGCTCCCAAATCCTATCGTCAATTGCAGTTTCGGGGCATACCACGTAATCGGTGGTACTGTCAACAGCCTGTTGCGCCAGGTTTAAAATGATATCCTGCTGCTGGTCGTTGGTTAACCCGTTAAACTTCTCGTTATACGGATCGATGTTAGGCTGTACAACAACTACGTTAACAGGATTCTCAACCTCATGGTAATCTCTAAAAATAGCTACAGAAATAATTACGGGGATCAATATTAGCCCGGAAATAAAAATTGACAGGCGGGAAAGAGCGGTTCGGTTTTTTTGCGGTATAGCCCGAACAATAGCCAGCATAGTAAAATTGATCATTAGAATCCACAATGATCCGCCCAGAGTTCCGGTAAACTCGTACCACTGGATAATCCAAATATGATTCCCCAAGCTATTCCCCAGCGTTAGCCAAGGCCAGGTAATTTCGGAATTATGGAAGAATTGCTCGTACGATATCCAAAGAGCTACAAACCCGAATGTTCCAACAGTTTTACCCGCAAACTTCCGGATGAAGTAATAGCCCGCCATAACAATGGTCATTAGCAGCGCGGTAATTATTACGGCCAATGCTGCACCAATAAAAGTAGCATTGTATATCCACCATGTTGCCAGCAGGCTCCATGTAAAAAAAGCGAGGTACGAGTATAGCACCATGCGCCAGAAAGCATGCCGGCTTTCAAATAGCTTGTCTATTCCGATAAAAAGCGGTACAAAACCAAAAAAAACTGTAAAGCTTGGCAAACTTTCGTACCACGGTAGCGCCAAGAACAGGCCGCTTAAAATACTAAGAACAAAGGGGCGATTGTAAAACCTAACCATAGACTTATTGGGCATTAACATTTCAGAAAAAACACCACACTTAATTTTGTTGCCATTCAGATAATTACAACAAACAATGAACTTAATTTTGATGTAAAGTTAACCTTATTTGTGATAGCCGGATGTAGCCACAACCCATTAAATTCAACCGGGTAAATTTTAACAAAAAACGAAGTAACCCATATTTTAAGTTAAGGTTTTTTATTGGATAGGCTGTTTTAATGATAATTACTATATTTGCCATCTAATTTTCGAATTCTGTAAAGAATAATGTTGTTGACCCTGCTAATCAAAGGAATTATAATCGGCTTAATGGCCTCTATCCCGCTAGGGCCTATAGGTGTACTCTGCATCCAGAGAACAATCAACAAGGGGAAAATTAGCGGTTTTTTCTCGGGGCTAGGAGCCGCAACTGCCGATACAATTTTTGCTGCCATAGCAGGTTTCAGCCTCTCATTCATCATAAATTTCATT
>JBFXEO010000198.1:0-5551 GCA_050180015.1 Bacteroidales bacterium | reverse complement strand
TGCAAATACATACACTGCAACCCGTATATTTTTTTCGATGATTTTAAATAGCGTTACTAAATTTCATGTAGATTTGCCACAAAATTTAACTGAAGTTTAACGTATTACTAAAAGTATTCAGAAGTGGACATTTTTGATAAAATAACCAACATGGGCCCAATTGGGCAATGGCAAAATCAGAGTCACGGCTATTTCTCATTCCCTAAGCTGGAAGGAGAAATCAACCCAAGAATGATGTTTAGGGGCAAGGAAGTTCTTACCTGGAGTTTAAATAACTACCTTGGGCTCGCAAACCATCCAGAAGTTCGTAAAGTTGATGCGGAAGCCGCTGCCCAGTTTGGGTTGGCTTACCCCATGGGGGCCAGAATGATGAGCGGGCAAACCCGTAAACACGAAGAACTTGAAGAAAAACTTGCCAGGTTTGTAGGAAAACAATCGGCCTACCTGTTAAACTTTGGATACCAGGGAATGATTTCTATCATTGACACTATACTTGGCAGAAACGATGTTGTAGTTTACGATTCAGAGTCGCATGCCTGCATTATTGACGGATTAAGGTTATTCCCCGGCAAACGCTTCGTTTTTAGGCACAACGACTTTGACAGCTGCCGCAAGCAGCTAAAGCACGCAACCGCAGTTGTTGAAAAAAGTGGTGGCGGTATTCTGGTGATTACCGAGGGTGTGTTTGGCATGGCCGGGGATCTTGGCAATTTGAAAGCATTAACCGACCTGAAATCAGAATTCAAATTTAGAATTCTTCTGGATGACGCGCATGGGTTTGGTACAATGGGAGCAACGGGATCTGGCACGCCAGAGCATTTTGGTGTTCAGGATAAAATTGACTTATACTTTTCCACCTTTGCGAAAAGTATGGCCGGAATTGGCGGCTTTATTGCAGGCGATGAGGCTGTAATAAAATTTTTAGCCTATAACATGCGTTCACAAATATTTGCAAAGTCGCTTCCAATGCCAATGGTTTACGGTGCAATGAAACGTTTGGAGATGGTTCAGCAACACCCCGAACTACGCGAAAATCTATGGAAGGTGGTTAAAGCCCTTCAGCAAGGCTTACTGGATATGGGCCTTGACATTGGTAAAACTCAATCGCCCGTTACCCCGGTTTACATGAATGGTAGCATTCCCGAAGCCGCAAACATGGTGTTCGATCTCCGGGAGAACTACGGAATTTTCTGCTCCATGGTGGTTTATCCGGTTATACCCAAAGATCAAATTTTACTCCGCTTAATTCCGACGGCAGTACATACTCTTGATGATGTGAAAGAAACAATTGCCGCTTTTGCCGCAGTTCGCGAAAAACTGACGGCCGGCAAATACGATAAAGACAAAGTAGCCCAAATCTAACAGCACATAGTAAACCGAAAAACCCCACAGTTGTGGGGTTTTATTTTCTGTTAAATGAGCCTCGAAGAATTACTTAATTAAAAATTTCTTTCACCCAGGTACCGTTCGGCATCGATAGCTGCCATACAACCCGAACCAGCAGCTGTTATAGCCTGCCTGTAATGCGGATCCTGAACATCGCCGCAGGCAAATATGCCAGGAATATTTGTTTTAGATGTTCCGGGTTTGGTTTTAATGTAGCCAACCTCATCGGTTTCAACCCAAGGTTTAAAAATACCGGAATTGGGTTGATGCCCAATTGCCACAAAAAATCCCGAAATAGCTTTACGAACCTCCTTGCCGGTTTTAATATCGGCAAGGATCACACCGTTAACACCTGAAGCATCGCCAACTATTTCTTTGGTAACCTGCTCAAATAGCACCTCAATGTTAGGCGTATTCATCACTCTCTCCTGCATCGCTTTCGATGCCCGGAGGTACGGTTTCCGGACTATAAGGTAAACTTTACTGCACAAACCGGCCAGGTAAGTTGCCTCTTCGGCAGCAGTATCGCCGCCGCCAACAACGGCAACATCCTTACCCCTGTAAAAAAATCCATCGCAGGTTGCACAGGCCGAAACACCCTGTCCCTTAAACCTCTCCTCGGACTCCAACCCAAGGTACTTAGCGGTTGCACCAGTTGCGATGATAAGGATATCGGCTTCAATAACCTTTTCGTCATCAATGGTTACCCGGAATGGCCGTTGCGACAAATCGGCTGCAGTAGCAATCCCGAACCTCACATCGGAGCCAAAGCGCTGTGCCTGTTTCTTTAAATCTTCCATCATTTCAACGCCGGTGACCCCGCTGGGGTAACCCGGGAAATTTTCGATTTCCGTGGTGGTTGTTAGCTGCCCTCCGGGCTGAATTCCCTCGTAAACAACCGGATTTAAGTTTGCCCTTGCGGCATAAATTGCTGCAGTGAAACCCGCTGGCCCTGACCCTAAAATCAGCACCTTAACTCGCTCAACCGGCTTACCGCTATCGGAAGAGCTCGATGCCGGTTGTGTACTTATAGACTTGAATAGCTCCATATTATAAATATATTTATATTTTTACATAGTTATATCTGGCGCAAATATAATTGAATGCAATTTAATTAATCTAAATTAAATAGTGTTTTTAATCAATATTAACTGAAAGCGGATTATCATCAACCCAGCATTTCTGCATAGCTAAAGGGAGAACCTTTATTTAAAAATTTAGTATATATAATATCTCCTTTTTCCCTAAATTTATCCTGTAAACCAAACCGGGATAGGTTCTTTGTACAATTGAAACGAACTAGCGCAAACCGGTAATTGCGATAATAGGATAAACTATTCCCTATAATTGGCCTTAACCATTAAACTTATCGTATTGACTATGGATGAAAATCTACTATCAGAATATCAGGGTGAGATTATTAAAGCGTTTGGGCATAAATCCCGGACACTACTCAACGGAATTACGGGGCCCGTCCAAATCATTCGGAGCTTAAGCGATGAACCCCAGCTAATTGAACCGTTACGAATTCTCGAGCTGAGCGTATCCAGATTTGAAAAATTTTCGACCAGAGTGGCGCTTGTCCTGGACTTATTACAGAACAGATGGAAAACTAAATTAAAGCCATTGGAGCTAAACGACATTATTAGGTATATAATCCTTGACCTGTCGGATTATATTGATTTTTTCAAGGTAGAAGTTACAGTTAATGATGGAGGCTCTCCTGTTGAGATTTTAAGCGACTACTACCTGTTGAATAACTTGCTGCATATAATGCTTGAACTCTCCATTTCACTGAGCAACCAGAATTCCACCATTCTTGTGGATATAAATAATACTAGCAGCAGCAAAGAAGTATTGCTAACCTGTAATGACAATGGGCTTTTGCAAAAGTCACTAAAACCAGTATTAGACAAAAGCCATGACCCCACAGGCTTAGACATAGATGTGTATCTCCTAAAATTATGTTCAGGTATTTTAAATTATCACCTCGATTTTTTTACAAACACCGCTGAGATGTCAACCATTAAATTACAAATTACATAGCCATACCCCATGAATAAGTTGATGGTAAATTCATTGCTGGAAATATTTGCCGTAATGGTAAATCGTAAGAATGTATTCATACATCAACTCGCCATAAACTACGTTGAAATATACTTCCACAGAATAGTTGATTCCAAGACGGCCAGGCAAAAAAAGGAAGAATTTGCCCTGCTAATCAATCAAATTAAGAAAAAGCAGAACTCTGTGGATATAAACAGAACTTGCAGGGTAATTAACAATGAGCTATCAAAAAGTCAAAGGATTATATTCCTGATCAACCTTATAGAATTTATAGAATTTATATCGAAAAACGAATTAAAAGAACCGGGGAACGATCATCCTCTCTACAGCTTTATCGAGGATATTTCCAGTAAAATTAAAATTTCCAGCAACACTCTTCAGAATTGCAAAAACTTTGTATCGGATCAATACTATTTAATTTCGGACCAGGCTATGCTCATTTACGCCAAGGAAAACGATCCAAAACTAACCAAAAATAAATATATTCATATTCCAGGTATTAAGGGCTTCCTCTCATTTTTTTACATTAAAGAGGCACAGCTGGTGCTTTTTAAATACAATGGAAGCTCTATACTAGAGTTAAACTCCCGGCTGATATTCCCTAAAAACATATACATATTTCAAAGCGGTTCGGTAATTTCAGCAAGCAAAATTCCGCGAATATTCTACAACCAAATTGTTAGACTTGTTAAACTAAAAGATTTTGACGCTGACATAACCCTGGAGCTGCATAACGTAAATTACAGCCATAAAGGATCAACATTTGGGGTGAAAAACATCAACTTTGGCTGTACATCCGGAGAGCTGGTTGGGATTATAGGCGGAAGTGGTTCCGGCAAAACAACCCTGCTGAATATTATTAATGGGAATCTTAAGCCCGATAGCGGGTCACTATCACTTAACGGCATAAACTACGCCGATAGCATCAGTAGCATTCAAAAGCATATCGGATTTGTACCCCAGGATGATTCATTAATCGGAGAGTTAACCGTTTACGAGAACCTCTACTTTACCACAGTGCTTTCAAAAGGAAATTTGCCCAAACAGGAAATTAAATCAACCGTTGAAAATTACCTTTCCGAGTTCGCGCTTTTCCATATCAGGAATCAAAAAGTAGGTTTACCAATTCAACGATATATTAGTGGAGGTCAACGAAAAAGGTTAAACATCGTATCGGAGCTGGTACGTGAATCAAACCTTTTACTGGTTGACGAGCCAACCTCCGGCTTATCGTCAATGGATTCGTACAAAACGGTTGTTCTACTAAAAGAACAAACATCCAAGGGCAAACTTGTAATTATGAACATACACCAGCCATCTGCAGATATATATAGATTATTCGACAAAATACTCGTTCTGGACGAAGATGGGTATATGGTTTACTACGGCAATCCAATTGAGGCTTTAGAGTACTTTATGGACAAGTCCGAAAAAATTGACGCTGCCGTTGAGTGCTCCGCCTGCCACACACTAAAACCCGATGCTATTTTTGAAATTATTGAAGATAAGGTAGTTGACGAGATAGGCACAGTAACAGATGTTAGAAAACGAAAAGCCAAAGAATGGAGCGAACTTTACTTAAATAGAACCCGCCAGGACAAAACCTCTGGCGAGACACGGCCAGGATTACCTTTAGCTAAAACTATTCCACCATCGAAAAACAGGCAGCTATTTACTTTTATCCAAAGGTTTATGGTATCGAAAGTTAGAGACAGGGAATTTATTTTCTACTCGTTCGCAATACCAATCCTACTGGCGCTCATACTCTCTATTTATAGCCGGTACTCTATTCTCACAAGTAAGGGAATATATGAATATATATACTCTGAAAACGACAATATTCCCATATACTTTCTTATGAGCATCATTTCCTGCATGTTTTTAGGAATTAGTACATCAGCCGATTGTGTAATCAAAGATGTTCTGCTCCGCAAACGGGAAAAGTTTCTGTTTTTAAACAACCTTTCCTACATCAACTCTAAAATAATATTTTTTGCCGCTGTAAGTGCTATTCAAACAGTAATGTTCACACTTGTTTCTGTATCTGTTCTAAAAATACCTGGTTCATTGCTACATTTTTGGATACTGCTATTTACCA
>JBFXEO010000197.1:0-5556 GCA_050180015.1 Bacteroidales bacterium | reverse complement strand
TCGAGTTTAAAAATTTCTTTGTTCATGGTTAAAATATTTAATGAATTCTGTTTTTATAGTGCAATAAAAATACCCACAAATTTTTTCACGCCCAAATTAAATTGCAAGCGAAGTGTTAATGAACGTTTGTTAAAATGCTTAATGAACACCCCGCAAGGCTTCAATTCCATCAAACATATCTACCATCAGGAAAAATTTCAGAGCTATAAATTTATTACATTTGCCCATAAACTTATTGCGATGAAAACAACCTTACCTATAATTATAGCATTTGTTGTGCTGGTACAAAACGTACGAGCGCAGGAAAACCTCAACATTAAATGGTACACCCTTGAAGAAGCGTTGGAGCTAAACGCAAAACAACCCAGGAAAATATTTATTGATGTTTATACAGACTGGTGTGGCTGGTGCAAGGTTATGGATAAAAATACCTTTAGTAATCAGTATATAGCCGATTACCTTAGCAAAAATTTTTATCCGGTTAAACTTAACGCCGAAGGGACTAACGATATTACCTACAAGGGACAAGTTTTTAAAAACCGCGGACAAGGGCAAAGGCCCGTCCACGATCTTGCAGTAGCGCTGCTACAGGGAAAACTCTCATACCCATCGGTAGTATTTCTCGATTCCGGAAGCAATCCAATCACCTTTTTATCGGGGTACTTAACCCCTGAGCAGCTTGAACCTATTCTGGCATTCATTGCCGATGACCATTTTAAAACTGAGCAATGGGAAACCTTTAGGGCTAAATTCGTAAGTAAGCTACCCAAGTAACCCTCCAAAAAAACTCAAAAACCATCTAAGCCTTTAGTTTACCAGATGTTTCACCGGAATTTTAGCAGTGGGGCCGTACTGATATACGGGTACCCGCCTACTGGCCAACTCCGCCTTACCATCGGTTACCCTAACCGTTGACACCAACGGAATTCTGTAAAATACCTGATCGAACTGGTTCCTTTCGCCTGCCTGCTTTATGGCATCAAAGTAGAGTTTATACGATTCGGGAATGGAATCCGGTTCAACTTCGATGAGAATGGGGTTACCCGATAAATCTGAGCTCGAAACTATTCCCTTTGTTGGAGAAAATCTGAATGCAATTGAAGTTTCGCCATTGGGATTAGAGGGTACAAAATCGATGCAACGGGTAATTGTTTCCGATGAATACTTCCCTATAAATAAGGATAGGTACTCTTCCTCCAACCTGCTGATTTCGGCAAGTATCGCCCTAACTGCATCTCCATCAACGGAATGATCGACATCCAAGCTAAGCAAGTCAACCCGTTTTTTCCGAAGCGAAAAAATAAACTCCGCCGCTTCCCTGGCCTTCTCCTCTGCATTTTTTTCGATGGTCACGCTTCGCTGAACGGGCACACGAACAAAACTGCTATCGCGCTGAACCCTAGAGTAAAAGGTACTTTTATCCTCAGCAATAAAAGGTTCTGTTGACAAATCAACATACCGGGGAATGGATAAGTCCTGCGCAGGAATACCGCTCCGAGTAGAAGAGGCCACGGAATAACGGTTTACCGGTAAAACTAAGCCCGATGCCGTTACCTGAACAAAGTCGAGCATGGCTTTATCACCAATAAATGCCGAGAAAAGGGCCGATGGATCTGGCTCTGAAAGCGGCGTAATATCAATACTCGAGATTGAGTAATCTTCAAACTTCTGGTTGCTTATGCCGCTAATTCCCATATACTTTTGGGCATACATGGAGTATGGCCCTGGCGTATAAAACGTACAGGTGACATCTGCCTTTAATTTTATCACGGTTCTTGGCAACGAGTAAACGATACCGTTTGCCCTCTGCTTAGGAAAATCAACGGGGTTAACCTGAATAGCCTTGCTATTACAGGATGCCAGCAAAACAGCAATTACGGGTAAGGATAAGATTTTAAACCTCATGGCTAACTTTTTATAGATTTTTATATGATTGAAGTGCATTAAACGCATCGGGCAAGAAATCAACAATATCCATAGCGGTCAATGCTACACTACCTTTGTGGCTTACGGCTATATCGCCAGCCAATCCATGTACAAATACTCCCAGCAGCGCAGCCTCCAATGGGTTGTATTTCTGTGCCAGCAATCCGGTAATAATACCCGAAAGCACATCGCCACTACCGCCCGTGGCCATGCCGGGATTCCCCGTAGAGTTGAAGGAAACGCTACCGTCGGGAGAAACAACCTGTGTGTATGCTCCCTTGAGTACAATTACCAACTTATGCTGCCGGGCCACATCTACTGCCCGGAACAGCCGTTCACTCCCGGATGTGCTTTTGCCAAAAAGCCTATCGAACTCGCCTGGGTGCGGAGTAATAACGGTAGCCGGAGGTAAAGAGTTGAGCAAATCCCTGTTCCGGGATATGATGTTCAAACCATCGGCATCGACCAGCAGGGGAGCCTGAATTTCTGCAATTAATTTCCTAAAGCCATGAAGCGTATCGCTATGGGTACCAATTCCAGGCCCAAAACATGCCGATGAGTATTTAGAAAGATCATTTACAGCCGAAAAATGCAATTCATCGCCATCGGCTAATGCCAACACCTCGGGGGTTAATTGCTGTACCACTGTGTACCCGCATTGGGGAACATGCAATGTAACCAGTCCAGTCCCCGATTTTTGGCACGATTTCGCGCAAAAAGCCGCAGCACCCATCATTCCGTAGCTACCGGCAACTATAAGGGCATGTCCGTAGGTTCCCTTATGCGAGAATTTAGGCCGCTCATGTACCAGCCGACGGGCATCATCCAACTCAAAATAACTGCAATCCGTAACTGTTTCAGCTATTGCCTGCGGATGAATTCCAATTGGCAAAACATACCATTCTTTTGCAAACCTATAATTTTCAGGGAAGAAAAGGCTTCTTTTGGGAAATTGAAGGCAAAGGCAAACATCGGCCTCAACAGCAGGATTTTGATTGGGGTAAGGGTTTTCGTCGCCAAAAAGTCCCGAAGGGATATCGATGGCAATTACGTATGCGTTAGACCGGTTAATGTAAGAAACCAGGCTTGCAGCAATTCCATCAATTGGCCTATTCAGTCCGGAACCGTAAAGGGCATCAACAACTGTATCGTTTTCGGTGAGTTCAGGAAAGTCATCATTATTGTCCAACACCTGTAAAGCAACATTTAGCTCTTTTAGCCTCGAAAGGTTAACACCAAAATCGTCAGAATAACGTAATGAATTGATGTAGTAAACCGCAACATTGTATCCAGCACAATACAGCAACCGGGCAAGGGCAAGCCCGTCGCCACCGTTATTACCAGAGCCACAAAACACAACTATCCGGCTTAAAACGGGTACATACTGCCCAAACCACGTATATAAAGCATTGGCGGCACGCTCCATTAAATCAACCGAAGCTATGGGTTCATGTTTAATGGTAAACGAATCTAAATTACGCGTTTGATGTACTGAAAACACCTTCATGGTAAAATTAATGGCCCGTAAAACTTAACGGTCAAATTTACGAAATATAGGGAACCAATCTGCATTGAACCAAAAAGAATAGAGCAAGGAAAAGGTTAAATGGCCATACCGGCAAGTGCTATGGTAACAAATTAAAAGCAATAATATGATTTTGGGCATAACTTTTCGGCTTGGAAATAAATTAAAATAAAGTATTTTTGTCAAAACTCGAAAAAACTTAAGAATAATAACCCAACAAACTATCAATTATGTTAAAAAATCATCCTAAAGGACTACTGGTAGCGTTCTTTGCCAACATGGGGGAAAGATTTGGATACTACACTATGCTCGCCATTTTTACGCTATTTCTCCAAGCAAAATATGGATACACCGCAGCTGGTGCAACCCAAATATTCGGAATATTCCTTGCGTTTGTTTACTTCATGCCACTAATTGGTGGAATACTTGCCGATAAAGTTTTTGGCTATGGTAAAACCATAAGCATGGGATTAGTTGTAATGTTTATAGGTTATATTTTAATGGCCATACCAACAACTATGAACGGTGGCAAAACATTAATTTTCATAGCACTTGGGGTAATCTCATTGGGAACAGGTCTTTTCAAAGGAAATTTGCAAGCACTCGTTGGAAACCTTTACGACAATCCTCGGTATAGCAAGCACCGGGATATTGCCTTTAATATTTTTTACATGGGTATTAATATTGGGGCAATGTTTGCCCCAACGGCTGCCGACTCTGTAAGCAACTGGATACTCAGCAAAAAAGGATTCTTTTACAATGCAGATATTCCTGCACTAGCCCATAAATTCTTGGATAACAAAGGCAGCGAGATGGTTGATGGATTGACCGTATCGGAAAAGTTAACATCACTTGCCGGTCAGCAAGGCTTCACAGGTGATTTAACAAATTTTAGTACAACTTATATAAATTCATTAAGCGAATCGTACCATTGGGCCTTTGGCGTTGCATGTATAAGCCTAATTGCTTCGATGATAATATTCTGGGGATTCAGAAAATACTATAAGTCCGCTGACTTAACAGAAACGCAAAAGGCAAAAGATGCAAATCTTAAAAGTCAAGTTGTAGAACTTACTCCAAAACAAACGAAAGATAGGTTAATAGCATTAGGCCTGGTATTCTTCGTTGTCATATTCTTCTGGATGGCATTCCACCAGAATGGTGCTGCTATGACAATATTTGCACGAGACTATACTGTAGGGCAAGTACATAAATACACCAACATTTGGTTCGACTTATTTGGGTTACTGCCTATAGCATTGGCATTAGGAAGTCTTTACTTTATTGTAAACCCTAAAAGTGAAACAAAGCATAGAATTATTGCCCTAGTTGCGTTTGCCGGTTTTACATTACTAGCGTTACTCAGAATTGAAGGGCTACATTTCTTTGGAGTTCAAAATGTTGACCCCAATTCATTTTTTGGAGGCTATAATGATGTAAACCCATTTACCCCACAAAAGTTTCAACATTTCAACCCATTTTTCATTGTAGCCTTAACACCAATAGTGGTAGGATTTTTTGCCTACCTGGCGAAGAGAGGCAAAGAACCTTCTGCTCCTAGAAAAATTGGAATTGGTATGATTATTACTGCTATTGGATTTATAGTGCTAACAGTAGGATCATTACAGTTAATTGGTTATTCTCCAAAAGAAATCGACGAAGTCCGCGCTCCCGCCAATGTACTTGTATCGCCATATTGGCTTATTAACACCTATTTTATTCTTACTATAGCAGAGCTGTTCCTCAGTCCAATGGGAATATCATTTGTTTCAAAAGTTGCTCCTCCTAAATATAAAGGTCTGATGCAGGGAGGTTGGTTGGCCGCGACAGCCGTTGGAAACTATGCCGTAGGAATAATGGGGCTATTCTGGAATCAATTACCCCTATGGGCATTCTGGTGTATTCTGGTCGTATGCTGCTTACTATCGGCATTATTTATTTTTTCCATAATGAAACGACTAGAAGAATCTACAAAGTAGAAAGTGATACACTAAATAGGCAAAAGGCCATTCATAATGAATGGCCTTTCGTTTCTCCATCGATATAAAAAATCTACTTATTTTAGAAAGATTATTGCCAAAATCACTTTTATCAAAAAAATAAGT
>JBFXEO010000196.1:0-5556 GCA_050180015.1 Bacteroidales bacterium | reverse complement strand
CCCTATTGTTACCGAACGAGTTAGAATTCCACAGAATATAAAAATTAAACCTAAAATTTCAGCCGACTGAACATTTGGTGTTAACAAGCCGGACGGAATGAGCGATGAAAAGCGCGGATAATGTACCGCAAGTTCATTGTTCACAAATGAAAAACTTGTTGGAATAAACAGTGCCGCATAGAAAAAAGGAAACAGAAAGTTCCTGTAATGAAATAGCCAGTTCCCAAATTTTACCATTATCGATGTTAATTTAAAGTTTGTACTATCCTACTGTTGCTAAGGCATAATAAAATACGTTGTAAAAATCACCAAAAACAGCTGAATAATTAAAGAGTGGCAGCGAGCCAAGCCAATTTTTGGTAATCAAAAATTATTTAAATGCAACCATGCCGGCAAAGTTGTGCCACTTAAAAAATGTTTCAATTGTACGAAACCGGGCCTCCGACAGCATCTCAATATTTTCACTCAACTTGTAGGGTATGAGTACATTCTCCAAGGCTTCGCGCTTTTGGGATATTTCCATTTCGTCGTAATTATTCCGACGTTTAAAATCGTAGTAATACTTGATCATCGGCCTGTTAAACTCTGAATTTTCCGCTAAAACCTTCTCAATAAGAATAACACATCCCCCGTTGTTCATCTGCCGGTAAATTGACTGCATAAGCTTAAAGCGATAAATTGGCCTAACAAACTGGAGTGCCAAGCAAAGAACAACAACAGAGGCATCCTTAATTTCTACGGATTTATTTAAATCAACGGGTAGCAGTTCGTACGAACGGGAGAATCCCTCGTTCTCAAAATTTTTCCGGCAAACCTCCAGCATCTCGGGAGAGTTGTCTATTCCCACAAATTTTATGGATTCGTCGATGTTCCGGTTCAGGGACATCATGGTTGTACCCGTTGAGCAGCCCAAATCGTACAGTGAAGTTCCGGGAACTGCATAGTCCCTGGCCAATTCAGTAATCATCCGTTGAAACTCCAGGTAGAAGGGTACTGAGCGAACTACCATATCGTCAAATACGTTGGTAACTGTTGCATCAAACTTAAAGTCCGAGGACTGTTCAATTTTTGATTTAAAAACCGTGTCGGTTGGCATTGCATTAATTTTTAAGTTTTTACCTAATATTATTAGCAAAAAAAAATAAAATCAAATCGCTACGTGGTCTCTGAAAACACAGAATAACCATTAAAGTTCTTTGCAGATTGTACCAAGTATTTTGCATAGTGTAGCTATTCAGATTTCTATGAGGCTCTTAAACCCAAAGCACTACCGTTATATATATTTAACCGTTATAAATTACACGAATTCTCAGCGCCTTACTGCCCGACAAGAACCCTCAAAACCACCCACAAAATGCAACTACAAAGGCATCAAAGAACAAAAATAAACCACTAAAGATCAATGCGTTTAAGTATCCATAAATGACGAAACTATAGAAATTTGCTTGCAAATAAAGGCAACAATTCTAACAAAAAACTAACAGTCGGGAAAAAGGAATGTAAAACGTTTTTAAATCTTAAAAATCGGAATCAAAAATTTAATATACGGGGCACCACCTTGGGTGTTATTCCGAAAACCGAAACAGTCTCCTAAAAATTCCAGAGCAGGAATACAGAAAGTGAAATTCGAATGTTATACCAAAGAGTTGGTGCCAAACTAAAAAAAACGACAAGAAGCAACCCCATCAGCGGGTTCAAAAGAAGAACTTTTAGGCGACGCCCCAGAAGAATTTAGGTATCTGGTTGAAAGCAATAACAAAATCATTTATTGGAAGAAAGAAAATATTATCACAACTGCATCAGTCTTTGATTGCAGACAGAACCCCGACAAGATGAAGAGCGTATAGCCAGGCACTAACACGTGGAAAAAGATATTGGGGATAGACCTTGCAGATGCGGCATTCTTATTGCCTTTAACCTAGTTTTTAACGGCTTATAGATATTTGTTTCCTAGTTCCCCGACATTTCTGTTATATTGCACAAAAAAATGAGAACCATTAAAATTTCGCAGATGCTTGTATTTCTGATAATTGTCTTAACCGCATACTCCGTTGCAAATCTTTTCATTTACATTCAAACCAAGTCCGTTTTTAGTATTCCGGCAATTGGGCGTACGCTAATGGCAGTATTTTGTTTGCTGGTGGCCTCCTACCCGCTGGGAAGAATTCTCGATAATTTTACGGGAGGATTTTTGTCAACATTACTAACCAAGGCCGGGTCAATTTGGCTGGGTGCAATGCTATACCTAATATTGGCATTCTTCCTGGTTTTAATCTTAAGGCTAACCAACACATTGTTACCCATAACCCACTACCTTGGCTTTAAAAACCATCCCTATTACCAGCAAGTAAGCGTAGCAATTGTTTACTCATTGGTTGCGATTGTTCTAATCTTAGGGCATATTAACGCTGTTAACCCAACGGTGAGCATAATAAGAATTAACGCAGGCAAAACCTTACCCAACGGCGGAATACGGGTTGTGGCCGTTTCGGATATTCACCTTGGGACTATCATCGGGAAAAAACAGCTCGGCAAGTTGGTTAAAATGGTAAACGCGCAGCATCCCGATATTGTACTACTTGTTGGCGATACTTTTGATGAGGACGTAGCCCCTGTTGTAAATGGGGGGATGGGGTACCTCTTCGAAAGAATAAACTCCAAGTACGGCATTTATGCCGTTACAGGTAATCATGAGTACTTTGGACGATTCGAGGAAAAAATCAACTATCTAAAGGAACATAAAATTAATATACTTAGAGACTCTGCGGTGCTTATCGATAATTTCTATGTAATTGGCCGGGATGACAGGCAAAGTAATTACACGCTAAAAAGAACCAGAAAATCAGTCGAAGAGCTTACCCGTAGTTTGGATAAGTCTAAATTCCTAATCCTTTTAGATCATCAACCCTACCATTTAAATGAAGCCGAGGAGAATGGCATTGACCTGCAGCTATCGGGACATACACACCACGGACAGATGTGGCCTTTTAACTACATCACCAACAGTATTTTTGAGGTTAGCCGTGGATACTACCATAAAGGTAAAACGCACTACTACGTTTCCACAGGATTTGGAACCTGGGGGCCCAGGGTGCGTACCGGAAACAGGCCCGAGATTGTTGTTATCGATATTAACAGAACTAAAATGTAAAACGTGATGCGGAGACAAAATAATTGTTTGCCTCCACCATGTTAATAAATTATTATACACATAATCAAAACATTATACCATCAAACCCAAATATAGTTATCATCCTGATGGTTAATGATTATTTTTGTGTCTGTTAAAAGATGATTCATGGAGAATTTTATTGTTTCGGCCCGGAAATACCGCCCTGCAACATTTAAAAACGTTGTAGGGCAATCCACGCTAACCACTACACTTAAGAATGCCATTCAACGTAAGCAGCTGGCGCAAGCCTACCTATTCTGTGGACCACGTGGTGTTGGGAAAACAACCTGTGCGCGTATTTTTGCCAAAACAATAAATTGCCAGAACCTTACCGCTGATTTAGAGGCCTGCAACGAATGCGAAAGCTGCGTATCGTTTAACACCAACCGCTCATACAACATTCACGAGCTCGATGCTGCTTCGAACAACTCCGTAGAGGGAATCCGTAAGTTAATTGAGCAGGTTAGAATCCCACCTCAAATTGGAAGGTACAGCGTGTATATCATCGATGAGGTTCACATGCTGTCGCAGAGCGCGTTCAACGCCTTCTTAAAAACCCTTGAGGAGCCGCCGGCCCATGCCATTTTCATTATGGCTACAACCGAGAAGCACAAAATTCTGCCTACCATTCTATCGCGTTGCCAGATTTTTGATTTTAACCGTATTAAAGCTGAGGATACCGTTAAATACCTTGAATACATCGCCCAATCGGAAAACGTTGATTACGAGGTTGAAGCGTTAAATATCATCGCCCAAAAAGCCGACGGAGCAATGCGCGATGCGTTATCCATTTTCGACCAGGTTGTAAGCTTCAGCGATAATCATATCACCTACAGTAAAGTAATTGAGAACCTAAACGTGCTGGATTACCAGTACTACTTCAAATTAACCGAGAACTTTCTTAAAGGCGATATGGCCAGTTCACTCAAAATCTTTGATGAGTTACTCTCTAAAGGTTTTGATGCGCAGCAGCTTGTTACAGGACTAAGCTTACATCTCCGAAATATACTTGTTTGCAAGGATCCTCAAACCATTCAACTGCTTGAGGTTGGTGCTGCAATTGCCGAAAAATACAAGCAGATGGCAGCGTCTTGTCCTCCGGATTTTTTGGTAAGCGCGCTGCAGCTCTCTAATGTATTTGATGTTAGCTTCCGACAAAGTCCCAATCAACGCTTACACGTTGAGCTGTTGTTGATCAGACTGTGCGGTTTGAGTCAAGAAAAAAAAAAATCTGACGGTTTAGAGATAATTTCCGATAACCCTTATGAGGTTTACTCCACACCCAAAGTGCAGGCAAGCGTGGACTATGCTCCTAAACCAACAGCAAAACCGACTACTATACAACCCAGCACTCCAACCGAGCAGGCAGCAACGAGAAAACCGTTGCCCAAAACTACATCGCTTAAGGGAATTATGAGCGGCAATTACCAAGCTCAACCCAAAGAAGAAGCTAAAGTATCGGACTCTTCTGCTTCAAATGCAACTGAAAAAACTTCTATTACTGAAAATAAACCATTCACTCAGGCTGATTTAGAAAAGACCTGGAACGACTATGCCGCAACTATAAAAACAGCAAAGCCAGGCCAGTTCAGTCTAATGCAAACCTACTCTCCCGCTCTACTCGAAAATGATAGAATCCTGATCAAGTTTGAAGGGCAGATTCAGATTGAGCTATTCCAAGAAATTAAGCTCGACTTACTGCTTTATCTCAAAAAAACGTTAAAAAATATTGGTATCGAAATCTCCGAGGAGGTTGAAGCAGCTGAAGAGCTACAAAAAAACAGACTTTTCACTGCCGATGATAAGCTAAAGTTTATGATTGAGCAAAACCCTGCCCTACTCAGGATGAAACAACAGCTGAACCTGGATTTTAACTAACAAGTGAACCGTTAAAAGTTAAACGAAAAACACAGTTTTAACTTCAGGCGTCGTTCATAAACAACTCCAGCTCTTATTTGTTATTACATTAACATTTGGTAAATTTGCATTCTACACACAATACACTAAAAACTATAAACTTAAATACCATGAACAAAAGAGTAGAACAAACTATTAACGAGCAGATTAACGCTGAATTATGGTCGGCATACCTTTACCTCTCCATGTCGGCACATTTTGCTACCGAGGGGTTGAACGGTTTTGCGAACTGGTTCCGCATTCAATGGCAGGAGGAAACCACCCATGCCATGAAATTCTTCGATTATATAGTAGAACGTGGCGGTAAACCCGAGCTTAAACCTATAAAGGAGGTTGAAACAAAATGGAATAGTCCATTGCATGCTTTTGAGGAAACGTTGAAGCACGAGAAAGTTGTTACTTCACTCATAAATAACCTTATGGATGTTGCCATTGAAGAAAAAGACCATGCAACCAAAGGTATGTTA
>JBFXEO010000195.1:0-5580 GCA_050180015.1 Bacteroidales bacterium | reverse complement strand
TAGCTTTTGCGGTTAACGCCGTATGCAAAGAGTAAAATTACTTAAGCTTAACAACATTGATTTCGTAAGTTTACGGGTTATCTAAAATCAATATCCTTAACCACGGTAGCATTAAAAAAGCTGTTAATCCTGTCGATTAACAGCTTTTTTTTCATCATCAACTCGTACCGTAACGCAGCGGATTTAAACGAGATGGTGAGTTTACCATCTTTCAGTCTAACTTCTGTAGTGTATTTTGCCGTTTCCCGGCCAATAATCTTCTCCCAGTCGTTCATGAGGGTTGCCTCGTTAATTTTATCTTCCCACTTCATGGCAGCAATAAACGCCTTGATTGCCTCGCCCAACGATTTTACATTATGATCGCCCATGTCAATACTATTTAGAGGATAAAAGGTTTACCCCGGAGTCCTCAACCCCGTAAAGGTGGTAGCCAGAGTTAACCCTGTGAAGAATTTCATCAACCCTGTTCTTATTGGTATCGGTGATAAATATCTGACCAAAGCCATCGTGCGATACCAACCAAATTAGCTGCTCAACCCGTCCAAAATCAAGCTTATCAAAAATGTCATCCAGCAACAAAATGGGTTTTATTTCCGATACTCTCGACAAAAAATCGAACTGGGCAAGTTTTAGCGCAATCAGGTAGGTTTTCTGCTGTCCCTGCGAACCCTCCCGCCGAATCGGGTACCCGTTGATATGGAGCACAACATCATCTCTGTGGATCCCCGATGAGGTGTACTGCAGCGCTCTATCCTTCTCGATGTTCACCCTAAGCAGGTCGTGTAAATCGTCGTTGTTGAGCTGCGAGCGGAAACTCAGGGAAACCTCCTCGGCACCACCCGATACCCGAATGTAGTATTCCTGAAAAATAGGAATAAGCTGCGCTATAAAGTGCCGACGCTTGGCATGGATAATTTTACCGTACTGCACCAGCTGTTCGTCCAGAGCATCCAGCAAGTCGTGGTTGAACGACGATCCCCGGTAATTCTTCAGAAAACTATTCCGCTGCGCCAAGGCGCGGTTATAACGCATAACCTCATCAATATACATTTTATCGAACTGGGAAATAACGCTGTTCATGTACTTACGACGCTCTTCCCCTGCCCCGTCTATTAAAGACGAATCAAACGGCGAAACCATTACAACGGGTAAAAAGCCAATATGATCGGCCAGCCGCTCGTAGTCTTTACCATTCCTGCGGAAGACCTTCCCCTCGGATTGCTTAAATCCGCAGTAAATATTTTCGTTGGAAGACTGGCGCAGGTATCGACCCTGAAGCACAAAGAAGCTTTCGTCATGGTTTAACACCTGATTATCGTTAGGGTTGAAGGCACTTTTGCACATGGAAAGATAGTAAATGGCATCGAGCAGATTGGTTTTACCCTGTCCGTTATTGCCAACAAAACAATTTATTTTGGAATCGAACTCCAGCTCCAGCTGCTTAAAAGATTTGAAGTTAATTACCGTTAAGTTATTTAGGTGCATGTTTTTGATACAGATATTTTTATATTTTCAGATACAAGGCTTTAGGTCAAGTCGATATAAATTACGCCAACATCATCCGGTTAAACATTTCTACCCGCGTCATTGGGTCGGTCCAACACGTTCAGCACCCAAACCCCGTGCACACGGAAACCTGAGCTTAGTCGAATAGTTGAAGAGACTTGTGCCTGATATTGACAGCAATGTCCCGAACAAAGGTAATTTTTAATGACTAATTTACCAATCGGATAATTGGGCCTTAGCGTTTTAGGAAAATAGAAAGGAAATAGGGTATTCTTTAACTTTTAATGCTTACAAATTATCAGCAAATTCTTTCGATAAAGTTTCGTGGTATTCTAAAAACCATTACTTTTGCGACTGCTTTTTATTGTAAACACAAATTAATGATTTATGGCAAAAGATAAAAAACCAGTTCAGCCGAGTAATACGGAATCGCTGGATAATGCATTAACCAGATCGGAGCAGTTCATCGAGCAAAACCAGAAGAGTTTAACAATTATAATTGTGGCCATTCTGGTTATTGTTAGCATATATTTTGGCTACAAGCGTTTATACATTGCCCCCATGGAGGAGGAGGCCCGCTCGCAAATATTTGCCGCTGAATTTTACTTCGAAAAAGATTCTTTCAACCTTGCCCTAAACGGTAACGATAATGACCTAGGTTTCCTTGAAATTGCCGATAAATACGGTGTAACAAAAACCGGGAATCTTGCAAATTACTATGCAGGTATATGCTACCGTCAGCTTGGCGACTATAAAAAGGCCATCAGCCACCTTAAAAAATTTGATGCAGGAGATTTGCTTGTAACCCCCATTGCCTACGGAGCAATGGGCGATTGCTATGTTGAACTGAACAACTTGGAGGAAGGTGCAAAATACTACGAGCGGGCAGCAGACTATACCGAGGATGAGTTTACAACACCCATTTTCCTGAAAAAAGCAGGAACGGTTTACGAGGAGTTGAAGCAAAATGACAGGGCGCTAAAACTTTACAACCAAATAAAGGAAAACTTCCCGAAAAGTTCCGAGGCAAGAGATATCGACAAGGATATTGCCCGCAACAATACAATTCTTGGGAAGTAATTTACACTTGTACTAATATAAGATGGGTGCCTGCCCTGGCACCCATTTTTATTTGAGCCGATTATTTGACCATAAAGTTATCGTCACTAAATTTGGGGTAAAATTTAAACGGCTATGGCAACAACTAATAAAAATCTATCGACCTATAATCCAGGGGAAATTCCTTCGGCAAAAAAAATGAAGTTCGGGATTGTGGTATCGGACTGGAATGTTGGGGTAACCCATGCACTGCTCGATGGAGCATACAAAACCCTCACTGAGCACGGTACAAAGGATGAGAATATCCTTGTAAAGCATGTTCCCGGAACCTTTGAGCTAACCCTTGGGGCTCAATTTATGGCAGAGTATGCCGATTTGGATGGAGTTATATGCCTGGGTTGCGTTATACAGGGCGAAACCCGCCATTTCGATTTTATCTGCCAAAGCGTTACTCACGGAATCACCGAGTTGAATATGAACTACAATATTCCGTTTATTTTTGGAGTGCTAACCACCAATAACCTGGAGCAAGCCAAAGAGCGTGCTGGGGGTAAACACGGGAATAAGGGTGTTGAAGCGGCTATAACTGCCATAAAAATGGCCGCACTACAAAACGATATGGAAAAACTGGAAGATTAAAGCATAAGTAATCACCGATCTGTGTGTCAGTGCTATTCTTTTAGCTCATACCATCTGATCATACACAAATACTAATGTCATTACATAAATTTACCCCATAATGATAGCCCTTTTTTTTCATGGCTCACTATTAGTCTAACATTTTTTTCATTAGGGAAAATGACGATTGGGCTTGCGAATACTTTTTCCAATGATCGTTTTTCTTACGGAAATCTTGACAGCTTCTTCATCGGTCTCTGCGTTGCAGGTGCATTGCTAAATATCTGGTCTATTTTCCTGCCGGCAAATTACCTCTCGCTACTATTTTTAATAGCGGTAAGCATTGCTTACTGGGCATTTAACCCAGGCAAATTAAAAATGACGTTAAATCCTATCAAATCCGCCTCTTTCTTCAAGTTAAAATATTTACTCCCTTTCTCTATTCTGCTTTTATTTGTAACACTATACGCTTTACTTCCGCCCCTATTCTACGATACCTACCTATATCACATTCCGGCACTCAAATGGTACGAACAGTATAAAGCGGTTCCCGGTTTAGCAAATTTTCATAGCCGTTTTGGCTTTAACTCAACGTCACTGTTACTTAGCACTACATTTTCTTTCAATTTCATATTTAATCAACCAATATTCGCCCTTAACTCTCTGTGTATTCTGATTTTTACAACCTGGTTAATGAAAAATACCATCGATAAAAAAACTGCACTTTCCCTAATTTCCTTGATAATCCTCATCCTTTTCTTTAAGTTTTACTCCAAAAACATCTCATCCTTATCAACGGATATACTACCAAACATACTTATTGTTTACGTTCTGTTAAGATTAGCCTTTAGCAATTTCCAGCTAAACGATAAGAACTTAATACTATGGGTTATACCGCTATTCTGCATTACCTTAAAGCTATCAACGCTAGCCATTTGCCTGCTCTGCATACTACCGCTGTATAGCTCCATAAAAACATCAAGCTATAGGTATTTAACCTTTCTAATTATCACCTCTTTGATTGTTATTATTCCCTGGATGACAAGAAACGTAATTTTAACGGGCTATATAGGGTATCCTATGCCAAGTATTGATCTTTTTAACTTTGACTGGGAAATACCCATGAGCAATGTAATCAACGAGAAAAACTGGATTTACTCGTGGGCCAGAATCCCCGGTTTACACTGGGAGAAAGTTTTATCAATGCCATTTCCCGAATGGTTTTCAATATGGTGGAAGGCAAAAAAACCGTGCTGAAAATATTATTCGTTTTAAATTATTTGTCCCCCGTACTTCTTATTTTCCTGCTTATTAAAAACAAGCAAACTAGTTTGGAGAACTACCCTGTCCGGATTCCTATTTTGGTTCTTTACAGCTCCCGATTATCGCTTCGCCTTTGGATTCATAGTATTATCAGTAACTTTTCCTTTACTTACTTTCAATAATTTACTGAAACGTGCAAGTAAACTGATAGGTATTATTACATACCTATGCTTAATATACTACGGGATAAGTTCCATAAGAAGTGGCTATGGTAGCCTTAAAAGTCATATACACGAACCATCTCTAGCATCATTACTTGTAAGCCCCTACCCGTTTAATAAAATTGAGGGCTATAAAAAAGTAAGTTTTGAAGAACATCAAATTAATGGAATAACCACATTCACACCCGCAGGCGGCAACGATCAATGCTACGACAAATTTCCATGCGCACCTTACTTTTTTAAAAAATTAGAGCTAAGGGGAACCTCGCTGCAGGATGGCTTTAGAATGCAACCATAATGGAAATATTGTTTAAACTAACCCTAAATCCCATAAAATTTTCACCACAATTTTGCAGACAAACCTTGCACTGGCGGGTAATTATGCTACTTTTGCACCGCGCTTGACCAATTTCAGGGGAGATACCAAAGCGGCCAACTGGGGCAGACTGTAAATCTGCTGGCTTACGCCTTCGTCGGTTCGAATCCTGCTCTCCCCACCCAATAAGCCAATGTAGCTCAGGGGTAGAGCACTTCCTTGGTAAGGAAGGGGTCGCGAGTTCAATTCTCGCCATCGGCTCACGAACCAGCACCCGCTGGTTTTTATTTTTTTACAGCAAATCTCTCCTCATAAGTGTTTCGGGTATTGGGATTTTTCATAATTTGCGCCATGGCACGAAACGCTAACAAACACCCAACTCTGCCATGAACTCTAAATACCAAATTGAGAATTTCGAAAGGTCGGTAAAGCAGAAATTTGAGATTTACAACAGCATTTTTCTGGGCCTCCCGTTAAATCATAGTTCGGGAAATTTACTGCAGGAGTTTTCGAAAATGGTAAATAGCTGCTCGCAAAAAAATCTATCACCCAAAGAAATTACCGATCAATTTGCGGGGGAGCTCAATCAAGCACTAA
>JBFXEO010000194.1:0-5611 GCA_050180015.1 Bacteroidales bacterium | reverse complement strand
CCTAATCCACTCCCGTTTGAAAAGTATCTGGAACATCAGCGAGAATAGGATTAACCCCCGGGTTGCCATCACGGCCATGAAGGGGACAACCGCCGCCATGTACCGGCTTAAGCCCAGCGAGCTGCCAATGCCGGACCACCAGGACACCGAGTGGGCCGCGAAGTAGGTCAGGAAGGGCATCACGACCAGCAGGAACTCCTTGGAGTACTCCTTCTTTTGCCTGATGTACAGCGACAGGCCCGCGACCAGGCCGGTGAGAAAGAAGATTTCGTTGGGGATGCCGAAGAAGCCCGGGCTGCGCTTCACGAACTGGAGGAGGCTACCCGTGCCGTAGATGTTCCTGGCCCCGGTATAGGGCATCTCCGCGGCCAGCCAGAGGATGCTCTTGCCGAACATGAAGCCGGCTATGCTGTAAACGGCAAGGCCCGTTAGCATGAGGGCAATCTCGCGGTAGCGCTTTCTGCTGATCAGGAATAGGGCGTATATTGGGAGTAGAACGACCCCTTCAGTTCTAATTAATGGCAGGAACGATACCACGATGGCTCCCCACGAGTACTTTCCTTTGATTAAAAGGTACGATGTTAAAATGGCGGTAAAGGCGAAAAGGATTTCGGTTAAGCCCGAAAACAGGTTGATCATGAACACGGGGGTAAAGCAGCAGATAACGATTGCCAGCAGCGGGCTTTTCATTTTCAGCTCCCTGGCAACGAGGTAGGAAACGTAGCCGGCGGCAATGCCAACAATAACGTTGAAAAGCTGAATTCCCTTGAACCCCAGCTGGGCAAAGGGTGCGGCCAGGAGGGTAAATACGGGCTTTGCCCAGTGGTCGAGGAGGAACCCGGGGTGGCTGAATGCCCATCGGGCAAACCGGTAGTGCGTTAGGCTGTCGGCCCCCCCGGAGTAGCCCTCCGAGAGGACAAGGATGGCAATGAAGACTATAAGGATGACGGCGAGCAGCGAGTACAGCAGGCGTCTTTCTGTTAAAAAATCTCTGATATTCTTGAATAGATTAGATAGGTTCATAATCAACTTTGATGGGTTACATTAAGTTGATAATATATTATCTTTTTATGCATGAATATTCTTTCTTGACAAAATTCCAGTCCCAATCTCCTTTTCCAAAGTAGCATTTATCAAAGTTATACATGAAAATAAAGTTTATACTTGTGAGAAAAAAAGACAAGGCAATTATAGTAAATATTTTCCATCGCAATTGTATAGCCTGTAAAATATAAGCATACATAAGTGAGAAAAGTGCAGCATACTCAACAAAGTTTCTCGATCCATATCCGCACCCGAAATTCCAATTATGCCACGAAGCGCATAAATATGAGTTTACAAGGAATAGTGAAATTGAAATTATTGCAGCTCTCCTGTACTTTGTGAATAGTAGGAAAAATGCAGAGAATAGCAATATCAGCCAAATTGGGTTATAAACAAATAGTCCATTGTTGGTTGAAAAGTAGAATTTTATCAAACTTGGGTTTAAAATATTTGTAAATGTCTCATCACCATACGAATAGTATAGCCAGTTTCCCGACAGATACTTATAGTAAAGCAGCTGGGGGAAAATAATCACGACAATAGCTACCACTCCTATGAGTAGATGTTTAGGGGTCAGTAGTTTAATACACTTACGGAAGTTATTTTCAACAAAGAATGCCAGTAGAAAAATCAGATGAATGGGCCTTATTACGGCAATTAATCCGGCGATGGCATATATAGGCACAGAGCTTTTTAATGATTCTGTTTTAGAAAATTGATTCGACGAATAGAGAAATGCGGAAAAAAGGAAAAACAAATAAGCATGGGCGTAGCCTGGATTTCCGGCAAAATAGTAAATCACATTAGTGCCAAATACGGTAAATAGAATGGATGTTAGGGCTATAACCCCGTTTGTTTTCGATTTTAGTAGTTTAAAAAGCAGTAGCAGCGATAGGATGTAGTAAATAATAGATGAAATGATGGTAGCCTGTTCGTACAACCCGTTAAAGCCATCGCCATCAATACCTGCTAGCTTGTACCCCAGATGGATTAATGCATAAACGGGAGCCTGAAGTAACGCAATACCATAAAAATATTTAGTTATTATCTTGTTGTTTTGAATTTTGAAGCCGCACCCGACCTCCTCCATTTCTCCTTTCTCATTTATCCTGGTCTCAAACTTTTTTCGGAATTCATTGGCGTTGAAGTGGTATATAAATGCTGATGGCAGGTAAACAAAATATCCACTTGCATCGCCAAAGACGTTCCGTTTCCATATAATCTCAGTGTTTCTCTTTTGTAAATATTGAAACCAATAAATGGAGTTAATGACAATTAACGCTAATACAATCAGCTTGAAATTCCAATGTTTTTTTTCTATGAGGCGGAGATGAAGCATGGGCTTTTGCTGACTTTTGAATTGTAGTATTAAAGGTTATACTTTAAAACACACCATATTGCCCGGAATCCATCCTTCCAGTTTATCTTTTTGCCTTCGGCGTATGTCCTGCCGTAGTACGATATGCCAACCTCGTAAATTCGCACATTGGGAACTCTTGATATTTTAGCAGTTACCTCGGGTTCAAAGCCAAATCGTTTTTCTTTTAGCTTTAACCCCTTTATAGTTTCTGCACGGAAAAGTTTGTAGCAGGTTTCCATGTCGGTTAGGTTGAGGTTGGTGAACATGTTGGAAATAAAAGTAAGAAACTTGTTTCCAATGGAATGCCAGAAAAACAGTATTCGGTGAGGGTTTCCGCCCATGAACCGCGAGCCGTAAACAACATCGGCATTGTCTTCTAAAATGGGTTTGAGTAAGTCCTTGTACTCACGGGGGTCGTACTCTAGGTCGGCATCCTGAATGATAATAAAATCGCCGGTGGCCTCTTTTATACCAGTATGCAGGGCCGCTCCTTTCCCTTGGTTTACTGTATGGTTATACAGTTTTATGCTGTGCTGGTTGTTTTTCGAAATAAAATTTTCAATAATTTCTTTGGTTTTATCCTTCGAGCAATCGTTAACAATTACTAGCTCTTTATCAATATTGTCAATATCAACCGCAATAACTCGTTCAAGAATTTTTGTTATGGTTTTTTCCTCGTTGTAAGCCGGAATAATGATGGATAGTGTTTGGTTCATAGTCCTTATGATAAAAATGATTCTTTAATGGATATTGCAAATGCCAAACAAAGGTATTCTTTTCCTCTTTAAGAATTGCATTGCCCACCAATTTGTTTTTAACTCGCGATTCACATTTAATCTCTCAGCCTCTTCAAACTTTTTCTTATTTTTAACGTCGAAACCCAGAGTCATAATCTAAACCTACTCCGATGAAAAAAATATTAAACCCAATTAATCTAGTTCTTATGGCATTACTAGTTTCTGGAGTTGCTTGCAACAATACAGAAAAATCGCCTAAATCAGAGCCCCTTAAGATAAATGTTTCGCTTACCGAGACAGAGAAGGCCAATGGGATGCTCACACCCGAGATAATGTGGAAATTTGGTCGTGTTGGCGATCCTGTACTTTCACCCGATGGTAAGCAGCTGGCCTACACGGTTACCTACTATAACTTGCAGGAAAATAAAGGCGTAACCAATTTGTATGTTGTTGCTACAGATGGTGGCGATCCTGTGAAATTGACTAACGAAACCGGCTCGGAATCGGCTCCACAGTGGAGCCTTAATGGCAAAACGTTGTATTTCCTGTCAACACGTGGTGGCTCATCTCAAATATGGGCAATCAACCCTGATGGAACAGATATGAAGCAGGTGAGTAACATTGACGGAGATATAAGTGGATTTAACGTTTCGCCCGACGGGTCTAAGCTGGTTTATGCCATAGATGTTAAGGTTGAGAAACAATCGGAGGATATTTATCCCGATATGGCAAAAGCTAAAGTTAGAGCAATTGATAACTTGATGTTCCGCCATTGGAATTACTGGGAGGATGGAAAGTATAGCCATTTATTTGTAGCCGATTTTGTAAATAATGCTATTGCCAACGCCAGGGATATTAATAATGATGAAAGATGGGACACCCCTATGGCCACCGATTTCGATATGGCCGAAGTACAATGGAGTCCCGATGGCAAAAAGTTGGTTTACTGCTCCAAAAAACTATACGGGAAAGATTATGCGCTTAGCACCAACTCCGATATTTATCTTTACAATTTAGAAACAGGCCAAACAACTAACATTACCGCCGATAATTTGGGTTACGATCGTTACCCTAAATTCTCGCCAAACGGAAATTACATAAGCTGGTGGAGCATGAAAACCCCTATGTATGAGTCCGATCAAAAGCAGCTTTTCCTACTCGATGTAAATAGCAATGCAAAAATTGCGATGACACAGGATTTTGATCAGAATGTGGAATTATACGCTTGGAACGACGATAGTAAGACAATTTATTTCGTTAGCGGCGTTAAAGGAACTGTTCAACTTTATAGAATTGATGTGGATTCAAAGCAAATAACCCAGCTAACAAAAGGTATTCACGATTACGTAACTTGCCAAAAAAGCAATGGAGTTCTTGTTGCTGAACGCATGAGCATGAGCATGGCTCCAGAGTTATTCAAGGTTGACGAGGCTACTGGCGATGCAACCCAAATAACGTTCATCAATAAGAATATTTACGACAGCATTAGGATGGGCGAGGTGCGTGAACGTTGGGTTAGAACTACCGATGGTAAGGAGATGCTGGTTTGGATGATTTTGCCTCCAAATTTCGATTCAACCCGGAAATATCCAACGTTACTTTACTGCCAAGGTGGCCCACAAAGTACCGTTAGTCAATTCTGGAGTTACCGCTGGAATTTCCAGATTATGGCAGCCAACGGTTACATTATTGTTGCACCAAACAGGCATGGAGTTCCATCGTTTGGACAGGATTGGAACCGTCAGATTTCGGGCGATTACAGCGGGCAGAATATTAAGGATTACCTCTCTGCTATCGACGATGCAACCAAGGAACCTTATGTAAATGCCGATAAATTGGGCTGTGTTGGTGCCAGTTACGGTGGATATTCTGTTTACTACCTTGCCGGACATCACCAAAAACGCTTTAAGGCGTTTATTGCCCATTGCGGGATGTTCAACTTGGAATCGTTCTACGGCGAAACCGAGGAGCTTTTCTTCCCAACATTTGATTTGGGTGGGTCTTACTGGGATAAGAACAATGTCACTGCGCAGCGTAGCTATGCAAACTCACCCCATAAATTCGTTCAAAATTGGGATACTCCAATTATGATTGTTGTTGGCGAGCATGATTATAGAATTCCATACACACAAAGCCTTGAGGCATTCACTGCTGCGCAGGTTAGGGGAATTCCAAGTAAACTTTTATTCTTCCCCGAGGAAACACACTTTGTAAGTAAACCTCAAAACGCGGTGGTTTGGCAGCGCGAGTTCTTCGGTTGGCTCGATAAGTGGCTGAAGTAATTGATGTATAACCCTGTCAGGCTTTAAAGCCTGACAGGGTTTATAAAGAATATCTATTCGCTTAATTTTTGGAGAATAAGATTCACTTTGTCTGTCAACGGCATATCTCCGTTTATCCAGTTGATTGTAAATCCCCGGCGTTCCATACCCCGGAACCAAGTCATCTGTCGTTTGGCAAATTGGCGGAT
>JBFXEO010000193.1:0-5635 GCA_050180015.1 Bacteroidales bacterium | reverse complement strand
TTAATTTTCTGGGTGTGGCTTTACGATACAGCGGTTGAAAAAAGAACTTATAGGTCAATGGGGTTCTTTGGCCGTAAAAATTTCAAAAATTACTTTAACGGTTGGCTAATAGGCCTGTCCCTCACGGTTTTATCCGCATTAACTATTTCAGTGATAACCGGAACATATCCAACTTTCTTCACAAATTTTAGAATCAGCTCCATTGGGTCCATTCTTATATTTTTTACCATTCAGGGAGCCTCTGAGGAAATTGTGTTTCGTGGTTGGTTCATGCAAAGTCTCTCTATCCGGCATAAACCCTGGATCGGAATATTGCTGTCCACCTTAATTTTTACGGTAGTTCATGCGGCTAACCCCAATTTTAGTTTCCTTGCAGCTACAAACATTCTGCTTATTGGTTTTTTTCTGGTATTGCTTATTTTGCACGATGGGAACCTGTGGAGTGCCTGCGGATTTCATACAGCATGGAACTTTAGCATGAACAGTATATTGGGCATTCACGTAAGCGGAGCAGAAATAATGGGCGATTCCATTTTAAAAACAAATTTTAGCGGAAACCCGGCCATTACCGGCGGACAATTTGGCCTTGAGGGCAGCATTGTTGTAACCGCAGCTATTGCGCTTTGCTGCGTAACGCTTCTTTTCCAAAAAAATCCAATAAAAAAATAGTGTTTTTATCATTTCCAGTAGGTTTTATGGGTATATCTTTCAAAAAGTTTTTCCCCACAAGAATGCGCTTCTTTTATTGCTTTATGTTGATTTTTAAATAATTATTGTCCATATTTGCCTGTGGATGCATGGGTAATTTTTAAACCATATTTAAACATTGGTGTTTTTCGGTACGTATAACTGCCAGTTAAACGGTAGGCAAATAACTTGTATGCTATGGTTGAATATAACTTTGTAAAGGAATTCGTTGAAAAGAGCATCAAGGAGCACTGGGCGCTTCCTGCTCTTTCGGACTATCAGGGTGGAACATATACCTACGGAGATGTTGCAAAACAAATACATAGGCTACACCAAATTTTCGGTATGCTGGGAATACAACGTGGCGATAAAGTTGCTCTCATTGGCCGTAACAACGCTAACTGGGGGATAATATATTTGGCCACCATCGCCTATGGCTCCACCATAGTGCCCATCCTTCCGGATTTTGCTCCGGTTGACGTACACCATATTGTAAACCATTCCGACTCTGTTATTCTTTTTGCCGGGGAAATGATCTGGAATAACCTAGATGAATCGGTAATGCCCAACCTAAAGGCAATTCTATCGGTTCGCGATTTTAGTATTCTCGTTGACAGAACCCCCGACTTGGGCCGTAGCTATAACAACCAAAAAACCGCCATAGAAAACGAGATAAATACCCTTAACCCTTCACTGGTGGATTACCCTGCAATTCCCAACACCAGCTTAGGCGTGATAAGCTACACTTCGGGCACAACCGGCTTTTCAAAAGGGGTGATGCTCTCGTTAAACAGCCTTGCTGCCAACGTGGATTTTGGCCGAAAAAATATAGGGATTGCGCCTGGAGATGACATTGTATCGTTTCTTCCCCTTGCACACGCGTTTGGCTGCGCCTTTGAATTTTTGATGCCTTTTGCCGTCGGCTGCCACATTACTTTCCTTACAAAAATTCCCTCGCCCAAAATCATCCTGCAATCTTTTGGGGAAATTAAACCACGGCTAATCCTTGCTGTACCTCTGGTTATCGAGAAAATTTATAAAAAGCAACTTCTTCCAAAACTTAGCAGCCCTGCCATAAAGTTTCTTACTAAAGTTCCCCTGGTCAATAAACTTATTTACGGCAAGTTCAACCAAAAATTATCCGAAGCGTTTGGAAATAATTTTCTGGAAATAGTGATTGGTGGTGCTGCTTTGAACCCCGAGGTTGAAACTTTCCTGCGTAAAATTAAATTCCGCTATACCGTTGGATATGGGATGACCGAATGCGGTCCGCTGATCTCTTACTCTGGATGGAAGGTAAGCCCACAGGGTTCCTGCGGAAAACCCATAAACTATGTTGAAGTTAGGGTTGACGCAAAAGATCCCTTCAACGAACCCGGTGAAATCCTTATCCGGGGGGAAAATGTGATGGCTGGATACTATAAGAACCCGGAAGCTACTGCAAAAACTATTATTGATGGATGGCTGCACAGCGGCGATTTGGGCGTTTTTGATAGCAATGGATTTATCCATATCAAGGGTCGAAGTAAAAGCATGATCCTTGGCCCCAGCGGGCAAAACATTTACCCCGAGGAAATTGAAGCACGGTTAAACAACCTTCCGTATATCCAGGAATCAATAATAATTGAGCAAAAGGGAAAACTGGTGGGTTTAATTTACCCTGACTATGAATCGATGCAACAGCAGGGCTTAAATGACACCGATATTGTTCCTGTTCTTGAGCAACACAGGGTTGAACTGAACCGACACCTCCCGCAGTACAGCCAGGTTACAAAACTTACGATATACAGCCAGGAATTTGAAAAAACGCCAAAGAAAAGTATTAAGCGATTCCTATACCAGTTCTCGGAGAATTAAACCGAACAAAGAGTGGGGGCGAATGATTATTCGCCCCCACTCTTTGTTCGCCCCTTACGTTTTTTACATTCCATAATTATTGGGAATATGGTATTCCGGGCCGGTTTCGGGAATCTTCCAAACATCTACCGTTACAGGAATTGTAGAGCTATCGGTACATCCATTATTATCAACCACGGTTACGGAATAGCTATGGCTATCTCCCGAAGAAGGGCCAAGCCAAACCAAATTTTCATTGTAAACATAGCTTGGGGTAGAACTACTGCTCAGGGGATACCCTGTTACAGAACTTCCATCCTTTATAATATTAATACTATACGGAGTGTTTATCGATGTAAATGTGGTGGTAAGCGAGAACAAATCTCCATCGCAAATATCCCCAGACGATCCTGTAATGGTAAAAACAGGCAGCGTATTTACAGTAACGGCCAACGTTAGGGGCGCGCTATCGCCGCAACCATTGTGGGTATAAACACTGATATCCCCCGAAGTTGCCGTTGTTCCATAATCAACCGTAATGGCATTACCTGTACCAGTTAAAACATACCCTGTTCCTGAATAGCTCCAATGGTAAGTAAGCGATGGATTGTTAACAACCGAATAGTCCACATCGTTATCGCCCTGGCAAACCTTGTCGTCATACAGAACAAATGCCGTAGGCTTTTCGGGCAGCAACGGGAATGCAATTACAACATTATCGGACGAGGAGCACCCGCCATTTGTAATAGTCCACCGAAGCGTATAACTGGTACCGTTAGTACCATTAAAAGTGCTGGCAGGAACAGTGGGGGTAACAACTGTACCCCCGGTTCCCGTTACAATACTCCACAAACCGCTACCCACGCTAGGCGTATTCCCGGCAAGGGTGGCTGTAGTGGCACCGCACCAAGACTGATCTATTCCAGCATTTGCCGTTGTGGGAACCGTGTAGGTTGTTACCGGGGTTGGATCCACAACACCGGTTGTTGGTGTTCCGGGATTGTTGTAGGTAAAACTTGTTAGGGTATATGTTGCCCCTGTTGTGCCCGTTGGAAGCGTATAGGGTATTGTCGTAATTGTCACGGGAGTTTGGGCAATGCCATCAATTTTATAGCCTAAAATGTAATTAAGCGGTATGGTTGCCCCAATAAAACTAACCGGAATACCTGCGCTACCGCAAACTGGCCCAGGAGGGCTAAGCCTAGCCCTTGGTTTTATTGTATTTATACATGCTAGCGTATAATTGGCCAATCCGGCAGCGGGAACAGTAACCCTGCTGGTAGTGTAAACTGTTCCACTACTACTGTTACCTGTAGCTGCCGATGCCAATTCCTCCCAGCTCGTAGTTCCGGTATTATAATTAGCTACCCTCATATCGCTTAAACCATTTTCGGTCATCAACGGGGTAAGATCGCTGGATGAATCCCAGTTTAGGTTTACAATGGCCTGGCTTCCAGCGGTTGCACTAACAGTCCAGTACTCCCTTGAATTCACGTAGGTCAACGGCGATGTATAGCTGGTATAGGTTGAATTGGGCGTAAAAAATTCTACCGTCCATAAAATTGTTCCTGTTTGGGTTGATGAAAGGGTAATTTTGTTGCCAAGCGTAGAGCCTTTCCCAATGGGGAAAAGAAAACTATCACCTTGATTTATCTTTTTAATCAGCGGTCCATCGACATAGGACGAAGAACTTCCACCCGAAGGCGTTACACAATTTATCGATGTGTTTGTTATGGTCAATTTATTGGTTGATGTGGTTACTATATTTCCACTTGTAAGCAATAAATTCCCTGCAACTTCAACCGCTCCGCCAGAATTAACCGTTAACCCGGTGCTATTATTAATTTCGAAATGGTTAAATGCATTCGATCCGGTAAAATTACCCAACGAACCACCGATGGTCTGTGCAGAAGACCCCGCAAAACTTACAATAGCACCGGGGCCACTTCCACTAATAAAAGCCCCTGTATTGTAGCGTTCCATTGTTCCCTGTATTGTAAGTTTCTTGTTGTTTGTACTGTTATCGAGCGTTGGCCCATCTATCAGCAGCTGATGGCAAATTGTAAGATCCTTGCTGGGCAGAGTACGAATCCCGGTTCCGGTAAAATGCAATTTTGGAATAAAACTGTAAAGAGCCGCAATAAGCGAATAGCTGGTTGTACCGCCATACTCCAGCGTGGCATTGGAAGAACAGTCGAAAAAATCGGTGTAGCGGCCTGCCGGAATAGTGCCGCTTTCGAGATACAATGTTCCACTACCGGAAACGGTTCCCAGATTATGCCCAAATGTGGGGCTAACCACCTTTAACGTACCGTTAATGGTTATCCTGTAGGCCGAAGCGTAGTTGATATCGGTTGTAACTTCGTCATCGGAATCAATAATAATAATAAATCCATTCGGAGCACCGGTAAGAGTATATGGGTCTCCACCTGTTTGATGCCAGTTATCTTTATTAGACCAATTTCCGTCATTGAGGCTTGTAAACTCAGGAACCTCATCGGGTAAGGCGGAATCGATACCCGCAGTATATTCACCGCTCAAACTATTCGCGGCAGAAAAACCGAATGTTATGGTATTGTTGGCTTCATCTACATTATCGGTGGCAGAACCCGACGCAGCTTTAGTCCAGCTCGTTCCCGGAATTAATAAACCCGCAGCAATGTAATCGGCCTCGGTATTTGTTCCGGTAACCTGAACATCCTCCTGCAAGTAATTT
The DNA here is from genome assembly GCA_050180015.1 of Bacteroidales bacterium. Classification (GTDB taxonomy): domain Bacteria; phylum Bacteroidota; class Bacteroidia; order Bacteroidales; family Tenuifilaceae; genus JBFXEO01. The sequence goes on along the minus strand of JBFXEO010000193.1, from coordinate 396 downwards.
AATACCAACGAACCCTCAAAACCGGAAATACCGTTACTCTCAACCTCCCAGTAATAATCTAACACATTATTAGGATCCAACACTCCCGGGTGATTGTCATTTATGTTGTTAACCCGGATGTATCCAACATTGGTATTGTCGGTATAGGTCAGCACTACCGGAGTGTACTTGCCAGATGTTCCCATGGGATAGGTAAATGTTTGTGCAGAGCCACTATAGACACTAAAATATTTTCGAATACCCACATTGCTGAAAGCACCATCGGAAGTAACCATTTTAGATGAACTAAAGGAACTTCCCTCAATAGCACTGCTTGCGCCCAACGTCAACAAATACTGGTTAATATCTAAAATACCCGATGAGAGTTTAAGGTTTTTCTGTAGTGTGACACTATTT
>JBFXEO010000192.1:0-5680 GCA_050180015.1 Bacteroidales bacterium | reverse complement strand
GCATGAACCAACAACATTACATTGGCCAAAAAGATAAGCAGTATTGCGGTTATTCTCTTAATCATCACCTAATTTTAAACCTACAAATATATCTCATTGATGGTTTTATCCGAAAAAATTACAAACACCCTACTTTTCCTAAAAGACTTCCCGATGGCAAAAAAGTTTAATACCCGCAGCAAACATGGTACATTTACTTTTCGCTTAAACCCTAAGCGTCAATAATAGTTTTGTTAAATTAACATAACCTGCTATTTTTGTTTTTGATACAATAATGCAACAATGCCAGGTATTACTCAACCCCATTTAGCAGTATATAGCCTTACGGCTACCCTGTTATTACTCATTTTAGCATCAATCTCAGCTTGGCTATTCGTAAAATACCGGAAAATCCGAAGCCGTAACCTACAGGTAGAACAGCAACTGCTGCTTTCGCAGATGAACCCCCACTTTGTTTTTAACTCACTCACGGCCATTCAAAGCTATATTTTCAGGAATGAGGCGCATTTGGCCAGTAAGTACCTGGCCAGCTTTGCCAAACTTATCAGGCTAATACTGGAAAACTCAAGGGCAGAATTAAACTCGCTGGAACGTGAAATAAACACCCTAAAGCATTACCTCGAGCTTCAGGCGCTCCGGTTCGACGGGCGGTTTGAGTATAAAATTACTGTTGATGAAAATATTCATGCCGATAGTGTTAAAATTCCACCCATGCTGGCGCAGCCATTTATCGAAAATGCAATAGAGCATGGCCTGCTACACCTTTCGGAGAAAGGGATACTGATAATTCGATTTTTGATGGACGAGGAGGAATATTTAACCATAGAAGTTGAGGACAATGGAATTGGAATTGAAAAATCGAAACAGCTACAGGCAGGTACCGGCAGTAATCATCATTCCCTTGCCACCCAAATCACAATGGAACGGTTAAAGAAAATAAAGCGTTCCAAGGGAATTAATATAGAGCTAAATATTGCCGATTTAGGCCGGCATAACGCAAAAAATCACGGTACTATGGTAAAATTTAAAATTCCCATTCAGCAATGCTAGCAGCAGTTATTATTGACAATGAAACCAACGTTCGTGAAACGTTGAAGCAGATGCTACACATATACTGCCCCAATATCAACGTTACCGGAGAGGCCGAGGGGGTTGAATCGGGGTATAGGGTAATAAGCCGCTTAAACCCCGATGTGGTATTCCTGGATATGCAGATGAACGATGGGAATGGGTTTGATCTACTCAAAAAATTTATTCCTGTTAATTTTCAGGTAATCATAGTTACCGCGTACCAAGAGTATGCAATCAGGGCGTTCAAGTATAGCGCCCTCGATTACCTGTTAAAACCAATAGATGCCAATGACCTGGTGGAAGCCGTAGAAAAATTGTCAAAATCTTTCAACCAGCAGGAAGCTAAAAATATGTTCGATGCACTCCTCTCGAATACCGCAAATCCAAACCCAAGCAATAAAAAGCTTGTTCTTAAAACATTGAACGAGATACATGTAGTTGATACCAGCCAGATAATCCGATGCGAATCGCACAACAACATAACCGAATTTTTTTTCTGTAACACGGCGACTCCCGTAAGGGTTTCCAGAACGCTCAAAGAATTTGAAGATATACTTTCCGACTGCAATTTTGTCCGCTGCCATCAGTCACACCTGATAAACATTAAACATATTGTTAGGGTAATTAAACATCCATCGCCATCAATAAAAATGAGCGATGAATGTATTATTCCGGTATCTATCCGTAAAAAAGAAATTTTAAAGTTGATTGATAGTAAAGCTTAGATTTTTCAGTATATTTAATATTATTTTAACATTCGATTAATGCAAACATAACCTTACTGTTGAGAAAACTTAATAATAAGAAAACTACTTTTGCATTCGAACCAAAATCTCATCTATGGAAACTTTCTATCTCTTTGCCGTTATAATATTGCTGTTGCTCGCCATGTCCGATCTCGTTGTTGGTGTATCGAACGATGCGGTCAACTTCCTCAACTCGGCCATTGGTTCAAAGGTAGCGTCGAGGCATTGGATACTACTCGTAGCCTCCGCTGGGGTTTTAGTCGGTTCTTTCTTCTCCAGCGGAATGATGGAAATAGCCAGGAAAGGGGTTTTCCGTCCCGAAAACTTCTACCTAAGCGAAATTATGGTGATCTTCCTGGCGGTTATGCTCACCGATGTTATTGTGCTCGACTTCTTCAACACGTTCGGCCTGCCCACATCAACAACGGTGTCGCTGGTGTTCGAGCTCCTCGGGTCCGCCGTTGCCGTATCCATATTCAAAATTATGGCAAGCAACGATTCTCTAAATCATCTAGGCAATTATATAAATAGCGAGAAAGCACTAACAATAATATCGGGAATACTGGTCTCCGTCATCGTTGCGTTTGTTACCGGAATGGTAATCCAGTACATAGCCCGGTTCCTGTTCTCCTTCAACTACAAACGCAGCCTCAAATACGTGGGCAGCGTATGGGGCGGCATTGCCCTAACGGCCATTACCTACTTTATAGTGATGAAAGGAATTCAGGGCTCTTCCATTCTTAGTCAAAACGCACTGGATTACATCAATGGGCATACCGTGCTGATCCTGCTTTACAGCTTTTTAGCCTGGGCGGCCATTTTTCAGCTGCTCATCTCGCTATTCAAGATGAACGTGCTCCGGTTCATCGTGCTGGCAGGAACCTTTGCCCTGGCCCTCTCATTCGCCGGGAACGACCTGGTAAACTTCATCGGCGTCTCGATGGCCGGGTTAAAAGCCTTCCAGGTACACCTGGCCAACCCGGGAGTTGCCCCGGACCAGCTGCCCATGACGGAGCTGGCCGGCCCGGTATCCACCAACGTCCTATACCTCCTCATTGCCGGGCTGGTCATGGTTATCACCCTGTGGACATCGCGCAAGGCAAGAACCGTAACCGAGACGGAGGTTGGGCTGGGGCGGCAGGATTCCGGAGTTGAACGGTTTGGTAGCACCAGCTTCTCCAGAACGCTAGTCCGCATGGCACGTAGTTTTAATGGCAATATCAGCCATATTATTCCGCAATACTTAAAAGATTTTGCAGAGAAACGGTTCGATACCAGCAAAGCTCAAAAGTATAAAAGTGCGGTAGAGGCACCGTCCTTCGATCTGGTTAGAGCTTCGGTGAACCTGGTGGTTGCCAGCATCCTCATCAGCTCGGCAACATCGCTTAAGCTCCCCCTCTCCACCACCTACGTCACCTTTATGGTGGCCATGGGAACCTCGCTCAGCGACAGGGCCTGGGGACGCGATAGCGCCGTTTACCGGATTACCGGAGTCCTTACTGTAATTGGAGGATGGTTTTTCACCGCATTCGTGGCGTTTAGCATATCGTTCCTTATTGCTGCTGCACTATTTTACGGTAAAACACCCGCGTTGATCCTAATTCTTGCCGTTGCCCTTGGGCTAATCGTCAAGTCGAACCTCATACATAGAAAGAAAGTAGATAAGGAAAAGGGGGAGATCGATGCCCTTGAAACCGGGGACAGCGTGGTGAGGAGGTGCACCCGCGATGTCAGCAAATCGCTGAAAGACGTTCTAAGGATATACACCAAAACCATTGAGGGCTTAACCCGGGAGGACAGGAAGCTGCTGAGGCAGGTAAACCGGGAGGTGGAGGAGCTCAACCGGGAGGCGAAGAAGCTGAAGTACAACGTTTACCAGGTGCTCAAGCAGCTGGAGGCCGACTCCGTGGAAACCGGCCACTACTACATCCAGGTGATTGACTACCTGCGCGAGATCGCCCACTCGCTCACCTTTGTCTCCTCGCCCAGCCTGCAGCACATCGAGAACCAGCATAAGGGGCTCAGTAAGAATCAGGCCGCCGAGCTCAACGAGCTCAGCGGCAGAATTGCCGACTTCTTCGACGACATAATGGCAATGGTGAAGGGCAACGACTACACCGGCGTGCAGGATGCCATCAAAAAGCAGCAGGACATCCTGGAAGTGCTGAACGAGAACCGGAAAAAGCAGGTTAAGCGCATAAAGGCGAACGAGGCCGGAACCCGGAACAGCGTCCTATACCTGGGCATGCTCAACGAAATCAAGAACATCATGCTGCACACCGTGAACCTGCTGAAGGCCCAGCGCGACTTCATCCTAAACAATGTTGACTAAACTGCTTACACACAAAAAAGAGCGCAATATCACATTTTATGAAAATTTGATATTGCGTTCGATGTATGAATAAAAGCCTAGATGCTACCGCAAAATAGATGAACTGATCATCAATCCGTCATCTAACCAATTCCGATTTAGCATCCAACGAATATGTTACTGAACACCAAATTTCTTGAAATGTTCGGTGTACATTCTATCAACTTTCAGGATATGGTTCAGCAGCCAATCGCGTAAAAACTGGAGAAGGTCAGGCGCAATGTCCAACTTCCCTGCGCTAATTTTTGCCTTAAACTCACCCACCTTATCCACAAAAGCGGTATGCTGCTGCACATGCTGCTGTGCGTTGGGGTAGTTGGTTGTTCTAAAGTAAACCTCTTCCCGGTTGAAATGGTAAGCCGTATAACGGTGTAACTCATCCACCAGGGGTAAAAGAATCTTACTCCCCTCGCCCTTGGTCATTGCATCAAAAAGTTGATTCATCAATTCGAATAACCTTTTATGATCGTTATCTATACTATTTATAGATACGCTGTAGTTATCCTTCCATTCAAAAATTCCCATAAAAATATTTTAAGTTAAACCATAAATTTATAGCCAACACCTTTTACTGTCCTTATATAATTTTCGCCCAGCTTTTCGCGTAATTTACGGATATGGACATCAATGGTTCTATCGCCAACAACAATTTCATCGCCCCATATTGCCTGGTAAATTTCATCGCGGGTGAACACCTTTTGGGGTTTGCTGTAGAGCAGGGCAAGAAGTTCAAATTCCTTTTTAGGCAAATTTATCTCATTTCCCTCCAAGTAAACCATGTACCGTTCCTTATCAATTACAAGGCCTGAACTGGGAATATCTCCGGAAGAATCGGCACCATCGTCCAGCGTGCCGGCCCGTTTCAGCAATGCCTTAATACGGCTAATCAGCACCTTGGGTTTAATGGGTTTCGAAATATAGTCATCGCCACCGGCATCAAACCCGGCAATCTGGCTATAATCTTCGCTACGGGCAGTGAGAAAAGCAATTAGCGTATTCTTGGTAAGCGGGTTTGAACGAAGCTCCTCGCATGTTTCAATACCATCCATTTCAGGCATCATTACATCCAGTAGAATTAGCTGAGGCTGAGTTTTTTCGGCAATTTTTATAGCATCTTTGCCATTAGATGAAGTGTATATCTCAAATCCCTCTTTCTGGAGGTTATACTTTAAAAATTCTAAAATATCGGGCTCATCGTCAACAAGTAAAATTTTGTAATCTTTTGCTTTCATCTCCTACTGTTTAAATTAACCACAATGATATTAAATATTAAACTAACAAATATTAGCAAATTGTTAAAATATCGGGTATCCGGGAATGATTTATATTAATTTTATGTTAACTATTCGCATTTAAGGATTCCTAAGGGGTAACCATAATGCTTACAACCTCAATGTTACCGGGAAAAATTTGATATTAACCCAAATTTAATGTAAGCATAATGTTTTAGTAAAGCAGTTCGCTGTAAATGAATATACATTTAGATCGGAAG
>JBFXEO010000191.1:0-5715 GCA_050180015.1 Bacteroidales bacterium | reverse complement strand
ACTGCTTGCCCGCCGATTTTTCAGGTGAATCATGTGCGCAGGGTGAGGTTAGCGCTGAAACCTTCGAGCGTTATCGCATATAAACATACCTGGAAGCAGGTTACTAGCCATACATCATTGCCGCGATGATGCTTACCAACCGTTTCGAGAGTCCTGCAAAGCTGATGAAGGATATTTTCAACAGGAATAGTAAAAGAATTTTGTATTAGCGTTTTACCCGAAATATTGATCTACTAAACCTCAAAGCATAAAACCTTTGGGGTCTTTTTATACCCTGCCGCAATTGTTTGCGGAGAAATCGTCGGAACTTAGCCTTTTGTAGTATTGGTTGGTATTTTTTTGTGATTTTCTGCGGAGAACTTTACCATTCGGTAAACCTGGGTTAAGGTTTCCATTTTCTAAAGCAATATTACCGTTAACAATTACGTATTTAGCTGCACCTTTAACTTTTGTCCCCTCAAAAATATTCAGGTCTGCTCTGGAATGGTGTGCTTTTACTGATATTGTTGATTCCGAATTTGGATTCCAGATAACTAAATCGGCATCGGAACCTACGGCAATATCTCCTTTCTGCGGGTATAACCCGAATATTTTAGCCGGTTGGGTGGCAAACAGATCGACTAATCTATGAATAGTAAAATGGTTTTGTAAAACTCCGTAGGTGTAAAGTAACCCTAACCGATGTTCAACGCCTCCGGCACCGTTAGGTGTTTTACGGAAATCATCATGCCCGAATGCCTTTTGTTTAAGAGAAAAAGGACAGTGATCGGTACCCACTGTTTGAATTATATTGTTGCTAATTCCCTCCCAGAGCTGGGTTATATCGTCGGGGGTTCGTAGTGGTGGGCTAACAATAAACTTTACCGTTTTTTCAAAGTCACCCTCGTAGCTTGACTCATCAAGCAAAAGGTAATGTGGACAGGTTTCGGCATAAACTGGTTGACCGCTTTTCTGTGCCTGGTTGATATGTTTCAATGTTTCACCTGCCGATACGTGAACAATGTATAACGGACAGTTGGTTTGGTCGGCTAGCGCAATTGCACGTTTAACGGCCCCTGCCTCAAGTCTTGATGGGCGCGAAAGCATGTGGTATAGTGGCGAGGTTTTATTTTGGCTAACATAGAAATCGCGTAAGGCGTTTACCTCATCACCAAGCTCGCAGTGTGCTGTTACCATTCCACCATTACGTCCGGCAACTCGCATGGTATGGTAGATATTATCATCGCTTAAACCAATGGTTTCCCTATATGCCATGTATATTTTGAACGAAGGGAATCCCATATCAATGCACTGTTGCATTTCCTGTTCCGACGTGTTTCTCCAGTCCACCGGGCTAACGTGGAAGGAATAATCAATCAAGCTGTTTTTTGCCTCGTCGATCCTAATGTTAAGAGCATCGGGGAGTGGTTGATTTTTACTTGGTGTAACAAAATCGATAAAGGTTGTGGTTCCACCGTAAATGGCGGAAACGCTTCCGCTATAAAAATCGTCCGATGAGTACCCGGCAGGTGTAGGTAAGTGTAAATGTACATGGGGGTCAACACCTCCCGGCAGAATGAACATGCCTTTGGCATCTATCTCTCTATCCGCTTTTACATGTGAACAATTACCAATTATGCTGATTTTACCATCATCAATAAAAATATCGGCTACGGCAACTTGGGTTGCCGTAACAATTGCGCCGTTTTTAATAAGAATACTCATCGGGACTGATTTATGCTTCTAATATTTTAATAAACCTGTTGTTGGGTGCTTCTCTAAAGTCTAGCTTGATGAGGTACTCGTTGTACTCTTTGCTCGATCCGGTGGCGCATACCTTAACATATCCATTTTCCGCGAATTTATTGCTCAACCAGTAGTACACGAATCGTCCGTTTTTAAAGTCGCGGTACTCGGGTAATACATAGTCTAACCCTACCTCAATGGTTTTGGGATCGGACCTTTGGGCAACAAAAACCCCGGCAATAACCATGTTTCGTAGTACCAGGAAGCTGATGGTTTCGGAATTTGGCGAGTAGCTAAATCCCGGGAAAAATTTATGTATATCCTTTGTGTGAAATTCAATAAATCTTAGCAGGTATTTATTATCGGGACGAACCGCAAGAACTTCAAAAATTTCTTTCTTCGAATATATTTTGAAAAGATAGTAGGCATCGGTAATAACAATGAAGCCATTCAGAAAACCTACAGGTAGAGCTCCAATCGAAAAACCATAAGCTGAAAATAGGAGAGCCCCTGCAAAGTTAATCCATCGGAACTTTACTATTGAGCTCATTGTCATGGATATGGCAATAATTACTGATGCCGAGTAGCCTATCCACACCAATACCTGATCATTCATACTTTACATGTTTTTTACTTGTTGCAAAGGTACGTATTTAGTTGATAGTTTTTGGGGAAGTGGTAAAACACGAAAAAAAGGGAAATAACCAAACTTATTGGCTTAGGAGGTTTTTGATTTAATATTTGCTAACGGTTTTTTCAAAAAAAGATGCACACTATGCTTGCCGAAGCGTACATCTTTGTTATTTATAAGTTTTTGTATGTATGATTTACGTTAAATCCTATTTAGCCATACATTTCCAGAGTGATTTTGCCAGTTTTTGAGATTCTTTAAGAATGTTTTCCTCGTCCACGGTTGTTAGCGCTCTGTTTTTTACTATAACCTTACCGTTGGAGATTACATCGCGAATATGCGACGAGTTTATCCCAAAAAATAAATGGCCAAGGAAATTTTCCGGTGTTACCGGAGTTGGAGAGTCGTAATCCAGCACAATCAGGTTGTCATCCCCGTCGCCTTTAAATCCATTTGATTTTAAGTACCGATGCGCGTTCCTGAGGCGGTGGTAGGCCTGCGCCGGACTCATTGGGTCGAAATTCTGACCTACAAAGTATGATGATTGAGCGCTGCGTAGCATATCGCTATGCATACCATCGGTACCAAACATAATTTTATTATGGAGCCCTTCGCCGCTAAAATATCCTACGTTATTGTTTAAGTTGCTGTCGGTGTTTTGGGCCAACCAGCATGGTGAATTTTTGATCAGGTTTCGTTCGTTGTCCGATAAGTGCAAGCAATGAACAAGTATCGATTTTGATGAATTTAACATGCCAAAACTGTTCAACCTTTCAACTACAGATGTATTGTAGTTTTCCAAGCAATGCTCCTGATCGTAGGTATCTTCGGCAACATGAATATGAACACCCGATTTATGTTTTTGCATTAAGGCAGATGCTTTCTTTAAGGTTTCATCGCTTAGTGTAAACGAGGCATGAAGTCCGACCAAACCTTGATTTTTCGATAGGTATTCGTCTGTTTCTTCAAGTCCTTCAGCGGCAATTTTATCACCATCGCGGTCGCTGATTTCGTAGCAAAGCAAATGACCAACGCCAACAGTGTCGAATGCTTCAGCCAGAATGCCCAAAGAACCCCTAACTGCATAAGGCGATGCATGATGGTCGATGGCGAATGTAGCGCCCGATTTTGCGCAAGCCATTGCGGTAACAAGTCCGCTGTACTCAACCATCTCTTTGGTCAAACATTTGTCGAGTGTCCACCAAACGTATTTTAGAATTTCGTAGAAATTTGCTGGTGATTTTTTTGGAACACCCATTCCTCGTGACAATGCAGAGTAAGCATGATGATGGCCTACAGCGAACGATTTTGTTACTATTTTGCCAGTACAGTCAATAATGTCGGGCTGCTCGTTTGGAATATTGCTATCATCAGCAAGTTGAATTTTACCGCCTTCAACAATAATATTGGTGTGCCTGAACTCTAGCGTTTGCCAGTTTACGTATATCGCATTTTTGAGAAGAATACTCATTTTAGTGTATTGTTTTTAGTAATTAGGTTAACAGACTAAGTTAAATGATATTTTCAACCGACGATCAACACTTCCTCTTCATTGGTAGCTTGGTGCGTTTAACGCCATCAAAAGCAAAAAAAGCGTTTGCAATGGCTGCGGCAGTTGGAACAAGGCCAATTTCGCCAATACCCTTTGCTCCATACGGTCCAACGGGATCAGGTTCTTCTATGCCTATAATTTCCATTTCAGGCGTTTCGTTGGCGCGTAAAATACCAATGTCCTTGAACTTAAAGCTAACAGGGAATCCATCCTTCATAGGTAAATCCTCGGTTAGTGCGTACCCCATACCCATGTGCAGGGCACCTTCTATCTGACCTTCGAATAGCGTTTGGTTCATTATTTTACCGGCATCGTGTGCTGCAATAATTTTTTTAATTTCACCATTATCGTTCAGAATTACAACCTGGGTTGCGTAACCGTAAGCGAAATGAATTATTGGGTTTTCGGTATCGGCCCCAGGTTTGCATGTCCAATCGCAAACAAATTTTCCTTTGTAGGTTCGGCCAACCAGCTGCAATAGTGTTGAATTCTCTAAATCGCGTTTTATCGATATTGCTGCATTGATAATTGCATTGGCAACCAGCGCAGTTGCTCGCGAGGAGGTTGTCATTCCGGTAGGAATGCCTGCTTCGGTATTAACTACTACGTCAATAAGTTCAGGATCGATACCAGTTTCCTGATGCAATGTTTGAATGGCCATGGTATGAACGCCTTGTCCCATCTCTGTCCATCCGTGGTGAATTTCAATCTTTTTATCGGAGATGATTTTGATGAGGACATCGCTATCGTCAACCATTCCGTTTCCAACGCCTGTATTCTTGAGCCCTGTAGCAATTCCAGCGTATTCAGCCGCATTGAATTGATCCTTCACAGCCAAAAGGGTTTTCTTTAGCCCAACACCCCGGAGCACTTGTCCTGTTGCAGTTTTTGATCCATCCTCCAGGGCATTGTCGAAACGGATTTTCCAGCGGTTGAATCCGGCTCTCTTGCAGATATCGTCGATACAACTCTCTATGGCAAATACAGCCTGGGGAACGCCAAATCCACGCATTGCCCCGCATGGAATGTTGTTGGTGTAAACGGTTTTTGCAGAAATATCAACAGCGGGAACGGTATAGCCGCCAGTTGCATGACCAACCACCCGTTCCATCACCTTTGTTCCAACCGATGCGTAGGCTCCGGTATCGCCAATAGCCTCTAGCTTAACCGCGGTGAATTTACCTTTTGCATTACAGGCTAGGCTCATTTTCATCCAAACGGGGTGACGTTTTGGATGCATTCTAATAGATTCATCTCTGTTGAGATGAAGTTTTACGGGCATTTGGGTTAAAAATGCATATAGCGATACATGTCCTTGCACGGTCAAATCCTCCTTGCCGCCAAATCCACCGCCATTCTGAACTAGCGTAACCTTAACCTTTTCCTCGGGAAGATTTAAAATTTTTGCAATCTGCTTACGGTCCACATATATTCCTTGTCCTTGGCTGTAGAGTCGAATTCCATCGTCTTCGGGCAAGGCTATAGCAGTTTCTGTTTCAAGAAAAGCATGTTCAATACGTTGGGTTTCGTATATATCGCTTGATGTCCATGCCGCTTCGGCAAATGCTTTCTCCACATCGCCAAAGCGAATGGAGCAGGTTTCCAGCACATTTGACTTCCCCTCGTGAACAGATGGGCTATCGGGCTTTACAGCCTCAATCATATCTGTTATAGGGCGATTTACTTCGTAGTCGATTTCTATGAGATTGACCGCCTTGCGGGCAATCTCTTCCGTTGTGGCAATAACACCCGCTATAACATCGCCGATGTAATGGGTTGTTTCACCAATACCAATCATTAACGGCCA
>JBFXEO010000190.1:0-5741 GCA_050180015.1 Bacteroidales bacterium | reverse complement strand
ATACCGTGGTTTACCTTTGATTTCCCGGTAATACTTTTCTATTCCAATCAATTTGATTTTCTGGTTGATGCTCACAAATCGTCCATATAAATGTTCATCAAAACCGGTTCTGCTACACGGAAATTCACTGCATTGATAGCAGAAATCAACCTGTTTTTCTGCATGACAATCTCTTACGCCACAATCCTTGAAAAGTTTACATTTCTCGTTTCGGCACCCCTCACATCCAACTGCAGAGGAGAAATACTCCAACATGCCTTTAAAATCAAGGTATTTCTCAAAAATTGGCTCGTTCAGCAAACCAACAAATCGCTGCGCGTAAACATCAAAATTACCAAGGGCATGTTTTAACTCCTGGCTATACCTTTTTACATCCCCCCGTTTTTGTGTGCAAAACATTTAGCACAATGCAACCCGCATGGGGCAATTTTTTCTTTAATTAACTCAAGGGTTAAGCGTTCCATGGCAAATCATTGGCCAATATCCTTAAAAATTTACACTGGTAGTCACCCTTAATCCACGTTATCGTGCAGGTACGAATTATCGGGACGGAGGAATATATCTCCATCCTCATTTTCACTCAACGTCAGTCGCGATATATTGCTTGTATTGGAATGATCGGAATTATCAAGTTGAATATTTTTGCGCTTATACGCCGGAATGCCCTCCAGCTCATCCATATTTCCCCATCGGCTGGAGGCTGAAGGATGTGGTTTACCGGTGGGTAAGCCGGGTTTGGAAGTTACCTCCTTGGGTTGATTTGTATCTTCAACCCTAGCGGGACGAGATGTGGAAACCGTTCTCACCTCAAAATCTTCAGCCGACACATCGAACTCTATTACACGTTGCTGAATATCAATCACCTCATGTTTTTTTATTCTTCTGGGTTGGGGCTTTGCATCGTCGCTCAAGTATGGGGTTGCTTCCACCCTATTCGATGCTATTCCGCCATTCAGCTCAACCACGTCAATCTCCTTGTTCCGCACGTAAAGTTCCGGAATGCTGTTTGTTCCAAAACCAGTAGCAATAACGGTAACATTCAAATCCTCGCCAAGCAGGGGATCGCAACCATTGCCCCAGATCAAATCCGCATCGTCTCCGGCAGCGGACTGAACGTAATCAATTATCAATCCTATCTCCTCCATGGTAATTTCGTCCTGACCGTAGGTTACGTTCAGCAGAATATTACGGGCACCGGAAATATCATTATTGTTGAGCAAAGGCGATTCCAGTGCCTCTTTAACCGCCTTAAGGGCACGGTTTTCACCGCTGGCCCGCGCCGATCCCATAAGGGCCACGCCACTGTTGGTCATTACTGTTTCCACATCGGCAAAGTCAACATTAATATAACCATGCACGGTGATAATTTCGGCAATACCCTTGGCCGCAGTTGCCAGCACATCATCGGCCTTGGCAAATGCCTCTGTCACTTTCAGGTTGCCGTATATTTCGAGTATCTTCTCATTGTTAACCACAAGCAACGAATCCACATGCTGCCGAATATTCTCTATACCCTCAACGGCCTGGGCAATGCGCTTTTTACCCTCGTTACGGAATGGAATCGTGACTATGGCAACAGTTAAAATGCCCAGCTCCTTGGCGGCTTTGGCAATTATTGGCGCAGCCCCGGTTCCGGTTCCACCGCCCATGCCAGCGGTAATAAACACCATCTTGGTGTTTCTGGACAGGAAATCAACTATTTGCTGTAAGCTCTCGATGGCAGCCTGCCTGCCAATTTCGGGCTTATTGCCTGCACCGCGGCCCTCGGTAAGCGATGCTCCCAGCTGAATTTTAAGCTCAACCGGGCTATTATGCAAGGCCTGAGCATCGGTATTGCACAGAACAAAGTCAACATCCTTTATTCCCATACGGTTCATGTAGTTTACCGCATTTCCACCGCCACCGCCGACACCAATTACCTTGATGATTGAGGACTCATTGGATGGCAAATCGAAGTTTATTAATTCATCGCCCATAGTTTCATTATTAGAGGTTAAAGGTTAACCGTTAAAAGATATTTATGACGGTTGGCACGTCCCGCCATCAACCAATAAATAGCTATACTTATTCAATAACACCTGCACTTGTTTGCACTTAAACGCCTTACATTTCACTGTCAGTTTCGTCGAACAACCCCGAGAAAATCTGCTTTATGGCTGTTAGCTTGCTGGTAGATTTCCGCCCATTAGCTTCAACGTCAACACCATCTCCTTTTTTATCGATAGCCTGGGCAGATTCCTTCTCCACAACCTTTTCGAGCAATTCGGGTTTCCTCTCCAAACCAATGAGTACCAGCCCCAGGGCGGTTGACAGTTGAGGTTGATTAAAATCCTCCAGCGAATCTGAGCTCAACTGCTCAACCGGGTACCCGATGCGGACATCGTAACCGGTTTTGAAGCGAATTAGCTGAGGCAAATGCTTCAGCAGGGCACCGCCCCCGGTAATAACCACCCCTGCGCTCAACTTGCTGGCGTAACCGGAAAGGTTGATCTCATAAGCAACAAAGTCGAGAATTTCCTCCATACGGGCCTGAATAATTCCGGCAAGATTTTTAACAGAAATCTCCTTGGGCTCACGGCCACTAATTCCGGGAATTGTAATGATCTTATTGTCCGGGGCAATATCGGATAGGGCACAGCCAAACTTTTCCTTGAGCAGGTCGGCCTGTTTCAACAGAATTGAACAACCATCCTTTATATCCTGAGTGATGATATTTCCGCCAAACGGAATAACCGCCGTATGCCTTACGTTACCGTTGTAGTATATTGCCAGGTCAGTTGTTCCGCCGCCAATATCAACAAGGGCAACACCAGCCTCGCGTTCATCGTCGGTTAAAACAGACTCTGCCGATGCCAACGGCTCAAGAATCAACTCATTAACGTTTAGCCCAACACGGTTTACGCATTTTTCGATATGCTTTGCCGATGAGGTTTTACCAATTACAATGTGGAAATTGGCCTCTAACCTCCGGCCAACCATACCCACGGGTTTATCTACGGCCTCGTTATCAATAAAATATTCCAGCGGCAGCACGTGCAGAATGGTTTCGCCAGCCTCAACCGGAATTCGGTGCATATCATTAATCAGCCTGTCTATATCCTTCTGGGAAATTTCAACCTCGTCGGATTCAAGGTTAATGTAGCCCCGGTTCTTAATGCTACGTATATGCTGTCCGGCAATTCCAACATACACGGATTTAAAATCGATGCCCGCTTCGGTTTTAACCTCGGTTACCGTTTTCTCTATTGCCTTAACAGTATCCTCGATATTCTGAATCATTCCCTTTTTAATCCCGGTTGATTCAGTGGTGCTCAGTCCAACAATCTGCAATTTCCCATTAGCTGTTTTTTTCCCAACCAGGGTAACCACCTTGGTGGTTCCCAGGTCAATTGCTGCTACATACTCGCTACCCTGTGCCATAGTGTTATCGTTTAGTGCAAACTATTTGATTTGAATATTTTAAGTTTATAACCTTATACTTATTCCAACCCTCAGAGGGCAGGGCCTCCTTGTAAAAAGCCATCAGCTTTTCGAGTTTAATCCTGTAGTTCCTGAATCCTCCCAGCTGAACAACATGCGGGCCAACAACAGGGATTAACTCAACATCTCTTGTGCTACTCACATAAACCTGCGCAATTTGAGCGTTCCAGAAATCATCTTCCGATACATACCTGGCAAAATCAAAAATACGACAAATTAAAGGTTTATCGCCATTAACCAAGCTGTCGGACCAGCACAAGATATTAACATCGGGTTCAACCCTGAACGGCTCCCTTATATTGCCGGTAACAACCAGTACCCGTGCAGTATAACTGGAGGAAACAGGCATTATAAGCCCCTGATCATCGATATAGTAGGTTTGACCGGAAGCATTGTAAATTCTAACGATTGGCCTACGCTGCATAACCGTAACCCGCAGCTTGCCATCGAGCGATTTATAGACCTGAACATCGCAGACAGCAGCCATTCCAGCAATATCGTCTTCGAGCTTTTTTGTGTTGATATCTTTTAAAAGCTTTCCGATTGGCGATTTCCCCGACGACATTATCATCCGCCGGATGGTTGATGACCGGACAAACTGATAGCTGGCACTATCGAGCACTTCAACCGCAATGGAGCTGCATACTACACCACCAGCCCGCTTCGACGAAAACATCAAACCGTAAACCAGGTAGGCAATTAACACCAACCACGCCACTGAAAATAGTATGATGCGATTACGCTTTTTCATCGGCTACTTACTACTCAATACCTCCACAATTTTGGGCACCATACGGTCAATATCGCCAGCACCCATAGTTAACAGAATATCAATATCGTTTCCCCGGATCCACTCCAAAACATCGTCCTTGCTTAATAGCATACTGCCAGGATTCTCCATCCCGCGTAGAATTAAGCTTGATGTAACTCCTTCAATCGGCAACTCCCTCGCTGGATAAATATCGAGAAGGATTACAGAGTCCAGCTTATCGAGAGCCCGTGCAAACTCATCGGCAAAATCACGGGTACGGCTGTAAAGGTGAGGCTGAAAGATTCCAACCACCTTCCGGTTTGGGAATACATCGCGAACCGAACCTACCATTGCATTAATTTCCTGAGGATGGTGCGCATAGTCATCAACATAAAGAGATTTGCCATTATTGAACCGAACATCGAACCGGCGAACCACACCCGAGAAGCCCTGTAATCCGCCACGCAACTCATTGGCGCTAATTCCCATTGCCAACGCAGCAGCCGATGCTGCAAGAGCATTTTCCAGGTTATACCTACCCAGTACGCCCAAACGTAAATTTTCTATAATGCCATTTGGAGTGTTCAGCGTAAAGTTGTAGTACCCATTATCAATGTTGATGCTTGAAGGGTAAACATCGGCATTGCCGGCGAAACCATACGTTAAAGTTTTTACACCAGAAGCAAGGTTAGGATTGAAGTTGACGCCAAACTTTTTAACCAAAATACCATTAGGTTTTACCTGCCCGGCAAACAGGTTAAAGGCCTCCTGAACATGCTCATGAGTACCGTAAATATCCAGATGATCGGCATCGACAGAAGTTACAACCGCCAGGTACGGTGAAAGGTTCAGGAAGCTCCGGTCGTACTCATCGGCCTCAACAACCAGTATGTTTTCACCTTTTCCGGCAGAAACCAAGTTACTCCCAAAGTTCTTGGATATTCCGCCCAAGAATGCCTCGCAGCCAATGGATGAATTTCCCAAAATATACGAAAGCATTGCTGTGGTTGATGTTTTACCATGCGTACCGGCTACGGCCAGAGTCTTCATTGCCGATGCAATAAAGCCCAAGGCCTGTGCACGTTTTGTGATAGAATAACCATTGTTTATAAAGAAATTCAGCTCGGAATGATTGGCTGGAATTGCAGGCGTATAAATGACCAGGGTATCATCCTTAGCGGTTCTATAATCAGCAGGAATAAGGTTAACATCATCGGAATGGTGAACTGCCACGCCCATACCTTCCAAATCGGCGGTAATATCCGATGATGTTTTATCGTATCCGGCAACGGCCTTGCCATGTAGCAGAAAGTAACGGGCAAGGGCACTCATGCCAATGCCGCCTATCCCCACAAAGTAAACCCGTTTAATGTGCTCAAAATCCATATTTAGTTGATGGTTGATAGCTGTTTGCTGTTCGTACTTATTATCATACTGTACGAAGTGAAGTATCTACCTCTTTTGCCAGATATCCCCCGATAAACTCGGGATGACAAATAAGATTCCATTT
>JBFXEO010000189.1:0-5800 GCA_050180015.1 Bacteroidales bacterium | reverse complement strand
GCGGGCATTCGTATAAATACATTGGCGTAATGGTGGATATTACAGCACGTAATATGCAGGAGTTCGAATTGCTGGTAGCCAAGGAGCAGGCCGAAGAGGCCAGCCGGGCGAAGGAGCGGTTCATTTCAACCATGAGCCATGAGATTAGAACACCTATGAATGCTGTTATTGGCATGACCAACCTTTTACTGCTGGAGAACCCCAGGCAAGAGCAGCTCGATAATCTTAGCGCATTAAAGTATGCCGCCGAAAATCTTTTAGCGTTACTAAATGATATTCTCGATTTCAGCAAAATTGAAGCCGGGAAGATGGACCTTATCAAATCAAATATCAATCTACACCAGCTACATGCCGGTTTACTCGGTTCGTTTTCGCAGATGGCAAAGGGGAAAAAATTGGTACTTATAGGAGAAGTCGATCCAAATATTCCCAGAAATTTATCTGGCGATCGGGTACGGTTAAATCAAATTTTTACCAATTTAATAGGGAACGCAATAAAGTTTACCCGGAAAGGCCATGTTGAAGTATCGTTTAAGCTAAAGCGTAAATTAAAAAAATCGGCCATTGTCCATTTCTCCATTTCCGACACGGGCATTGGCATTAAGAAAGAATCACAGAGTTTAATATTTCAGGAATTCACGCAGGTACATAACCAGGCGAACCATTTAGGAGGAACGGGTTTAGGGCTTGCAATATCTAAACAGCTGGTTAACCTGATGGGTGGAAAAATATTGCTGAGAAGCTCACCCGGTAAAGGCTCTAGGTTTTATTTTGATCTTAAATTTGATATAGCTTCCAATTCGAAGCAGGATTCTGCACCTCACAACGTTGAGGTAGAATTTTCGTTGGACAAAAAGTACAGAATTCTTATAGTTGAAGATAACGATTTGAATACCCTAATAGTTCAACGATTCCTGACGAATTGGGGCATAACCCACGAACATGCCGAAAATGGCCTTGTAGCTTTGAAGTTGGTAAAAAAACAAAAGTTTGACCTTGTACTTATGGATCTGGAAATGCCAGAAATGAATGGATATGAGGCGGCTAAGGCTATCAGGCAATTGGACGATTCATCGGTAAATACGGTTCCAATAATCGCTCTTAGCGCATCGGCAATGCAGGATGTTCAGCATAAAATATTCAACATTGGGATGAACGATTTTGTGCTTAAACCGTTCAACCCGAACGATTTGAAGCAAAAAATACTAAAATACCTTGTAAAGTAATAACTTGTTACCATGAAATTTGATTTTGGCAGGAGCAATCTCAGTAAAACGTTAGTTGTTTCTTTTTTGCTAATAAGCATATTGTTGAATACCGGGTTAATGGCTCAAACTACCGTTGAGCTAAAAGTGAAACAGTCCATTGGCTCAAAGTCGAAATTATTCCGTTACTCAGGGAAAGAGCTAATCACTGTTGACTCATCCCGGGCCGACAGTGTTGGAGTTTACCGGTTCAATATTCCCGATTCGGCATCTCAGGGGCTTTACCGTATTTCCGTGGGGAAAACGGGTTCAATTGATTTTATTGTTGCCAACGAGCCGTTGGTAAAGTTTGAAACCGTAGTATATGCCATTGAGGATAGCTTAAAAGTATTGGAATCGGAGGAGAATAAAATATTCGTAGAGTACTCAAAGCTCAAGCACTCCAAAGAGCAGCAACAATGGCTCTTGGGATCGCTTTTAAGCTACTATCCGGTTGGCTCCCCGTTTGCCCAGCAGCTAGGGGACGAAAAGCAGCAAGCGGAGTTTGAGTTTCACCAAAAAGCGGTGGCTTTTACTGCACTTGATTCCACGCTATTTGTATCAAACTATATTAACCTCGATACAAAACCATTTATTATTGATGCTACCGATGAGTGTTCCTACAAAAACCAGCTTACCGGTGTGTGGTGGAAAAAGGTTGATTTAACCGATGAACGCTTGCTTAACACGCCCATACTGATTAAGAATGTATGGGATTACTTGGAGAATTCTATCTGTGAAAGCAGCTACGATAAGGAGCAGCAGGATTCTGTTTTTGTTGCCCGAATTGCCTCCCTGCTGAATACGGCAATGGGCGAAAATGCCCGTAACCAGATAGTGGGTTCTCTTTGCCGGGGATTTTCCGATAGCGATTACTATGGCACATTAAACTACCTGCTCCGGAATGGTGGCAATTCTGCGCAGGAGTTGGCGCGGAATGTTGAGTTGAGGGCAAAGCTAACCCTCGAGGAAACCATTGCGGTTGGTGCAAAGGCATTTGATTTCAAGGTAAAGCCGTTGGCTGGCAAACCCTTCAGGTTATCGTCGGAAAGGTCACCGTATAAGCTGGTAATCTTTTGGTCGGTTACATGCCCGCACTGTACCGAAATGCTTCCCCAGCTTATTGCCATTTATAGCGATTATGCAGATAGGGGGTTCAGCATTATCGCTGTTTCCATTGATGAGGAAACCGGTTTATGGAAAAAGTATATCGATGAAAAGCATACCCCATGGTACAACATGCAGCTGAATGGGGACAATTACAGTAACTCCATTATTACACGTTACAATGTGGATGAAACGCCTAAAATGTTTTTAATCGACAGAAATCTTAAAATTATTTCCCGCCCATCATCAGCAGAGCAGCTTAGGCTAAAGCTTAAAAAGTTACTGTAAAATATAGTATTCAGCAACGGTAATCATTGTTTTTCACATCACTTTGCGATGGCCTGCTTGCCGTTTAGGTTCTCACTCTAAGTATGTATATCCGTACAGCCCCGATCGGTAATTCGATAAAAATTCCTTTCCTTCCTTCGGGGAAATTACCCCGGCCTTTACCGATGATGTAACCCAGGTCTCAAGCGACCTGACCATCTTCTTCGGATTATACTGAACGTACTCAAGAACTTCTGCAACCGTTTCCCCATCTATAATTTGGTCAATTTCATAGCTTTTATCGGTTACCGATACATGAACAGCATTGGTATCGCCAAAGAGGTTATGCAAATCCCCCAAAATTTCCTGGTAAGCCCCAACCAGGAATACTCCAATGTAGTATGAGTCAGATGATTTGATGGAGTGAACGGGGAGGTAGTACGAAATATTCTTGGTTGATATAAAGTTATCAATTTTGCCATCGGAGTCGCAGGTAATATCCTGTAACGTTGCTGCCCTGTCCGGCTTTTCGTGAAGCCGCTGGATGGGCATTATTGGAAATATCTGATCAATAGCCCATGTATCGGGTAATGACTGGAATAGCGAGAAGTTGCAGAAATACTTATCGGCGAGCAGCTTGGGCAGCACCCTGAGCTCATCGGGTACATGTTTAATTTCAGAGGTAATCTGGTTTATTTCTTTGGCAATTGACCAGAATAACCGTTCAATTTGCGCCCGGGTTTTCAGGTCAAGTAGCCCCAAGCTGAAAAGGTCGAGGGCCTCTTCCCGTATTTGCTGGGCATCGTGCCATGTTTCCAGCATTCTGGGTTGATTCAACTTGTCCCAAAGTTCGTAAAGCTCCTGAACCAACTCGTGATCATTCTCGGTGATTTCATCTTCCTCGGGCCAGGTTGGAAGCGAGGTTGTTTCAAGAACCTCGAAAATTAGCACCGAGTGATGCGCCGTGAGCGACCGTCCCGATTCGGTGATAATATTGGGGTGCTGAATATCATTTTTATCGCACGCATCAACAAGGGTCGATACAGAATCGTTCACGTATTCCTGTAAGCTGTAGTTCACGCTGCTTTCGCTGCTCGACGATCTTGTACCATCGTAGTCAACCCCAAGTCCGCCGCCAATATCGACAAACTCAATATTGAAGCCCAGGAGGTGTAGCTGAACAAAGAACTGGGAGGCTTCGCGGAGCGCAATTTTAATGCGGCGGATTTTTGTTACCTGGCTACCGATGTGAAAATGTACAAGTTTAAGGGAGTCCTGTAAATCGTTGCTTTGCAGATAGTCAATTGCCTGCAGCGCTTCGCTGGAGGTTAGGCCAAATTTACTTACATCGCCCCCGGAGTCCTCCCACTTGCCGCTACCCGAGCTTGCAAGCTTAATGCGAATCCCAAGGTTTGGCTTTATTTTAAGGCGTTGCGATACTTTTGCAACAAGTTTCAGCTCATTTAACTTCTCAACAACGATGAATATCTTTTTACCCATTTTCTGGGCCAGCAGGGCTAGCTCTATGTAGTCTTCGTCCTTGTAACCGTTGCAAACTATGAGCGACTCATTGTGTGGGTTGCTGGCAATTACAGCGTGTAGTTCCGGTTTTGATCCGGCCTCCAGCCCTATGTTGAATTTTCTCCCGTGATTTATAATTTCCTCAACCACGGGGCGCATTTGGTTTACCTTGATGGGATAAATGATAAAGTTTTGTCCTTTATAGCCGTATTCTTCGGCAGCGGCTTTAAAGGATCGCGACATATCTTCAATTCTGTTGTCGAGTATATCGGTAAACCTGATTAACATTGGGGCAGAAACATCCCGAACTTGCAATTCATCCACCAATTCGCGAAGGTCAATTTCAACACCGTTGTTTTTTGGGGTAACTACAACATTCCCATCTTTATTGATAGAAAAGTAGTTAACGCCCCAGCCGTTAATGTTATACATCTCGGCTGAATCCTCAATGCGCCATTTTCTCATTCTTTTTTCAGGATTATACTTTGTAAGTGGTTATAAAACAAATGATTAATATATTTATTGATATGCGAAATTAACCCCTAATTGATTACCATACAATAGCTGGGTAGATTTTTTAGCTCAATATTAACCAATCTTTTTCAATGCTGCTTAGCCGGGGCCCGGTTATGGGGCATTTCAACTCTTCCGCTGAACTTGCTGAAGCCAAGCCGGGTGCGCCTATATTCTCGGCATTAGAATCCCAAACGATGATTTAAATGAGAATGGATGTTGAATCTGTTAATGCAAAAATCAATAGGGCTTTTTACCCAAAATCGTATGGATATTTCTCCTTTGACCATTGCTGAAGAAGAACATCGTACATGCTATAGAAGGTTGACCCATCGGGGGTTGTGTCGGAATAAACCAGTTCATACTTTTGTAAAGATTTTAAGGTTCTGATTAATGCGGCAGAACTTCCTAAATTATATTTCGATAAAAATTTTTTTGAGGTTGGAGAGAATACAACACTTTCTGCTGCAATTGCTTTAAGTAACTTCCACTGGGACTTAGTAAGCATGTTCCGGTAGTTTATAAAAATAACCTCCTGCTCCTCGATTATTTGTTTGGCCTGCTGGTGCCAAATATCTGCCGTTACGCTTGTTTTGGTTGCCGAAAAAATCCTGTTGAATACCAGCTGCACGTAGTACGTATGGGTATTGCACCAACCCATAATTTCTTTAACGAGTTCAATGTCAATACTTTTTTTCCTGTTTTCGAAATGCCTAGCAACAAAATCTGCATAAATTTCTTTATCAATTTTACCGAGTCTTAAAAATTGTGCGCTCCTGTAAAATGGTCGGTCGGGAGAGGTAAGTAATTCTGCCATTATATGTTGCTGGCTTCCTGAAAAAATAAAAGTAATATTTTTTAGCTGTTGAATGATGCTTCTAAGCCACGCGTCGGCATTGTGTTCAGGGTATTTCATTATTTGCTGGAATTCATCAATGGCAATTACTGTTTTAAAGCCCTGACCGTCTAAAAATTCTAGTACCGATTTAATACTGCGCTCAACATCCTTAGATACAATGTTAAAAGTAACCTGGGGTGCACCGGAAAATGTGTCGAATGTAATTATAGGACGTAGCGATTCGATGAATTTCCAGAAACGGTTGCCAATACTACTTTTTGGGGAAACGGCCTGCAGAATTGAGGTGGTT
>JBFXEO010000188.1:0-5833 GCA_050180015.1 Bacteroidales bacterium | reverse complement strand
GATGAGGTCATTATCCGATTGGCGCTCTTTTTCCAACTCGGGTATTTCCTTGAATGCAGCCTTAAGCGTAACGCCGGGACGGTCGGGCACCAGCTTGGTTAACCTATCGGCCGTGGATAAATCGAGCTTTTGAACACGGGCAACATCCTTTATCGATGATTTTGCTGCCATTGTACCAAAAGTAACAATGTGTGCAACACGCTTTGCGCCGTACTTCTGTACCACGTATTTTAATACGTCCTCCCGTCCATCCTCATCAAAATCGATGTCAATATCGGGCATGGAAACACGTTCCGGGTTCAGGAAACGCTCGAACAGCAAATCGTACTTTACTGGGTCGATATCGGTAATTTTAAGGCAGTAAGCCACTGCCGATCCGGCAGCGGACCCACGGCCGGGCCCAACTGAAACGCCCATTTCCCTTGCTGCATGGATGAAATCCCAAACAATGAGAAAATATCCGGGATAGCCCATTCGGGCGATAACTTCCAGCTCAAAATTCAGCCGATCAACCACGTCATCTGCCAGGTTATCGCCCCAGCGCTGCTTAGCTCCCTCAAAGGTAAGGTGACGAAGACACTGGTTGTCATCGGTAAAGCCCTCGGGTAGGGGAAAGTATGGCATTATAGGTTTGCTGCTCAGGCTAAAGTGTTCAATTTTATCAAAAACCTCTCCGGTATTGTAAACTGCCTGAGAATACAGGGGGAACAGGTTAAGCATCTCCTCTTCGCTTTTCAGGTACTCCTGAAAGGTATAGCGTAAGCGGTTTTTATCATCCAAATCCTTGCCCGTATTCAGGCATATAAGCCTATCGTGTGCCTGGGCATCCTCGGCCATTACAAAATGAACATCGTTTGTTGCAATGCACTTAACCCCAGTTTTGGCAGCGAGTTCTATGAGGGCAGAGTTTACCTTAAGCTGATTTTCATATACCTCCTCGTCAATTCTAAAATCACCCGACTTGTGGAGCATCAATTCAAGGTAAAAATCATCGCCAAAAATCTCCTTGAACTCCAGGATAATTCCCTCTGCACCGGCAATATTTCCACTCATTATAGCCTGCGGAACCTCGCCTCCCAAACACGCGCTCGACGCTATAAGCCCTGCGCTATATTTTCTAAGAAGTTCTTTATCGATACGGGGTTTGTAGTAGAATCCCTCGGTAAAGCCATAGCTCACCAGCTTAACGAGGTTGTGGTAGCCCTCCTTGTTCTTGGCAAGCAATATCAAATGATGATTTGAACGATCTTCCTTATCGGTTCTGTCGAAGCGGCTCTTTTTAGCAATGTACATCTCGCAGCCGATAATCGGTTTAAAGAGATTTCGTTCCTGCTCCGAGAGGTGGACTTTCAGCTGTTCAATTTCCGGCTCGCGGTTGTTACCCCGCTCCTGCTCGCCCTGTAAATTTTCGATCTCGCATTTTATGCGCTTAATTTCATCGTTAACGGAGCTGTTAATTTTAGACGCAGTATTAATAAACTCCTTAATGCCGTACATGTTGCCATGGTCGGTTACCGCCACGCCCCTCATTCCCAATTCCCTTGCCCTATCAATTAACCCCTTGATGCTGGAAGCCCCATCGAGGATTGAATACTGCGTATGAACATGCAGGTGAACAAAACTACCCATTCTGAATATGTCCTACTTTTTAAATGATATACAATTTGAGGTAAAATCAAAAAAAACTGCTGATATATAAGGAGTGTATAACCTCACAAGGCATTAAAACTTGCTCCGGCTAAGTTAGCAAATTGGAGCTGCTCCCTGACCGACTGTTGATAACTATTGAAACTTTTCTGGGTGTAGCTTAGAAATCGGGGAAATGAGATGCCCCAAAAGCTAAAAATCTCTGTACTTCACTAAAAGTCCCGATACAACTACAAACATTACGATATAAACCACGCATACCGGCACAGAGATATCCATGGAAATACCGTTTGGAACAGATTGGATTTGATATGCAGAATTAGTATCCATGCCTTGCCCGGAGAAATTGGCCGCTAGCATTGCCATAAAATCGAGCATGGGGGTAAGGTTCGATATTATCTTAACAGGGAAAAATTTGTCCACATTCGAGGTGAAGAAAAGCCGAATAAATGGTTCCACCAGAATAAAGTAAAGCAGGTATATTACCACTGAAAGCCCAACATTTCGGAAAACAAAAACGGTTAACATTGCGAATGTCATGTAAGCAATTGACTGCAACCCAAGCACAAAAACATACTGAAATCCAACGGAATAAGAATCCTGCCAAGTACCAACTGCAGAGCCAAGCATAAAGCCAGAAATTGTAACAAGCAAAACAACGTATACCGATAAGCAGGCGATTAGCATTAGTTTTCCAAAAATTAGCTGACCACGCGTTAGCCCATCCAACAGCTGCCTACGGTAGGTCTTATACATCAACTCATTGCCGGTTAATACTATGATGAGAATGGCTAAAAGCAAATTAAACCAGCTGGCAATCCATGCCATGGTTCCCCAAATATGATCGTACGAAAAAAGTCTGAAAACTTCAACTCCCTGAATGTTAAGGTTAAGGTTGGCCCCCAACGCAATAACCAGTACATAAAACAACGCATGTAAAAGCAGGATAGCCCAGAACGTTGGGTAACCAATCGTCTTAATTACTTCTACTTTAAACAACTTGTTCATCTATGCAAAATTTTAATATGCGGATAAAGGCGGAAAGGGCTAAAGGGCATCAATGTTTTCCGGATTTTGTTAATGTTAAAAAGAACTCTTCCAGGGTGGGCTTACGAACCTCGAACTTATTCAGCAGAATGCCCCGGGCTGAGAGTAACGCGCTAAAATCTGTAACATTTACGGTAGGGTCAAACGTTAAAACAAATCCAAAATTATTTTGCTCAATAACCTTACAGCCCGCCACTTCGCGCAGCACGCTACTTAACTCGTTTACTTGAAGGGTATTAATAATGGCAAGTTGTTTAATGCTGAGTAAGTCGTTGACCTTACCCTGTGCAATGCCCTTCCCCTTGTTTAAAATTACCGCGTGGGAGCATACCCGTTGAACCTCATCCAAATTATGGCTTGCCAGAATAATTGTTTTACCAAGCTGCGACTGCTCCCTGATGAGCTGTCTTACATCGGCTATTCCCTCGGGATCAAGGCCATTCGTAGGTTCATCAAAGATTAGTACATCGGGGTTACCAAGCAGAGCCTGCGCTATAGCCAGCCGTTGCTTCAGCCCCAACGATAAGGCATGACACGGGGTCTTTTTTCTATCGGCAAGCTTTACCGCTCGAAGAACCTTGGGGATATCATCTAAATTACACCCTTTTATGAATGCCGAAATCTTCAAGTTCTTTTCCACGGATAGGTAAGGGTAGTAGTAAGGGACTTCCAGCAGCGAGCCTATTTTACTGTTCACAATCCTATTGGCGGGTTCCCCAAACCAGCTGAATTTTCCTGCACTTAATGATTTAATTCCGAGAATTAGCGAAAGGAATGTTGTTTTACCGCTACCATTTGGCCCCAAAATTCCCACTGTTTCACCACCAGAAATTGTTAGGCTTAGACCATCTAAAGCCTTGGTTGACCCGTAATTTTTACCCAGTGAATCTACCTGTAATGTAGGGAGCATGGTTTTCAAGTTAGCGTATGGCAAGTAAAGATAGCTATAAGCAAGCTGGCATTTAAAAGTTGACACGTAACATTATAGCTGCTGCAATAAAATACAGGCTAATTGCCAACCTCCGAAAGGAATTTGATGCGCATCAACCGGATTTCCTCCTCGGTAAAATCGCCCTCGCCCAATGCGCTCATAGCCTCCTCAATACTTTCGGAATCGGCTTCGTTCTGAAAATAGTCAAAGATATCATCCTGCTTATCCTCATCAACCACCTTATCGATGTAATAGTCGAGGTTGATTTTAGTCCCGGAGTTTACAATTGCCTCTATTTCGTTAAGGAGTTCTCCCATTTCCAAATTCTTGGCCTCCGCAATATCATCTAAATCCATTTTACGGTCGATGCTTTGGATGATATAGACCTTTAGCAGCGATTTATTGGCAACTGTTTTCACCACCATATCCTGCGGCCGGATAATATCCTTATCTTCAACGTAGGCCTTGATGAGGTCCGCAAATTCCTGCCCAAACCGTTTTGCCTTTCCCGCTCCAACTCCCGATATGTTCTGCAACTCCTCGATGGTAATGGGATACTGAATGGACATATCCTCCAGCGATGGATCCTGAAAAATTACGAATGGCGGGAGGTTTTTCTTTTTGGCCACTTTTTTTCTAAGATCCTTGAGCATGTTCAAAAGTTCATCATCCGCAGAACCGGACTTATCCATAGGCATTCCCAGCGATTCATCATCGTCGCCCTCGTCATACTGATGATCGAGCGTGAACAGCAAATCGTATGGCTTTCTCAAAAATTCCTGGCCTTTGGGTGTAATAAACAGCAATCCGTAGTTTTCAATATCCTTATCTATAAACTTCATCACCAGCGCCTGGCGGATAATTGAATTCCAGTAACGTTGATCTTTCTCGGCACCCTCGCCAAATGTATCCAGCTTATTATGCTTGTACGATTTTACAGCGGTGGTTAAGTTGCCCAGCAGGATGTTAACGATATGGTCGGCCTTGAATTTCTGGTTAACCGCAACGATAGTCTCCAGTACCATTTGCAGCTGATCTTTACCCTCAAATTGTGTTTTAGGATGCAGGCAGTTATCGCACGAGTTACAGTTATCCTCGGAGTATTCCTCACCAAAATAATTTAGCAGCGATTTACGGCGACAGATAGACGACTCCGCATACGATACTGTTTCCAGCAGCAGCTGCTTGCCAATTTCCTGCTCGGAAACAGGTTTTCCCTGCATAAATTTTTCTAGCTTTTGAATATCCTTGTAGCTGTAAAATGTAATACACTGTCCTTCACCGCCATCGCGCCCGGCCCTGCCCGTTTCCTGGTAGTAACCCTCAAGGCTCTTGGGAATATCGTAGTGTATCACAAACCTAACGTCGGGCTTATCTATCCCCATGCCAAATGCAATTGTAGCTACAATTACATCTGCTTCCTCCATCAGGAATTTATCCTGATTCTCAGAGCGGGTTGACGCATCCATACCAGCATGGTAGGGCAAAGCCTTAATTCCATTTACCTTAAGCATTTCTGCCATTTCCTCCACTTTTTTCCGGCTAAGGCAGTAAATAATCCCCGATTTGCCCGTGTTATTTTTTATGTACCTTATTATTTCTTTTACGGCGTTAACCTTGGGCCGTACCTCGTAGTAAAGGTTAGGCCTATTGAATGACGATTTGAACACCGTGGCATCCAGCATGTTGAGGTTTTTCTGAATGTCGTGCTGAACTTTCGGGGTTGCAGTAGCAGTAAGCGCAATTAAAGGGGCTGTGCCAATTTCGTTAATTATTGGTCGAATCCGACGGTACTCTGGTCTAAAATCGTGCCCCCATTCCGATATACAATGCGCTTCGTCTATCGCATAGAACGAAATCTTAATTTGCTTAAGAAACTGAATATTCTCCTCCTTGGTAAGCGATTCGGGTGCAACGTATAACATTTTGGTTATACCATCGTTTACATCCTGCCTTACTTTCTGAATTTGGGTTTTATTAAGCGATGAGTTAAGGAAGTGTGCCACGCCATCTTCCACCACAAAGCTACGCATTGAGTCAACCTGATTCTTCATTAAGGCGATAAGAGGCGAAATTACTATGGCTGTTCCTTCAAATATTAATGCGGGCAACTGGTAGCAAAGCGATATCCCCCCCCCGGTTGGCATAAGCACAAATGTATCGATGCCGGCCAAAACAATCCGAATTATCGCCACCTGGTTACCCTTA
>JBFXEO010000187.1:0-5838 GCA_050180015.1 Bacteroidales bacterium | reverse complement strand
TCTCTGCGGCTTTTTCGTAGTTGCCATCTGCCATGTTGTATTCGGCTTCGGTTTCTAATGTGAAAATTGTATTCCAGTCCTGTGATTTACAGTTTAATACAATGCTTAATGGAAGTATAACAAGGGATAATTTATAATGAATTCGCATAGTTTTTCGGCTTTATGTGTAACCCCCTAATTATTACGTAAATATTGCAAATAGGTTGATAAAAGTCAATAAATTTAGTTTATTTTCTATTCTACTTTTGATGAGTTTTAGGTTTGTTGCCATAAACAATCGAATTTTGCAGATCCAACATCTGTTAACAAAACTAGGGAGCTGTTAGGTTTCGTTTTTTACAGGAACTGTAGGCTAACCTCTTTGAGAAATTTTTCCTGAAGCAAATTGGCTATACGCTTTACAACAGTTCTCCTTATCTCGAGTTCTACAGGCAGGTTCGGATCCTGGTGGGCGATGTTAATACAAGTTCCTATAACAAAGTTTATTCTATCGCTCTCAAGCAGTAGCTTTACCAGTTGATCGGCAGGGCCATTGCCCAGCGAGAATGTTTCGCTGTAGCTGTCGAGTATGCTGTTTACCTTGCTGAGGGTGAGAATGCCTTCGGTAACCAGGTCGGCACCTTCCATCTGGCTGGTTGGGGGAAGTTCCGGGTCGATGAAGTCAAAACTATCCTTTACCTCCCGTTTGAGTTCTCGCGCAATGATATCAACCGTTGTGGCACCGCATATAACTTTTTTCCCATCAAATTTATCGAATGTTGAGGCAAGTTTTGCATCGTTTTCCTTGTCGAATGGAGGTCCGGTGCATATAATCAGCTTCCGTGGATTCCTGAAGTATATGCTGGCACAGCTGGTGTCATCTTTAGGGTGATAGTCGTCGTTCACGTAGGCCATGTTTACCACTTTGGCGTTAAGCTTTCGGGCCGAAATTTCGGGCTCGTTTTTAACCATGCGGGCAACAAAGTCACGTGCTTCATTACTCCAGCCAAAGGGGTAATCGGGTGCGCCCATGCCAGACTGGGTTATTCCATCCGTCCATATCACAATTCTGTCCTCAATTTGCGGGTTAAACCTGCAGTATTTCAACTCCTTTCCTGCATTTTTTTCGCTGTTGAGTATTATGCACTGCCATTCGGGGACGAAAATTTCCGTGCCCCTCATAATGAAGCATTCGGGGTTATCGTACTCAAGAATCCGGGTTTCCCCGTCGTGCTCTATATCTACAATTGTAAAGGTTGAGTAGCTCATTTTACGGTCGGAGCAAACCGGGAGGGTATTCATTATAATTTCCGCAATGGTGTTTATATCCTTGTGCTCCCGGGTAAAATTAAGTGCCATTGTCGATGTTAGAGTGGCCAGTACATTTGCCTTTACACCATGCCCCATGCCATCGGATAGTACGGCTATGGTGCGTTCCTCGTCCTGTAACCGTTTGGAGTAAAACACATCGCCGCAAATTCTCTCGCCGTCGTGATTTTTTTGCTGGCAGTTAACCTCAATGAAAAAATTTTTGGACATGCTATTATCTTTGCCGGTTCTCTTCTGTTTTACCTGTTTTTCCTTTTCTTGTGCCGCTTTCCTTGTAGGTTTCAATTATTGAGTGTAGCATTTGTTCTGTTTCCGAGGCTCCTTCGCCCAGTAAAAATCCAATATTCTGAACCATTGCAAGGTTTTTGTCTATTACATCGGTAATGCGTTTTAGCACCTCTTCCTTCTGCACTTCGGGCGCATACATATCGCGAATTACTGCTCCAATAATTGTATTGGGTTTTATGGTGAATACAGAAATGTTTAAAAGGTTGTCCTTGTAGTGGATGTCCCTATTAACAATGTCGTTATTGTTTTGCAGGACATACGAGAACAGGTTGTGAACATTATAGGGTACTAGGCTTTTTAAATCGGCACCAATCAGGCCCGGTATAATTTCGTTGATTTCAAGGGCTTCATCACCCAAAAGGTCAATAAAGCTTTGGTTGCTCTGGAGCACCTTCAATTTTTTATCAACGATGACTACCGATGAGGGTAACTTCTTCAGCATGGAGGCCATTGTATCTGATGCTTCACGGGCTGTATCCTGTTCAACTCTGGCTTTTTTTTCTGACTCTTTGAGGGCTTCCTGCATTTTTGCCAACTTCTCGTTGGTCGATCGGAGTGTTTTGATGTATTCCTGTCGATTTTTTAAGGTGAAGTTCAGGCACATATCGGTATGGGCAAGTCCCGATGCCACGGCCGAAGCGAATTCCCGGCACGATGAGTACCCACACGCTTCACACCCCGAGTTTTTATCAATAAATTCCTTGTCGATTACCTTGAGGATTTCCTCCACTTTTTGTTGCAGCGGGGTAGGAAGTCGCTGATCGTCAGCAGTAAATGTTCTAGAGTAGTCGTTTCGGTCATTTTTAGCGATATTTTCCTCCCATTTTTCTCTGTTAAATGTTTTTAAGCGCTTGTTGGCATAGTTTGCCACCATGGTTCGTCTGATAAATTTTTTACCTCCGCGCGATGTCCCCGGGCCCATTAGGCACCCTTCGCAGTAGAACAGGTTGAAATGGCGGTTAATTAGCTCGCTGCTGCTTGCAAATTGCTCCAATGCCTCCAGCGTATTATTGGGGCCATTTGTGCTGATAACAGTACCCGTCAAAAGATCTTCGCTTATGTCCACGGCTTGCAGTATTCCCCTACCAATTGGAAAGAGGGAACCCTTGTATCCGATTGGTTCGTCGAATTCCGAAAACTCAAAATTACTTTCCTTGATGTTGAACTCCTCGAATAGCTCGCGAAGTTCCACCAGCGTTAGCACCTCGTCTATCAAGCTATCGCCCTGGAAGAGTTTCGCCTCGTCTTTGCTCTGTATGCACGGCCCTATAAGCACTATTTTAACATCAGATCCGTATTCCCTGTGTATTGCCAGTGCAGCCGCTATATTGGGCGATATAATTGGTGCTAAGTTTTGAAGAAGGTCAGGATGAAATTTTTCTACCATCGACACAACCACCGGACACATGCTGGTGATAAAGTATTTACCCTTAAAGTTATCGAATAGTTTTTTGTACTCCCGGGCCACAAGGTCAACACCAAAGGCAACCTCACACACGTAGTTAAACCCTAAGGCTTTTATCATTTGTACAAACCGGCGGTAATCTGTAATGTCTGCAAATTCACCCGATATGCTTGGGGCGCAAATTGCTGCAACTTTTTCACCGGCTTTTAGTAATGATAGAACTTCATCTTTCGATGATCTATAGCTAACGGCATTTACCGGACATATATTCAGGCAGCTTCCGCAGCCAACGCATCGGCTCTGAAGAATTTTTGCAAAATTTTGATTTGCCTTAACCTCAATGGCTTTTACGGGGCAAACTCTCACGCAGGCATAGCAGTTAATGCAAGTGCTTTCGTTTATTTCAAATAGTTGCGACATGAGTTTTTCCTTTCACCGTTAATCGTTGCTGAGTTCGTTTGTCAGTATATCAATGATGTTGTACTCATTAACACCCGTATATACTGAATTGTTGATTTTAACAATGGGGCCCTCCGCACATTGGCCAAAACAATGTGCTCCGTGAAAGTAAACTTTATCGGTTAGTTTATGCTTACCAATATAATCTACTATGGCATTTAGGGTTGCCTTATTTCCTCGGGCAAAGCAAGAACTTCCCAGACAAATCATAATCTCAGTTTTACCACCCATTTTTTGTCATGTTAATTCACTAACAGTTAGCTGGTTCTATACTATATAGCTTGGATTCTCCCTGTTTCTTTAAGCCTTTGCTAATATAAAAAACATTTTGCAAGTTAAGGTTGTAAATATATGCTATTTAAACCCCTCTTATAATTTCGTACTATTTATTAAGAAACAGTTCAAATTTATAAAATAGTTGGCTTTTTTATTTTCATTTATTAAATTGTTCCGAAATTAACAGAGATTTTTAGAATTGAACCTGTTGATCTGTAGTATTTTATGTATTTGTTATTGGAATAACAAGATTGCTGTTGATGTATAATGTCATGACAATTAAAGATAAAGTAGATGCAATTCTCGAAACCTACAGCCATTTAGGACGGCATGGCCTTATCCCAATTTTACAGGATATACAGGAGCAGATTGGTTGTCTAAACGAAGAGACTGTAGTGCTGGTGGGTAAATCCCTCGGAATCCCTACATCTAAAATTTACGGGTTGGCCACTTTTTACAACCAGTTTCGATTCGAAAAAAAAGGAAAGTATCACTTGCAGGTTTGCAACGGAACATCTTGTAGGCTAAACGGGTCGAAGTGGATTGTTGATTACATTGAGAAGAATCTTAAAATTAAGAATGGGCAAACAACCAGGAATGGCCTGGTGAGCCTTGAGGTTGTTACATGTATGGGGGCTTGTAATCATGGGCCAACTATTTTAATTAATGGCGAGTATAATACTCACCTTACGCCGGACAAGTTGAAGAATATTTTGGACGAATTAATTGTTGACTAAAAATTATGGATGCGCCATATTCCAGTGTTAATCGTAGTTTTTTTATTGATAAGGTTATACCCAATCTTCATCATAGCGAATTGCCCTCTGATGTTCAGGAGAAATTGTTGACGTTTCGGCACGAAAGGGTGAAAAGGCCCATAATTCTGGTTGGGGTTACCACATCATCGGTGGTTGCCGGAGCCTTGAAAACTTATGAGGCCATTCAGAACTACATTTCCGATAATGGAATTGACGCGGAGCTAATTCAGGTTGGCAGTTTGGGTTTGTGCTCCTTTGAGCCTGTAGTTGATATTCAACTACCTGGAAAGACAAGAGTGACGTTTAAAAATGTGGATGCGGACAAGGTTGCTCCAATTCTCGATGGCGTTTTGAATAGTTACGTTCAGCCCGATGCTGCAATTTTTCAGTACCCATCGTCAATACATGAGCCGTGGCCCGAAATACCATTCATGAATAATTTGCCTTTTTTTGCACGACAAAATAGAATACTACTAAGGAATTCGGGGATTATTGATCCTGAAAATATTTTGGAGTCCATTGCCTTTGGTGGGTATGGTGCTTTGGCAAAAACATTACGTGAGTTCACCTGCGACACGGTATGTAAGGTGGTAGAAGATAGCGGCCTACGGGGTAGAGGTGGCGGTGGATTTCCTACCGGGGAGAAATGGCGTAAGGCACTTGCCATACCAACAAGTGAGAGGTATTTTGTATGCAATGCCGACGAAAGCGACCCGGGGGCCTTTATGGACCGGTTGCTTATTGAAAGCGATCCGCACAGAATTATTGAGGGAATAATCATCAGTTCTTACGCTATTAGCGCCAACCAGGCATTTATATACCTACGTAACAGGTACAATTTGACCGTAAAACGTATTGAGAATGCAATAATACAGGCTTACGATTTTGGCCTGTTGGGTTACAACATTCTCGATAGCGGTTTTAGTTTGGATATTTCAATTCGTCGAGGCCCAGAGGCTTACGTATGCGGCGAGGAAACTGCCCTTATAAAAAGTTTGGAGGGAAAGCGCGGAATGCCAACCATTAAACCTCCATATCCCACAGAGGTTGGATTCAATGGTAAGCCAACGGTTGTAAACAACGTGGAAACAGTTGCCAATATCCCCAATATTTTGCTTCATGGTGCATCGTGGTTCTCGTCCATGGGAACAGCTGGTTCAAAGGGTACAAAAATTTTCTCGGTGAATGGGAAGGCAGCAAATCATTGCTTGGTAGAAGTTTCAATGGGAACCCCATTGCAAACCATTGTCGATTTGGCAGGAGGCGGTAAGCCGGATCATTCCCTTAAAGCAGTTCAGTTGGGAGGCCCGTCGGGGGTGTGTGTAACCCCGGTTGTGCTGGACG
>JBFXEO010000186.1:0-5871 GCA_050180015.1 Bacteroidales bacterium | reverse complement strand
TCAGGGTCAAACCCTTTCGCACGACGGGAGCCGCTGGGTTGTACATGGTACAATTCTGGTTACCGACAGCTCTGTAAATATAGTTCCCACGGCAGGCCACGATGCGGCAAAACCGATTTTTGCTGTACTAAACTCTAATGGGCAGGTAGTATTTGCCGTTTATGAAACTGGTGTTAGATCGTATGTTGGTAGCGAATCGGCTAAAGGGGTTAAGGGCGGTTTTGCCGTAGGCGGGCTCAGCGGGACCAAGGGGGGTGCCCCTGAGTATTTTAGCGTAACCCCCGATAGCACAAGGGTGTATATAGACAATTCGACGAAAGGGGTCAAGGGCGGTTTTGCCGTAGGTGGACTTAGCGGAACCAAAGGAACCGTAGAGTATCTTAGAATCACCCCCGATAGTGCCAGAATTTATATTGACAATTCCTCTACCAAGGGGGTCAAAGGCGGTTTTGCCGTAGGCGGGCTCAGCCGAACCAAGGGAACTGGGTCAAATTACTTTACAGTAACTCAGGATTCAACTTTTATTAGTAATACCATTTTTGCCGAAGGGAACATGCTGTTAACCGGTAATGTAACAACCAGCGTAGGTGTAACAGATACCCCTCTTACGGATATCGAAGGGAATACCTATAAGACAGTAAAAATTGGCACGCAGGTTTGGATGGCCGAAAACATCAGGACATCCACCTATGCCGATGGCACGCCGATTGGCACAGATGCAATGGTTTACAATAATTCTCTCAGCGCAGACACTCTTAAAAATTACGGCATGCTTTATTCGGATACAGCTGTTGTTTCGGCGTTTAATGTATGCCCAGATGGTTGGCATGTGCCCAGCGTTACCGAGTGGGAAATTTTATTTATCAATGTTGTAGGCGTTGACTGGAACAGTAATTCCTATGAATTAGGACAAAAACTTTCAGAACCGGGTCTTGTTTCAGAATCTTCCGGTTTTTGGAATTATGATTTTAATCAAACAAATACTACCGGCTTCTCGGCTCGGCCTGCTGGTTATGCCTATAATAGCGCGGGTTGGTATTTTTCTGGCATAGGGGAGTATGCTTCATTCTGGACTTTTGACGTGTACATGACCCAGGTTATCAGTATTGATGGGTATTCCGGTTCGGTAAATACTCAGGAAGTAGGTGCTCCTGTAGCGTATCCGGTTAGATGCGTAAAGAATCAATAATTACTGTATAAGTTTTTTAGAACATTTTGTTTTACTGGAATCGGGAGTTTGGCATTGATTCTGTCGCTACTTTTTCTGATTTTGCAGTTCTTTTACGGCTCTTCTCCCGTAACATCCCCATAAAAAAGCGCAACAGTTTCTTAGGTAAAAAACTGCAAACAGAAAATGGTTTGCAGTTTTTGCTTTCCGAACAAGCACCGGGGATGGGTCTCTACTTTACATCCGTCATAACCTTAATAATTCCCAGTATCCCAATAAATTCACCGCTATCTTCTATTAGTGGCATTACTGTTATCACAACATCATGCTCCTCTTGGTTGATGGTTATGTGAACCATCCTGTTGATTACTGGTTTCTGGGTTTTTACCACCTCTTCGTCGAAAGTATTAAGCGCTTTGGCCTGGTCTTGTGGAAGTAGATCAAAGTTGGTCTGCCCTACAGCTTCTTCGGACGATGCAACGTTAAGTGCTTTTAGCAATGAGTTACTCAGCCTTACGTACCGCCCCATGGTGTCCTTCTGGTAAATTAAATCGGGGGAGTTTTCCAGCAGGCTGTTTAGGATAGATTTATCCTCGTTAAGTTGGGCGTGTATTATGTCTTGCTCCTGACGTTTCCGTTCCATCTCTTCCTGGGTAGCGTGGAGTTCCTCCATGTTTTGCCTCATTTCTTCTTCCTGTGCTTTCATTTCCTCTGCCTGCTGCTGTGTACGGGTGAGCAGTTCGGCGGTACGGATGTTAATTCTCACACTCGAAAGCGTTGCGGCAATTATCGCGGAGACTTTCTCAATGAATTCAACCTGATGTTTCTCGTACAGGTTGAAGGTTGCCATTTCAATCACGCCCAGCACATCATCGTTAACCTTTAAGGGAGCCAGTATAACATTCCGGGGATTTTCTTCACCCAGACCCGATGTGATTTTTATGTAGTTTTTAGGAATTTCGGTCATAAAAATTGTTTTGCCTTCAATATAACAGCGGCCAACCAATCCCTCGTTTGGCATCACCGTTTTTTCCATAAATTTTCTTCGATCATAGGCAAAGCATGCAGTCATATCGAGTACGGGGTTATCCTGATCGTTGTCGTTAAGAATGAAAATACCGCCCTGAATAGACTTGGTGTAGGAAACAAGATTTTTGATGATTAGGTATGAGAGTTCATTCAGGTTATCGTTATGCTGCCTAAGCACCTCGCCAAACATAGCCATTCCTTGGGTTGCCCAAATTTGCCGTTCCTCTTCCTCTTTGCGTCTTGTTTCGGTTTTGCGGGCATTTATAAGGCTTTTTTGCATTTCTATGAGGGCTTTGCCCAGAATATCTTTATCGCCTAGCAGCTCAAAGCGGGCATCGAGCTTACCCATTCCAATTTCGCGGGCAAATTGTTCGGTATGGTTTAATCCGTCAATAAGCTTGTTGGCCGATAGTGCCATTGTTTCAAGCTCATCGCCGGTATGGATAAAAACCTTTTTATTTATATCGATATCGCCTTCGGCAATGCTATTTAGCACAGCGGTGGTCTTTTTTATGGGTTTTGCCAATTTATGGGTTATATACCAAACAACGGCTCCCTGTAATAGCACGCCTACTATAAATATGAAGACGGTGAATAGCACAGATCGGTCGGCATCAACAAGGATTTCACTCATTGGTATGGATAAATAGATGGACCAAACGGTAGGCGATTCACCAACCTTAATGGGTGAAATAATATTTAAGCTTTCATCGTTTTGGGTTTTCGAAAAGTACAAATAGTCCAACCCTCGCTTGATTTTTTCGGATATTCCAAATTTTGCCTCATCGGCTGGGTTAAAGTCGGCAAATGTTAACCGGGTAAACTCCGGTTTGGTATGTGCAATAATAGTTCCATCGCTGGCAATCAGTGAAACAGTCGTATTTTTGTAAGGTCTAATACTTTCAATTTCTTCCTGAAATTTTTCCAGGGAAATATCCACCCCGCCGAGTCCGGCAAATCGTCCGTTTACCTTAATGGGTACGCTTATACTTGTTGCCAGAACCTCCGTTCCGCCATACTCAAATGTATATGGGTCAATTAATTTTTCGCAGTTACATTGCTTTGAGGCGTAATAATTACTGTTTAGGATATCCCCGGTAACGTTTTTGTGTTCTATATCCATTGAGGGTATTCCATCTTTCAGGTAGGCCGTAACAGACCTACGCCCGTAATCCTTGCTGTAATTTTTGCGAAATGCAGAGTATTCAACAGAGTACCAAACCGTTAAATACCGGGGATTGTTAATGGCTTGGTTTTTAAGGATGTTAAAAAAAATGGAGTCTAACGTAATCGTATCAAAACTTGGGTAAATGTATAACGACTGGGCAAGAGCCCTGGAAAATCCCATGTCGAGTTCCAATTCCGATTTTATTTGGTTGGAGGTCTTTTGGGCTTCGGCCTGGGCTAACTTCACCGCATTGTTGTGGGCAATAGTGTTAATCCTAACCCCAACAAACAGACCGATAACCAGCATTATAATAAAGGAGGTAATCATTACATAGAGCAACATCTTTGCCCCAAGCTGCATTTTAAACCTCATTGCCAAGAGTTTTTTAAGTGAAAACCTACATTTGATGGGTTAAAAATACAAAATGTTTTAATAGAACAAAATATACCGGTAAAATCCATTGATGGATCAAAAAATTACGTTTTGTGGGTTTCAGGTTTACGTAAATAGAATATCTTTATTGATCATATTATCTGCCATACCATGCTGCTGAATCAGTTCAAATATCTATTGTTATCTGTTGCTTGCTACCCGCTATTAGGTGTTTATCCGCTGTTTGCGCAAGATGATGTTGGCCGCTTCAATGATTTGATACAGCGAGCCGAAAAGCTACGTAGCGCTAATCCCGATTCTGCGGTAGGCCTTGCACTGCAAGCCTGCAATATGGGAGCATTGCTTGGTGGCGATATTTACCAAATTCAGGCGGAACATACCCTTGGCTACTGTTACTACAACCGCAACGATTTTGAGCTGGCGCTCAATCATCTGCAAAAATCGTTAAGGTTGGCCAGGCAGGCCGACCAGCAGGCATGGATTGCACTCAACTTAAACCGGATTGGGAATGTTTATCAACTTAAAAGTATTTACCCCCAGGCACTGCAGTCTTACCTCGATGCCTTGGATATTAACAACCGACTGGAGGATAAAATACAGATAGCCAGAACCCAGGTAAATATTGGCACGGTTTACAGCTTAACCGGCAATTACCCCAGGGCAACAGAACACATGCTTGAGGCACTTGAAACTTACGAAAAGGAGGAGGATAGGGAGGGAATGGCCTGGACATCATTGAGCATTGCCCGTTTATTTAGCCAGATAGAGTTTTACGATAAGGCGTTACAGTACAACGAGCTTGCCCTAAACCAGTACCGTGGATTGGGAAATCGGAATGGAGAAATACTTTCGCTTACCGAGTTGGCAAACATATACTACCATTCGGGATACAACGAGAAAGCCCTGAAAATTGCCGACGAGGTTCTTGCATCAAATATTCAAACGCAAAATATTCATGGGCAGGCCGCAAATTACCTGCTGATGGGTATTATATATTTTGAGCTCAGCAGCTATAAAAAAGCAGATGAGTACCTGCTGAAGGCATTAGATTTAAAGCAGTCTGTTAACGATAGTATAGATATTTCAAAGCTGAATAGATATTTGGGCGAGGTTCAAATTAAGAGGGGAAATTTTGCACAGGGCTTCAAATACCTGAATTCTGCAATGGAGGTAGCTTTGAAGCAAAAGTTAATGTCCGATGCCCGGGATGTTTACCTAAGTCTTTCGCACGCCTATACGCTCAGGGGTGATTTTAAAAAGGCGCTGGAGCACCACAGCAGCTATTCGGCGATAAAGGACAGTATTAACGCTGGCGATATTGGCCGCATGGAAATGCAGTACGAGTTTGATAAACGCGAGCATGAACAGGAATTGGTGTCTAAGCAGAGGGAGGCCATGCAGCAGGCTAAACTCGAAAGGCAACGGATGTTTTCGTTTTTTATATCGATAGCGCTGCTGCTAACCGTAGTATTTGCGGTGGTAATTTTTTACTTCTACCGTGAAAAAAAGAAAATAAATCAGATTTTGGTTGCGCAAAACCATGAAATATTGAGGCAAAAAAACGAGATCGAGGATCAGAAACAGGAAATAGAAAGTCAACGCGATTTGGCCGAACGACAACGAGATCAGATTGCCGATCAGCAGAAACAGATTACGGATAGCATTCGGTATGCCAGCCGGATACAGGCTGCCGTTCTGCCCCGGCCTCAAAACCTGGAATCGTATTTCAGGGATTACTTCGTTTTTTACCAACCTAAAAATATTGTAAGCGGCGATTTTTACTGGGTAACATCGCTACCCGACGGGAGACTTGCCGTAACGGTGGCCGATTGCACCGGACATGGCGTACCCGGTGCATTTATGAGTATGCTGGGGATAACGCTGCTCAAGGAGTTAACCACCGCGCAGGGCACCGAGAGTGCTGGCGATATTTTGTTCAAGCTTCGTCAGCTGGTTATAGCATCGCTAAACCAGACCGGAAACGAGGGCGATTCACATGACGGTATGGATATGGGCCTTGCCATTATTGATAGGGTAAAGGGCGAAATGGAATTTGCCGGGGCATACATGCCGTTGCTAATTGTCCGAAAATCTGGGAGATCGGAAGAGCACA
>JBFXEO010000185.1:0-5908 GCA_050180015.1 Bacteroidales bacterium | reverse complement strand
CTATTGCGGCTGGACAAAAAGGAGGCTGGGTAACAGTAAAGTAAACTATGTTATTTAAAAAACTTTCGATCTTCAAAAAAATATTGCTGGCAGGAGTTTTTCTCCTGCTGGCTTTTTTATTGATTAAGCCCGTACATTTTAAAAATTCAACATCAACAGTACTTCTCGACCGGAACGAACAACTTCTCTCTGCCACAGTATCGAACGAAGGCATGTGGCAATTCCCCGAAACCGACACCGTACCAAAAAAAATCGCAACCTGTTTAATTCAGTTCGAGGATGCTTATTTCTACTATCATCTGGGCGTAAATCCCGTATCGGTTTTACGTGCAACACGGCAGAATATTAAAGCCCGAAAAGTGGTAAGTGGTGCCAGCACTATCACCATGCAGCTGGTCAGACTGTCGCGACATGGAAAACCTCGCACAATAACGGAAAAAATAAAGGAGATGATAATTGCTGTAAGAACGGAGATATCATACTCCAAACGAAAAATATTAGCAAAGTATGCATCCCATGCCCCATTTGGCGGAAATGTAGTGGGGCTTGATGCTGCCGCATGGCGATATTTTGGGACAGGCGCAAGCAATCTTAGCTGGGCAGAGGCCGCTACACTGGCAATACTCCCTAACGCCCCGGGATTAATTTTCCCCGGACGAAATCAGCATTTACTAATTGTTAAAAGAAACGAACTACTCAAGAAACTTAAAAACAGGGGAATTATCGATGATGAAACATACCGTTTAGCACTGCTGGAACCTGCTCCAAATCCGGCAAACCCACTTCCACAGGATGCTCCTCACCTATTAACGCGCTGCATTAAGGACGGTTTAACTGGGAAACTGGTGGTAACCACTATTGACAGACGCATACAGGATAACGTAAGCACCATAGCCAAGCAGCATTACAGCCGATTTATCTCCAATGGAATTAGGAACATGGCCGCAATGGTGGTAAATAATAAAACCGGCGAGGTATTGGCATATCTAGGAAATATGCCATCGAACGATCCCAGCATGGCATCACGGGTTGATATCATCACCTCAAAGCGCAGCTATGGCAGCTTACTCAAACCTTTTTTGTATGGATTCATGCTAAGCGAAGGGTTGCTGTACCCTCGTCAGCTGGTAAAAGATATTCCTATCGCCTATGCCGGTTTTGCACCTCAAAATTTCAGTAAAACTTTTGAGGGAGCTGTTCATGCCAACGAGATTATTTCTCGTTCTCTCAATGTTCCGTCAGTAAATCTTCTCAAACAATACGGAGTAGAAAAATTTCATAACAATTTGCTTTCAATAGGACTAAAAAGCATT
Source organism: Bacteroidales bacterium (assembly GCA_050180015.1). Classification (GTDB taxonomy): domain Bacteria; phylum Bacteroidota; class Bacteroidia; order Bacteroidales; family Tenuifilaceae; genus JBFXEO01. The sequence continues at coordinate 4,595 of JBFXEO010000185.1, read as the reverse complement.
AACCAACCTGCAAGTCATTATGGACTCTCCATTATTCTAGGAGGAGCTGAAGCAAGCATGTGGGAATTGGCTGGGGCCTATGCTGCTTTAAGCCGAAAAGTTTACGGAGAAACGAATTCGACATTAAACCTAAGTTACGAACTCAACAACAGCAAGCAAACTAAAAAAGTTTTCAATTGCAAGGGAATCGGTTCCGGTGCTGCATTTTTAACACTCGAAGCGTTAACTCAGGCAAACCGTCCGGGCGAAGATGGAACCTGGCGTTACTTTACGTCACCCCAAAAAATTGCATGGAAAACAGGAACAAGCTACGGATTCCGCGATGCATGGGCAATTGGTGTTACTCCCGATTATACCGTATCGGTTTGGGTTGGCAATGCCGATGGCGAGGGCCGGGCTGAACTTATTGGCGTTGCAGCGGCAGCCCCGGTAATGTTTGATATTTTTTCGACGCTGCCCAACTCCGGCTGGTTTGATACTCCGTGGTTCAACCTTAAGGCAACAACAACCTGCAAGCAAAGCGGCTTCATGGCATCGGCATCGTGTACCGATACCATCACGGAATACGTTCCGGCAGTTCAAACAAAAACGCTCCCCTGCGCTTACCATCGTATAATTTATCTCGATAAAGAGAAAAAACATCGCGTAACACTGCAATGCGCCAAGCAGGAGGAAATGGTACAGGAGAAATGGTTTGTACTGCCACCGGCGCAGGAATGGTTCTACGCCAAAGTTCACCCCGAATACCAATTGCTTCCACCGTTCCGCAAGGGTTGCTCACAATCGAACGATCAGGTACCCAGTATGGCGCTAATTTATCCGTATATTGGAGCCGATATTTACATTCCTACTGAAGGAAAGAATGTAAAAGGGTATAGTATATGGAAAGCAACGCACCGCAATTCAAACACAACCATTTACTGGCACTTAAACGACACCTTTATAGGCAAAACCAACGGGTTGCACGAAATTGAAGTCTCGCCGCAACCGGGAACTTACACGCTTACACTTGTTGATGACAACGGAGAAATGCTACAACGCCGAATTAGAGTAATTGGGGAAGGAAAGTGATACAACATCATTTTTCAGGCTACCATTCTAGTATTACACCACTATCTTCTTATCAATAAACTTTGAGTTCATTAATCGTGCAACGGCCATGTACGATGGAATGAACTTTACCTTGTCGCCAACCCGGTAATGGCATTTTTTACCGGTAATTACCGGGCCAAGATCGTAAACGCTCATATCCGATGTAGTTCCAACAAACCGTAGGTTCTGGTCTTTAGGTTTTAATTCGTTCACGTCAACGTCGAGCAGGCCAAAATCGAGTATGGCCCTGTAGCTTTTCTCGTAATCCATCACTCTGTCAGAGGTATGGCCTATATTTCCGTCGGAAATGATTCCATCGGGAGTTGTACCCTTTACCTCAAGTTCAATGATGTTGCTGGAATACTCAAAAGCATCGGCATGTAAATTCTTGAAACGTTTACTGTCGAAGGGTGAAGTGCCCAGAAAAACTGCCTCTCCAACCCTTATGTGATTTATATTCCTGGGCATCGATGGCCTGCCTACCAGCGGCAGGGTAATAGAGCTTCCGCCGGAAATCAATGGAATTTGGGTGTTGAACTTTACCTCTATCAGCTGCTTGTAGAGTGAGAGCTGCAATAGTTTATCGTAGGTTGGCTGTACACCGTACATGCAGCCCAGGTTGGTACCTATCCCTTCAATTTTGATGTGTTGCAGATTGAAAACCCGCTGGTAGAATTCCATTACATTCTCACGTATAACGCCCTCCCTCAGCTCTCCCAGCTCTATCATTATAACTATTCGGTGTATTTTACCCTGCCTGGCTGCTTCATTATCAAGAGCCTCAATGGTTCGGAACGATGAGTTGAGCGATATGTCGGCGTAGCTTACAACATTCCTTACAAAGTCCATGGCCGGAGGCCTTACGTACATCGTAACCGTTGAAGGGTTTATTTCCTTCACCTTCCTTAATCCAGAAAGTCTAGAGTCGGCTATGCTGTGCAGGTTTTTAACTATAGGTTGATTTAAGAGCAATTCAAGAAACTCCCTGTGCCCGGCAAGCACTTTTACAACCAGCGACCATTCCAGATTATGCTTTACCAGAAATGAATTTAGCCTTTCTATATTCTGAATTATCTTTTTGGAGCTAACTATAAGTTCGGCCATGGCTATTTTCCCTTTACAAATCGCATTTCGGCATATTTGGTGGTAAATCCAATCCGCTCATACAATCTTTTAGCGGGGTTTTCGTACTCCACATGCAACTTAACATCGCCGTGCGATCTGGCAATAGCCTCATCAATTAGCTGCCTGCCAATTCCCTTCCCCCGAAATTTAGAATCCACAGCAACGTAAACCAGAATATTCTCGGGAATATAGCCCTGCATCCCCGTTTTATTCATAACAACAGCACCAACCAAAGCGCTTTCGCGGTATCCGAGCAAAATAAATCCGCCCTTGCCACAATCCTTTTGCATGGCATAATCGATACATTTCCCAATGGCTTCCGTTGAATCGCCATATTGTCCTAGGTGCGTGTGAAGGAAATTGATAAGTTGTTCCCTTGAAAGTGATGTGAAATCACCCGGCGTGTTAAGCTGTAGAATAGATAACATAACGTATAAGTTTTAGTTAACAAAACCGCTTTAGCCTTAACCAGATTGTTTTGGCAGAATGAAAAAACCTCAGCGGCGGCAATCAGATACTACAAAGATAGCAAAAAAGATTAACTATTTAAAACATCCAGCTTTACCAGGATGTATTGCTATTTACTGCCAGTAGGGTGAAAATGATTTAGCGTGTGCGGGGTTGGCCGATTAAAAAAGGAGGCTTTTGGCCTCCCTCTTTTCATCAAAAAAATATTATTCTTCTTCCTCTTCTGCTTCGTAGGCTTTGAGCAGTTTTTCCTGAACATCCGAAGGAACTTGCTCGTAGGAAGCAAATTTCATGGTGTAGGTTGCACGCCCGCTGGTTATTGATGAGAGAGCGGTGGAGTATTTATTTAGTTCAGCAAGAGGCACTCTTGCATTGATAACTTCAAAACCTTTAACGCTTCCCATTCCCATAATAATGGAACGGCGGTTCTGAAGGTCGCTCATCACATCGCCCATTCTATCCGAGGGAACAAGTACCTCTACATCGTAGATGGGTTCCATAATTTTGGGCCCGGCCTCTTTAAATGCTGTTTTAAAAGCATTACGTCCGGCGAGTTTAAAGGAAATTTCGTTGGAGTCAACCGGGTGCATCTTTCCATCGTAAACAGCAACACGAATATCGCGGGCATACGAACCCGTTAAAGGCCCTTCCTCCATTTTTTCCATGATACCCTTTAAGATTGCCGGCAGGAAACGTGCATCAATTGCTCCTCCTACTATACAGTTATAGAAAACCAATTTTCCGCCCCATTCTAGCGGGATTTCTTCCTTGCCCCGGATGGATAGGTTGACTTCTTTACCGCCTATTTTGTACTTAGCTGGGTCGGGAGTCCCCTCAACGTGCGGTTCAATAACAATATGAACCTCGCCAAACTGTCCAGCACCACCCGATTGCTTTTTGTGGCGGTAGTCGGCTTGGGCAATTTTAGTGATGGTTTCCCGGTAGGGAATTCTTGGTGCTATAAATTCTACTTCAAGCTTGTGCAGGTTGGTCATCTGCCATTTTAGGGTATTAAGGTGATGTTCACCCTGCCCTGAAACAATTATCTGCTTCAACTCCTTGGAGTGCTCCACCAGAATTGTGGGATCTTCCTGATGGGCCTTATGCAGTAGTTCGCTCATTTTTTCTACATCGGCCTCGCTCTTTGGCCTGATGGCCGTACGGAATTTAGGGTTAGGAAATTCCATGGGGTCAAAATTAAAATCTAATCCCGTTGCGCAAAGGGTTTGGTTGGTCTTGGAGTTTTTGAGTTTAACCGTTGCGCCAATGTCGCCGGCAACCAATTCTGTAACTTTATTACGGTTCTTCCCTGCAACAACAAAAAGTTGGGCTATACGTTCCTTGGTGGAGTTGTTGGCGTTGGATAGGTCCATACCCTCGGTTACCTTGCCCGACATTACGCGGAAGTAGCTAATTTCACCAATGTGGGGTTCTATGGACGATTTGAATATAAATAGAGAGGTTGGTGCAGAAGTGTCGCACTTAATTTCGGTCTTATTGTTATTTTTAAGCATTGGGGTTGACGTTGGCAAGGGCCCAACGTTTAGTATAAATTCCATTAATCGCTTGGTTCCGATATTCCGTTTGGCCGAAGTACAAAAAACCGGGAAAAGTTGACGGTTGCGAATACCTGCCGAAAGGCCAGAGCGCATTTCATCCTCACTTAACGATCCTTGTTCGAAGAATTTCTCCATTAAGGTCTCATCGTTTTCTGCAGCCGCTTCAATTAGCGTATTGTGGAGTTCTGTGGCTTTATCCATTTCTTCGGCAGGAATTGGTAGTTCTTCCCGTACACCGGTATCTCCTTTAAATTTGTACATCTTCATGGTTATAACGTCAATGAAGCTGTCGAATGACGTACCTGGGTTTAATGGGTATTGAGCCAGCACAACTTTTGACCCAAAGGTTTG
>JBFXEO010000184.1:0-5924 GCA_050180015.1 Bacteroidales bacterium | reverse complement strand
TCCAGCTCAGTGCCCTTATATTTCTGCAAACCTTCACTTGCCTGCCGGAGGGCTTCGGAGTAGCTCCCGGCCTTATAACTTTCGTAAGTTTGCCCGTAAAACTCATTCTCTGCATCGGACTTTTGCTGGAGTTCGCTCACATAGTTAGGGTTTGAAAGCAGCAACGCAAAAGGACTCTGGGGGTAGTTCCGAAGTAGGGTGCTCTTATACTTCTGAGCATCAACATTGTTATTATCTGCAGCACACAGCTTGTACAGGTTGTAGTATGCCGACGCGGCCAGCTGATTATCGGGGTATCGCTCGGCCAGGTTTAAGTATGCCTGTTTTGCCTCTTTTCTATCTCCCAAATCGTTCTGATATACCTCGGCCACTTTAACCATTGCGCCAATAATTTTTTTATTCGATTCCGATTTAAGCGAATCGGTTAAAGGCAGCTTTGCCAGGTAGTATTCCGGCGATTTATCCGAAAGGTTTTTCTGTGATTTTTTTGATGTGTCGGAGCTGGCAATACCCTCCGAGATATCCTCTAAAACGGATGCTCCTTTATTTTTTCTACGCCAGTTATCCTCCAGCTTACGCTTTCCCCATTTCATCTGAAATTCAGACAAACCGAAACTTACGGACGAAGGGTTGTAAAAATACCACTTCCCGCCCGATTGGTCCATTGTGGTTTTATTCCGTTGCGTTTGCTGGTATAGCAATGCCTGTTGGCGTTCTTCCTGTTCCAAAGCCCTTACCTTTTCTTCCTCTGCCTGAATTTTACTTATAACCTGGGCAATTAAGTCATTCCTTTCCGTTGATGTCATATTGGCTACCCGCAATAAACTATCCTCAGTTTTTATAATGTTCAGGTTTTCAACTAAGCGGTTAAGATACCGGGTTTTCACCTGAATTCGCTCATAATCGGGAAAATTCTTATCCAGCGCATTGTACGAACTGTCATAGTACGCCTGGGCTGCAGTATAATCGGCTTTCCCAAAATGATAATCGGCCAATACCAGGTAGGACATTCCCTTCTGGTTGCTGTTGCTGGTGCTCATTTTTGCCGATAAGCTGAAATATTCCACCGCTTTTTCGGTATTTCCCTCCTGCTGCTCAATGTTTCCCAGCGTGTAGTAAAGTTGATCAAGGTAATCCCGATTCTTCTCATCGCGGGCCAGCCGGAGCAATTCTTTCTTTAGGCTCTCTCCCTGCAAGTTACTTAAAGCAATCAACTTAATGCGTATGCTGAAAGCCATTTCGTAGGGCGGGCGCATTTTCAGTATTCCTTTATAGCACTCGTAGGCCTCGGTGTTTTTACCCGCCTGGCTTAACAGCTGTGCCAAAATATACGAGTAACGCAACCTATCGGGCCGACGGCCGGCATTGTCAATGGCCTTTCGAATGTAAGGAATTGCGTTGTTGTTGCTACGCTGCTCCAGGTAGCAAAAAGCCCACGTGGACGAGAGCAAATGCTTAAACTCTTTATCCTTGGGTTGCCGACGATTTGCCTCCAGCGATTTTAGCCTGTCCAGCGCATCGACATAATCACCAGTGACAATTGAAATGCGCGCAAGCCAAATTTGCGCCTCAAACCAAACAGGATCATTCGGGAATCGCAGGAGTACGTGTTCCAGCGTTAACTTTGCCTTTTCAAAATCGCCTTTCCACGCCTGGGCTTTACCAACCAGCAGCCATGATTTTTTGGCCCAGCGGATAAACTCATTCTGATTATAGCGCTCCTTCTCCTTCACCGACATGGTACCCTTTTTCCGTTGGGGCTTTACGGTGATGGAATGCTTGTTTATAAGTGCCGTGCACTTATTGATTGTTCTATCCATATCAGCAGCAACGGTACCCGTTACCTGCTCGTCGCCCACAAGCAGCATTGGTAGAACAAGGGTATAATTATAGCTATAGGCGGACTCTGCTCTTTTTATGCCATTCCTATAGCTGTCGTAAGCGTTAAAGAAATAGTTGTAATGTGCCGTCAAATCGTGATAGGCCCTACTAACTGTGGTGTTTTTTTTTGATGAACAGGCCGTTATTCCCACAAGAATAGCTGTTGCCCATACAACTCTATTTGAAAATATAAACCTCAAATCAACTTCAATTTAAAAATTCAATAACCTATGTTGAATAAAATCTTACAATATTAGCAATAATAGTTGAATTGCTACATCCTTAATAAACGCAAGGATATGAATTTGTATTGCTCTGCGGTAAATTTGGGTAAATAAAAAGGGTGCAAAAACACCCTTCCCCATACCGAATGGCAGAATTTACTCAACTTCAATGACTAAATACTTTGAAGCAGACCAAAACTTTTCCGGGTTTGTAATCTCAATTCTATCAACTCCACCATTCTGATTTAGTACAAGCTGATACGAATCTGTTGGATGGGTTGTTATTAGCTTGGCCTTTTTAACAAAAAGGGTCAGGCTCTTGGTTTGCGGTATGTTTAACCGGGTGAAGTAGGAGTTGTCGAAATCGGATTTCATCCGGGTTGACTTACCAATTCCTAAAAATCCACCCGTTTTATCGGTAATGCCATGTTCAAGTAGCTCTTTTTTGCTCCCGAAGGCGTACCAGGCAGTATTCATGGCTTCGGATTGCTGGTTAACCTTGACAGTTAGGGCAACATTATCCTCGGTTAACGTATCAATTCGTGTATTTAGCTTTTCTATGGAGAAGTTCAGCTCTGTCAACTTTCCCTTGAGTTGAACAATTTCCGAGTCGCGCTCTGCCAGCTGCTGGCTGGTCTTTACCAGCATTCTCTCGAACTCGGCGATCTTCATGTTGGACTCTTTTAATTTTTTGCTGAGGTATGCAATGGTTTTGTGGTTTTTGTCCATCAACTCGTTAATAGTTTGAATATCCTCGTCAATTTGCTCCCGAACATCCTTTTTCAGCTCACCATCCTGAACGGTGTTTCTCGATATTAGCTGCTGTTTTTGCTTTACCTCGGCAAGGTTTTGCTCTATTTCGTTGAGCAAAAGAAAGAATTGATTGATGGTGGAATCCTTTGCTTTTGCGTCGGATCGGAGCACTTCGTTCTCCTTGGTGAGCAGCGCTACCTGGCGTTTTTCCTTTTGATTACAGGAAATTACTGTGGTCAGCAATGCTATTGCTACTAAAGCTAATCTAAGTTGTTTCATCATTGAATATTTACATGGTTTAGTTTTTCCGTTAAATTACCCGCCATTTTAATCAAAATAACTCAAACAGCATGCAACGCATTTTAACCGACTGAATAAGTGAACCGTGCCTCGGTACTTATCAGAATAATTATCAGAATAATGTTTTCTGATTCAACACTCTGGGGAAAAAAATCACATTACTGTATTAATCCATTGATTAGGTTGAACAATTCATCGGGATCAATTGGCTTTGCAATAAACGCATTACAACCGGCATTGAGGCACTCTTTGCCCTCGTTACTCAGAATGCCGGCAGTTTGGGCAATAATTGGTGTTTTATGGTTAGACTGCCTGATGATGTTGGCAGCATCGATGCCGCTCATAAAGGGCAGCTGAACATCGAGTAAGATTAAGTTCAGGTTTTTGTTGATGTTACAAACCTCAATGGCATCTTCGGCGTTCTTAACGTGTATCAGGCGTGCACCTGTCCGGTGCATTAATGCCTCTACATACTGGTAGCTGATTAAATCGTCCTCTACCACCAGTATTGTTTTACTATTCCATAATTCCTTTAGCTTTTCACCAATGTTTCCCGAGAGTTGTTCCCGGTCTTTTTTGGGAAGGTAAAAGTAAAACGTTGAACCTTGTCCGGCAGCAGATTCCATTTCAATTCTACCGCCCATGGCAACGGCATATCCCCTTGCAAGGGTCAAGCCAATTCCAGTGCCCTCATAATTCTGGTCATCCGGGATGTGCTTGTAAAACCGCTCAAAAACAAGCGTTTGAACTTTTGGTGGTATCCCGATACCGGTATCCTTTACAAAAAACTTTATGGTTGATGCGGACTCTGTATAGTAGCCAAACTCAATGCTACCGCTATGGGTAAATTTTATGGCATTCTCAATAAGGTTAATTAGTATTCTTTTAACCCGGTAAACGTCAACGCTGAAAACTGACTGGTTATCGGGGAGCGATTTAATGAAACGTAAATTCAGCTTTTTAGCCAGGAGTTCCCCGTTGGAGGCGTATGTTTGATATATCTCTCCAAGCAGCTCATTAATGCTATAATCCGTAAAATGCAAGTCGAGCTGATTTGTTTCGATTTTGGAAAGTTCAAGTATATTATCAACGATTCCGAGTAGCTTACCGCTCATTTTGTGTACTAATGAGCCGAACTGCTGCCTATCGCCATCGGGCACGTCGCCCTGAACCAAATGCTGGGTTAGTCCAACAATACCATTCAACGGCGTTCGAATCTCGTGGCTGATATTGGTCAAAAAGGCACTTTTTATTTTTTCGAGTTCCTTTACCTTTTCGAGTGCCTCTGAAAGATCTTTGGTGCGGTTGTCCACCATTTTTTCCAACTCATCGTTAAATTGAGAGAGCTGCCGGTTAACCAACTTTATTTGCCTGTTTCTTTTTCGAAGTTGAATGACAAAGTGAATGGTAATGCCAAGCAATACCAGCAAAAGTATTGCAGAGATTGAGTAAAAAGTTACCAAACGGTTATCTTGTTTAGCCTGTAGCTGCTGCATCTCAAGTTTAGCCGAAAGTAGCCTGTAATCCTGCTCTTTGCGGTCATTTTCGAACTGAACTTGCATTTCGGCAATTCGCGATGTGGTTTGTTGGTTAAACGATTTTTCGAAATAACGGATATACTCCTCAAGCATCTGGCGCGAGCGGAGATTATCGCCAACTTTAGAGTAATAATCAGAAAGCAAGCGGTAACATTGCATGGTTAAATCGTCCTCCTGATCTTTTATGGCGATGCTTTGGGCTAATTTTAGGTTTTTATATGCGCCTGCGTAGTTCCCCAGCTTAAGCTGTATCCGCGCTATTGCGATGCTACTTAAGGTTATTCCATGCCTACTGTTTAAGCTCTTAAAATACCGGCTGGAAAGGTTATAGTAATCGAGACTCCGCTTAAAGTCTCCCAGTTTTTCCTGGGCGTTTCCAATATTATCGTAAATTGAGGCAAGCATAAGCGTGTCTCTCAGCTGTAGCCGCACCTGTAGCGAGGAGTCAAACCACGCCATGGCTTCACGGCAGTTTCCTTCTTCAAGGGATATTAAGCCCAAGTTGCCCTCCGCTTTGGCCACATTTTTTACCATGTTCAACTTTTTATAAATGTTTAAACCCTGTAAAAGGTAATCCTTGGCGTTGGATGGCCTGTTTGAGCTGTAGTAAACAATGCCCATGTTGTTATATCCCGAGGCAAGGGTAGCGCTATCGCCTAACTTTTGGCTTACCAGAATGGTTTTATCGAAATAATCAATAGCCTTATCGTACTGTGCACGGCGGGAGTAGCAGGAACCTAACAAATTAAAAATTTTGGCTAGGTTCAAGCTATCGCCATACCGTATAAAAATATCAGCAGCCTTTCTGGCACTATCGATTGCCTCTGAAAATTTGTTTGTCTGAAGCAACGCATTACCGTAAGCCATCAAAGCTTCGCCCCGCAGTTTTTCATCGCCTAATTTATTTGAGTACTTTACAGCATCGCTTGCCATTTTAACCCGTTTCTGGGGGGTTCCTCCAGATTGCCCCGCCAGGTCAATTAAATGGTTGGTATAACTTTTTAAGGTATCGCCCGGAGAGAGAGGAAATAAAATCTGGGGCAATACCAATAGCAACAATAATACCATGCGCCTTAAAAGCATCCGCATAAAAACTTCAATATACCAATAACAAATGTAATTTTCATTATGAATAATGTCAAATACATTTAACAGAAACAACTTCGCCGGAAATAGTGATCTGTAAATATTGCAAATTCGATATTTTTCCCATAAAATCTAACAAAAC
>JBFXEO010000183.1:0-5931 GCA_050180015.1 Bacteroidales bacterium | reverse complement strand
TTGGATTGTTCATGTTTTATTGATTTTGCCATGAAAAGCTATGCATTTTTTTTACTTCTCTTATTAGTTTGTTTTTCGTTAAATGGTCAAAATATTCAAAAAAGAGATAGTTTATTGAGTATAGTAAAAAATAAGCCAACCATTAAGGTTGAGATAGAGACGTATCTTGAGTTGGGAAACGTTTATCAGTATAACATTCCAGATTCAGCAGAATGGTACTTTGAAAGAGCGAAGAATGGTGCCCTGCATCTAAATGATTACAATACGTTGGTAAGGAGTCTTATAGGCTTAGGGAACTGTTACGCTTTTTGGTGTGACTATGAGAAAGCCTTAGGAATTTACTTGGAGGCCTTAAGCTATTCGGAGCGTTTGAAGGATCGGGCAACGCTGGCAACTTGCTATTCAAGCATTGGAATTATTTATGCCGATCGGGGTATTTATGATACTACCATCATGTACTTTCAGAAATCGTTGGAAATTTTCGAAACCTTAAAAGATACTGCCGGATTGGCAAAGTGTTACAATAATATTGGTTTGGTGTATGATTGTCAAGGTAAATACAATCAGGCCATTCAGGAATATACTAAGTCGATGGGAATAGATATCAGGCAGAACAACCAATCCGGCCTTTCCGTTGATTATAATAATATTGGCTCTGTTTACTTTAATAAGGGAAATTATGCAAAAGCGTTAGACTACTATTTTAAATCTTTAAAAATAAGGGAGCAGCTTGGCGATAAAAATGGTATTGCACAGTGCTGTAATAATATAGCTATAGCCCACTCTAATATGCATAACAACGGCAAGGCTGTGGAGTACTACAATAAATCGTTAAGTATTAAGTTAGAATTAAAGGATTTACGCGGGATAGCCAGCTGTTACAATAACATTGGTTCCCAGTTTTACGAGACCCGCAATTACCCTAAAGCTCTCGAATTTTTTATAAAATCGCTGGAAATTAGAAAATCCTTAAACGATCTGGATGGTATTGGTCAATGCAACGATAACATTGCTGTTGTTTATTCTGATATGGGGCAGTATAAGGATGCGCTATCGTATTACTTTAAAAATATTAAAACACACGAAACAATAGGCGATAGAGAAGGACTTTCTTTAACTTATATTAATGTAGCATCTAGCTATAATGATTTAGGGAGCTATAGTCAAGCAATAAATTTTGCTTTAAAAGGCTTAAGCGCTGCAAAAGATATCGAAAATTTAAATCTCCAAAGGGCAGCATATTCTCTACTTTCGTCCATCTATGGCAGTACGGCCGATTATAAAAAAGCATTGGATTATTATATACTTTTTAAACAAGCAAACGATACTATATACAGTAAAGAAAGTAGCGAACAGTTAAATAAGCTTGAAGTACAGTACCAAGCTGAAAAAAAACAGGTTGAAATAGATAAGTTAAACCAGCAAAACGAATTACAAAAATTGCAGATTCGCCATCAGGAAGATAGAAACCAGAAAATCATTCTATTGAGTTCATTCACTGTAGGGTCAATACTACTTATCGGGTTTTTTACTTATACATCACGTAAACGCAAGCAACAGGTACTATTCCAGAGGCAGATGGCGTATATCACCCAACTAAAGATGTTAAATACCCGAAATAGAATATCACCCCATTTTGTGTTCAATGTTCTTAACCATGAGGTGATAGCGGAGAATAGCGATGGCGAAAGATTCGAACTTCAAGGTTTGGTAAAGCTACTGCGTCAAAGCTTAGAGGTAACGGAAAGCCTTTGTGTACCGCTTGGCAAGGAGTTGGATTTTGTTAAAACGTATATTGATGTAGAACGAAGAAGTTTGGGTGATGATTTCTTCCTGAAGTGGGAAATGGGCGAGGATATCGATTACAATACTTGTATGTTACCCTCAATGATAGTTCAGATACCCGTAGAAAACGCCATTAAACATGCGCTACGCGGGAGGGATGGAGAAAAGATTTTGCAAATTGTTGTTAATAAGCAACCGAAAGGTATTTTAATTATGGTTGTGGATAACGGTAGCGGATTTACGCAGCCTCCAGTAGAACGGAAAGGAACCGGGACTGGGCTTAAAGTGATATACCAAACCATTGAACTGCTAAATGCTTGCAATCAGGAGAAGATAGCCTTTACCATTTCTGCCAACGACAGTTCTTCGGGTGGAACACATGTGTCGATTTATATTCCACAAAACTATTCGTACGAGTTGTAATAAAATGGATAAAAAGCTACTCTATATGGTATATTCCAACTATTCACTGCTTTTATCATGGCTCAGGAAATAAACATTGTAATTGTCGATGACGACCCATTAAGTGTTAAACCGCTTAATGATACATTAGCAGCATATCAAAATATAAGTATTGCAGGTGTTGCAAAAACCGCACAACAAGGGGAAGCGTTAATCCTGGAATATAAGCCAATGCTGGTGTTCCTGGATGTTGAACTTCCCGATATGAATGGCATTGAATTGTTAAGGAATCTAAAGGCTTCTGTCAATTGGAATATGCAGGTGGTATTTTATACCGCTTACGATAAGTACCTACTTGAGGCTTTACGCAATTCGGCATTCGATTATATACTTAAACCTTTTGAACAGAAAGAGATTGCCCTGGTAATGGAACGTTTTTTCAACTTTCTGAAAAAGGATAAGTCCAGCACATTCTTTAACGATGAAATGAACCGGTTGTTTCCATCCACGTCGGTGTTGATGGTTACAACCATCGACGGATTTCGGATACTGCATATTGAACAGATGGGTTACTTTAGGTATTTGAACGATAAGAAGCGCTGGGCCGTTGTGCTTTCGGATTTAACCGAGTTGCACCTTAAGCGGAGCACCACTGCGTGCAACATCCTTGCTTACTCCGACTTGTTTGTGCAAATTAACCGCGATCAGATTATAAACATATCATACCTGTCCGTGATAAAGGGTAAGGAGTGTATCCTTTTCCCGCCCTTCGGTCATGTAAAGGGACTTACCGCCAATAGTAAATTTATAGGGCAGCTGCAGGAGCGGTTCCGCTTGATGTGATCCGTTTTTATGTAAAGTCTATAGTATTTTTGCACAAACGCCGTCAGGGTTTGGAGCCCCGACGGCGTTTTTATAACCCGCAACTCCGACAGGCTCTTTGAGCGCTCTCGGGTTGCTTTCGTTTATACCCCAACCTTTCACCGCCCGTAAGGGCATATCCACCCCTGTCAGGGGCTTGTAACCCTGACAGGGGTAAACCAACCAAAACGCTGCCCGGTTCCTCAAACGCAGGCAGGTTGCTACTCTCTCCGAACCCACCATCGGTTAGGCAGACCTCCCATCGTCCGTAAGGACATGGAAGCGTCGGATAGACCAACCATGAATTTTGGCCATTCAGTCACGAATTTTATAGGTTCAGCACCGACATTACATAGTTCAGTGACTTTTAGAGATATAGGCTGTTGCAGCATTCTAAATTGCTTTTTACTTTTATTCTTCAATTAAAATAATGGAGACCAGAAACCATTCCAAAAACGGGGCGGAACCGAAAAGCCAAACGAGTAGGGAAAGTTATCAGATAGTACAAAGGTTATGAGAAAAGTGATTTTTAATATTTTGGTGTTTAGTCTTTTTGTAATAGCACTTGCTGGATGTAAAAAAGATGATGCATCAGAGGATAGCATTGCTCCTAAAAATATAGTAGGGAAACAACTTTTGTTTAATGGTGGATCATATGATGTTTCAGAATTTACATCTAATGGAACTTGCAAGATTCCAGAAGGTACCGAGTATGGAATTACAACTGAAGTAACAAAAACGCCAAGATATACTTATAAAAGATCTGATTTAAAGACGGCGTCGTTTACTTGTAATTACTCAGAAAAAAGTACAATACTTAGTAATTATACATATTACGATGCGTCATTTGATCTTACTCTTTCTTTTATAACCACTACATCAGGCACCTTAACGGGTACAGTCAATTTTATAAAAACAGGAGGAAACGGAGGTAAGTCTATGTATTTTACTTTTAAAGATAAGGCATTCACCTTACAATAATTATTCTTTCAGAAGAAAATATTTATGCTCAACGATAGCGAATTTGTTGCCATACTTTTTTAGGCAAATCAAAAATGGAGCCGATAACCATTCCAAAAAACGGGGCGGAACCAGAAAAGCCAAACGAGTAGGGATAATACCTATCAAACAATTATCAATGAACAAAAAACGATACTATGCATTAACGTTTATCCTCGGTATATGCTTTACCAACAAGGCAATAGCACAATACAAAATTAATACGGAGAAAATGTCGGGCTCTGAGAAGATAATTACCTACACCCCGGAGTATTTAGCGACCAAAAAGGAGATGTACACCTCTGCCTTTAGCCTTTCGTTCCAAAAAATTGAAGGGTTATACTACATTTTTCTTACCTACTCCGCTTGGCAAATGTCCGACTTTGACCCTAAAAAAATTTTAAGCACAACGTTCACCTTTAAGGATGGTTTAGAACTAACCGTACCAACAAGTTTCTTTTTTGATAGAAAAGAGTATGATATGTCTCAATATAATATTCATTGGGACTACTACTACGTTCGTAGCGGCATTTCAAAGGAGCAGTTGGAACTATTTACCAACAAACCAATGCTTTCCATTGCCTATAACGTTGATAGCGTAGGGAGGCTCGACGGCTTCGTAACAGAAAAGCAGCGCTACTACATCGCTGCATGCGCCACCTACTTTCTTACCGGGGAAAAAGTAAACAAGAATATTTTAAACAATCGATTTAACAGTATCAGCTATGAGGCTTACAATAATGAAAAGTGGGATTACTAGGATAGCAGGTTATGCTTCTATTTGTATCGCTACAATTGCTATAGCGATATTTACTCCGATATACGGAATAGCGCAAACCAAACGAATAGATTCTCTTATCACCAAGTACCATAGGAACTCTATATATTCGCTGGTTCTATCTCACCCCGGCTATAAGTTCGGGAAAGAAATTCAGCAAGAGTTTTTAAACATCCCTGTCTCCGATAAGTATAACAACCACAACCTTTCGATACGATCTTTTCCTTCCGATGATTCAAAAGATCAGAAAGGGAACATCGATATGCTTTTAAACCGCAGCCACGTATCAAAGCGCTTGGTATCAAAATGGTTTAGCAGGAATAAGGAGTCTGGTACATTTAATACCGACCTGATTGCACAGCGGGGATTTTATGATGCCTCAACTATGGATTACAACGTGGCCAAGCAAACGGTCAGGGGGCTTTCGCTACTCTCTGATGCCGGCGAAGAGCTTATCGGCAACACGTTTGTAATCGTCAACGATATACAGTACATCGATAAGGGAAAGCGTGCCCAAAAAACGTCATCGTGGCTAAGTATAATAGGGGATGTAGCCGATGCGGTTGGCGGTGTTTCCTCGGGAAATACGCAGGATATTAGCACCTCTATCTCCTCGTTAGCAAATTCGGGATCTGACGTAGCCGACCTAATTGCCGGCTTTACAGTTACCATAACTTCATACCTATATTGTTTGGATTGGAATCCAGCATGCGCTTCGGTTTTCTACGAAAAATACTACTTTGGGATCAGCGAGTCGAACAACGATAAAAAGTTAGCATACGAGAACGATGCTAACATCTTTTCGCTGAAATACGTTGGAAAGTACACCGTTAAGAGTAGCAAAACCGTTCTGCGCGGTACAAAATCAAATGAGGAGGTAATCCGTAAAGTATGTGCCCGTGCGCTTGACGAGAACATCGTTCAGCTCCAACGAAAGTTTGAGCCGTTTAGGGTAAAATCGCCCATCTATAGCGTTAGTGATAAAACCGTTTTATCACCAATCGGGATGAAATAGGGAGTAAATATCAACTCAAGGAACGAAGTGCTCGAGAAATCGATTGATTCCAATGGTAAAACGCACTACACTCGGGTAGGCATCATAAAGC
>JBFXEO010000182.1:0-5936 GCA_050180015.1 Bacteroidales bacterium | reverse complement strand
GAGAAAACTAATTAAGTTATCCGTGGGGTTACTAGCAATAGCCTCATTAGGAATTCTTACAAGTTGTAGCGATGACGATGAAACTCAATTTAAGCTGGTTTCACTCACATCGGGAACTGTTGACTTAAATGGAGCCACCGGGGCCGTTGACATTCCCACCGATGCTATAATAACCGCAACCTTCTCTAAAGAAGTTGATGAAACATCGCTTAACATTGCATTAACCCAGATGTACGACAATGCAAACATCGATGTAGCTGTAACCGTAAATAAAAAAGTTGTAACCATTACGCCTGCCGGGTTAGGTGGAGGTATTACCTATGCTATTTACTTTAACACAGTAAAGGCAACATCAAACGATGTACTGGTTCCTTTCAACCGCTCCTTTACCACAGTGGGAACATTTGTCCCTGCCGGTCAAATTGCACACTGGGGATTTGAAGATAACGCCAACGATGATATTGGAACTTACAATGCAAGTGCCAATGGTATTGTGGATATTACCTATGCCAGTTCACGCAGTACTGCAGCAGGAAAAGCGGCCTCATTCAACGGGACAACAAGTATAATTGAAGTTCCCAATGCCGACGAACTTATAAACACCCACGATTTTACAATCAGCTTCTGGGTTAAAACAAACTCTGCCGACATTACTCACGGCCATTTTGTTCTTGGGTTAGGTGCATTCTACGGTATCCAGTTTGAAATAAATGGCAGCTACAAGGAGGCAAAATTTGCCATTCAATACGAGAAAGAGGATGGCACCACGGCATCGGAGGACATGTGGTTCCCCAGCAATGCAACCGATCTCAACACGGGTGGCTGGAAAGGTTGGGATTACGCAAAGGTACTGACTGACGACCAAATGATAGCCCTCCTTAAAGATAGCTGGTTACAGGTTATATACACATTTAACGGTGCCGATCGTCAGGGAATCCTTTACTACAACGGTGAAAAAATGAAGAGTTTTGATTTCGACCTTTGGCCCGATGACGACGCTAAGAGAACTGTTGTTGGCCTAAAGTATGGTGGTGTTGAACCAGATGTGGTTAATGAGCTTGCTTTCGGGTTTATTCAATCCAGGGCCGGTACCATGTGGGATGCAGAATCATGGGGTGGTTACGATTTCCCCGATGCAAGCCACTTCAAGGGGTTACTTGACGATGTAAGAATATTCCACAAAACCCTTACAGCACAGGAGGTTGATTTAATGTACAAATCTGAAAAACCATAATTTACTATTCTGATGATGAGGCTGCCTCTACACGCCCCATAAATGGGGCAGCCCCATCGTTTTAATCGAAATACGTAGTAACTAACATGGTATTGCGCTACTATCAATAAACACTATTTACATGCCATTGACTAACCATCGATATTTTAAACCATTTGGAAAGTATATAGTTATTGTGCTTCTTTCTGTTCTTTCTGTTTTCTCCTGTTCAGAGGATGACTCTACGTCAAACCTCAAATTGCTGAAAGTAACAGTAGGATCTACACTTGAGCTGTACCTGTTGGATCCTTCCATGAACACAAATATTTACACTGACTCTAGCATTCTGTTTTATTTCAATTCAGATGTTGGCCTTTCAGATTTCGAAAAATATGTAACACTCTCGGAAAATAATATTCCTGTTGACTACTCGTCGGCATACACATCCAATAATTCAAAAAGAATAATTGAACTAAAACCAGCAAGTAAGCTAAACTACAATCAGGACTACTACATCAACATCGGCAAAGATATTAAAGGAATAAACGGAGGTGAATTTACAGGCTTAACCGTAAAGTTTACCACGCTTAATTCCACTATCGGGGTACAAAGTATCCAAATTTCGGGCAAGGCATACTCTCCGGTGCAAAAACCCCAAAACATTGACCTAAACGCGCCTGTAACCGTAACGTTCAGCAGCCCGGTTAACCCCGGTGATATAAACCAATCAAACGTAAAGCTAATTAACTCCCTGGGGCAACTCTACAGCTTAACCTACAGCATTTCAAACGAATCAACAGTTAGCATCCAACCAGGTAATCCATATCAGCAATTAAGCCTCCATACCTTAATTCTATCGAACAGCATAAAGGGTAAGAATGGGGAATCTTTCAATGGATTAAATTTCCAGTTCTACAGTGAATTGGACAGCTCCGATAAATTTCCACGAATCAGCGACGACGAATTACTTACGCTAATCCAGCAGCAAACATTTAAATATTTCTGGGATTTTGCCCATCCAACAAGTGGGCTTGCCCGTGAGCGGAATACATCGGGCGATATTGTTACCACCGGGGGCAGCGGGTTCGGCCTGATGTCAATTCCGGTAGGCATTGAGCGGGGTTTTATTACCCGAACCGAAGGGACTGAAAGAATCGGAAAGATTGTAAACTTTTTAACCTCCGCCGATAGGTTCCACGGCGCATGGCCGCACTGGCTAAATGGCTCCACGGGTAAAGTTATACCGTTCAGCACAAACGACGATGGCGGCGATTTGGTTGAAACCTCGTATATGGCTGCCGGTTTACTATGCGTACGCCAATACCTTAACCCGGGGAATAGCAACGAGCAAAACATTATAGATAAAATAAACACTCTCCTCGATGGAATAGAGTGGCAATGGTACACAAAGGACGGGGCTGAGGATGCGCTCTACTGGCACTGGTCTCCGAATGTGGGTTGGGCTATGAACATGCCAGTTACAGGCTACAACGAGGCCCTGATAACCTATGTTATGGCGGCAGGTTCTGCTACACATCCAATTGACGCCCAGGTTTACCACAACGGCTGGGCCAAATCGGGAGCCATTATTAATGGTAATTCGTATTACGGAATTACACTTCCGCTAGGCTACAGCTACGGCGGGCCGCTTTTCTTTGCGCACTACTCTTTCCTGGGCTTAAATCCGAATAACTTAACCGACCAGTACGCCAATTACTGGCAGCAAAATACCAACCATACACTAATTAATAGGCAACACTGCATCAGTAACCCCAAGGGATACATTTTGTACAGCAACAATTGCTGGGGACTAACAGCAAGCGATAACCAAAATGGATACTCGGCCCATTCACCAACAAATGATTTGGGCGTTATTGCTCCCACCGCTGCAATATCTTCCATCCCATACACTCCGGAATATTCAATGCAGGCCATACGGTTCTTTTACTACACTTTAGGTGACCGGTTATGGGGCGAGTACGGTTTCTACGATGCTTTTAACCCCAATGAGGGCTGGTGGGCCAGCTCTTACTTGGCCATAGATCAGGGCCCTATTGTTATAATGATAGAGAACCACCGCACAGGGTTATGCTGGAATTTATTCATGTCGGCACCCGAGGCTCAAAATGCACTTACCCTTCTGGGTTTCAGCTATAGTAAATAGTAAATTGATAATTGAACGAAATGGCATCGCAAAGGTTATTAAATGGTATAATGGTGTTAGCCCTTGCAACCCTCATCGCCCCGGGTTGCACTAAAAAGAAAACAGGTTATGGCAGCGTCATCGATAGTAAGGTTGATTCCGTTCTGGCCCTAATGACGCTGGAAGAAAAGATTGGCCAACTTACGCTATACACCAGCGATATGGATCAAACTGGAGCGTACATCCGCAAGGAATACGAGGATGACATCAAGAAAGGAAGGGTTGGCGCAATTTTCAACGCTTATGGTGCCGAATATACCCGAAAGCTACAGGAAATGGCCATTTCTAATTCGCGGCTCAGGATTCCGCTAATTTTCGGGTACGACGTTATACATGGCCATAAAACCATATTCCCCATCCCGATAGCCGAAGCATCAAGCTGGGATACCGGTTTAGTGGAAAAATCGGCTAGAGTAGCGGCAAGGGAGGCCACTGCCCAGGGTTTACATTGGACATTTGCCCCCATGTGCGACATTGCACGTGATCCGCGATGGGGCAGGATTATGGAAAGCTCCGGTGAAGATCCCTACCTGGGATCGCTTATGGCTCAGGCCAGGGTCAAAGGGTTTCAGGGTGATAATCTCGGCGATTCCACCACGTTGGTAGCATGCGTAAAACACTTTGCCGCCTATGGCGGTGCCCAGGCCGGAAGAGATTACCACAGCGTTGATATGAGTGAACGTACATTACGCGAGATTTACCTTCCACCCTACAGGGCAGCCATCGATGCGGGGGCCGAAACCGTGATGACCTCGTTCAACGATTTGAATGGCATTCCGGTCACATCCAATTCGTTCCTGCTAACTCAAATACTCCGCAACGAGTGGGGATTTAAGGGTTTTGTCGTTACGGACTACACCGCTATCATGGAATTGCTTTACCATGGCGTTGCTGCCGATACCCTGGATGCTGCGCTACAATCATTCAATGCCGGGGTGGATATGGATATGCAATCGGGATTCTACCAGCAATCTATCATCAAGCTATACAACCAGAATAAAATATCCGGTACTCAGCTAAACGATGCTGTTCGCAGGGTACTACGCGTAAAATTCATGCTTGGGCTGTTCGACGATCCTTTCCGTTACTGCTCTCCACAACGTGAGAAGGATGAACTTATGAGCGTTACCAATCAGGAAGTAGCAAGGGATGTGGCGCGTAAATCTATTGTCCTGTTAAAAAATCAAAATAAACTGCTTCCGCTGGACAAATACATCAAATCCATTGCAGTGATTGGACCATTGGCCAATAGCAAACAAAACATGATTGGCAGCTGGTCTGCGGCAGGCGATTGGTCGCAATCCATCACGCTGCTCGAAGGAATAAAAAGTAAAATTCCATCGGCAAAAATTATGTATAGCAAGGGGTGTAACATAAACGACGACTCCACAAACCTATTCAATCAGGCCGTAAATATTGCAAGGCAGGCCGATGTTGTTGTCTTGGCAATTGGCGAAGCAACTTGGATGTCGGGCGAAGCAGCCAGCAGAGCCCATATCAGCCTACCCGGCGTTCAGCAACAGCTGGCAGAACGGCTATATCAAACAGGCAAACCAATCGTTGTTGTACTGATGAATGGTCGTCCGCTAACCATTGGCTGGATCAGTAAAAATATTCCGGCCATTCTGGAAACATGGTTTTTAGGAACCCAAGCCGGAAATGCCATTGCAGATGTTCTTTTCGGTGATTACAACCCATCCGGCAAACTTCCTATCACCTTTCCGCGATCCGAAGGGCAAATTCCCATATACTACTCCATGCGGAATACTGGCCGCCCCATCGATCCAAACAATAAGTACACCTCCAAATACCTTGACGAAAGTAATACTCCGCTTTACCCTTTCGGCTATGGGCTTAGCTACACCACCTTCAACTACAGCGATGTTGAACTCAGTTCAACAAGCATCACACCCACCGATACGCTCACCGTTTCAATAAAAATTACCAATACAGGAAAGTACGATGGGTCTGAAACCGTACAGCTATACCTGCACGATAATGCGGCAAGCGTAGCACCTCCGGTAAAACTCCTTAAAGGAGTTCAAAAGGCTCACATAAAAGCCGGCGAAACTAAAAGTGTAACTTTCAAAGTTTCCATTGACGATTTAATGTTTTACAGGGCCAACATGACATTTGGATTCGAGAAAGGTGCATTCACCGTATTTGTTGGCGGCAACTCAAGTGATACAAAGTCTTCAGTTTTTTCATTGATTTAGGTTTAGGTTAAAAGCAGGGCAAAGGTGGTTCAATTGAACCACCTTTACTTATTGCCTTAATATGAGGTCAATATAAAAATTGACAACATTTCCCATGTCCTAACACAGACGATAGAAAAGAGCAGTTCATCTCATTAAAAGCTTCATTTTTTTAACTGTATAAAATACTATGTGTTAAAAAACATCAGCGCTACCCAACAAAAAAAGCCCCGCGGGGGTTATCCCGCGGGGCGGAGGTGGGGCGGCGGCCTACTCTCCCGCTGTGACGCAGTACCATCGGCGCTGGCGGGCTTAACGGCCCTGT
>JBFXEO010000181.1:0-5948 GCA_050180015.1 Bacteroidales bacterium | reverse complement strand
CAGGGTGATAGGATATGCTTACCGTTTTAAAATTAAGCTGGCACCGGAGCTATTGCGGGTAGGGTACTCTTCCGGATTTGGCGAAAAAAACAGCATGGGTTTTGGCTGTGTGGAGGTAGCGAATGAAAAATCGAATTAACCTAATGCCGGGTAGGTTGCATAGTATTTTCCGGCTATTATTAACCTTAAATATATAAAACAATGGCAGTTAAATTTAAAGTTATTGAAAAAGGCCAGCCCGGAGTCGCCGGGGGCGGAGTTAAAAAATTTTATGCATCGCCTGTACTGGAGGGAGAGATGACCCTTGAGGACCTCACCAAGTCAATAGAAAAGATATGTACGGTGAGCGGTGCCGATATCCGGGCGGTGCTGTATGCCCTGGTTGATGTTTCGGTGGACAACCTTTCAAAGGGCTCCATTGTCCGCCTGGGGGAGCTGGGGAGCCTTCGTCCAACCATTAGCTCCGAGGGTAAGGCCACCAGCGATGAGGTAACCGCTTCGGCTATTAAGGGTGCCAGTGTCATTTTTACGCCGGGTAGCCGGATTAAGGACATGCTTAGCGGATTAAAATTCCTTAAGGCGTAGCTTTTAGCTTTCCTGCTGTGGAAATTTTTTTTCCACAGCAGGAAAATCCAATTTTCTAACGTGAAAAATCCAATTTCCACAGCAGGAAAAAAAAATTTCACGGCAGGAAAACATATCCGGCGGGTTTATGAAATTCTTTTGGGTAAGAAAACGGGCTGAACATGAAAGAAACCTACAAAAATTGGCTACGAATGGCTGACCAGGCCAACCGGCAACCCGTTTGCTGGCGCAGATTATAAAACAATGTAAACCAAAAAGAATAATAGCATGAGAATACATTTTAGGTTAAAAAGCGATAATAGGGTAATCCCTTTTGATCATCAATCACTCTTGGTGGGAACAATTCATAAATGGCTTGGTTGGAATAATGTACATGGCAAAGTGTCGTTGTTTTCGTTTTCGCGGCTAGGCGGCGGAGAAAAAAACAAGGATGGTTTGATTTTTAGGAATAACACTACATTCTTTTTTAGTGCATATGACAACGATTTACTTAAGAAGTTAATTGCCGGAGTACAAAAAGATCCTCTAATGTTTTATGGGTTAAGTGTTAATGAAATATTTATTGAAGATAACCCTGATTTTACGGGCCAAAATTATTTTCAAGTTGGAAGCCCTATTTTAATTAAGCGAAGAATCAATAATAGCATAGAACATATCCTGTATAACAATCTACAAGCTGGTGAATACTTGAAAGAAACGCTAAATACCAGGATGAAGCTGGTAGGATTGGATGATTCATCGTTGGATATTCAATTTGATTTAAACTATATAGGTGCGGGGAGAAAGAGAGTGAAATACAACGCAATAAGTAATATTACGAGCTGGTGCCCTGTAATTATAAAAGGGAAGCCCGAAACCAAATTATTTGCCTGGAATGTAGGCTTAGGCAATTCAACGGGTATTGGTTTTGGTGCAATTAAATAAACAACCAAACCTGACAGGTTTTTCAAAACCTGTCAGGTTTAAAAATTAAGGTATTGTTATGTTATACGTCGTAAAATATTCAGGCCCGTTTGGGTTTATTAAACCCTGGACGGCCGTAAGAGACAGTGAAACGTTTAGCCAACAGTTTCTGACACCTTCAATTGTTGAGGGAATAAGACAAAAGTTAGAGGTAAGTTCTATTGTCCGGCACAAACTAACATACACATCAATTAGTGTACAACAAGAGCAAACCCAAACGCGGGGTTGGGAAAAGAAAACACAAGTAAAAATACTGGTTCGCAATCAATCGATTCTTGAACGTGGCGTAATGATTAATCCAACTCTATATTTAGCATTCGAAACAGAGGAAGATGCTATAAAAAGTGCAAAGCAACACATTTGCCTGTGTCGCAATGAGGATGTTTTATTTCCTGAATCGGAGGTGTTGCAAATGAAATATTCCGAATTCGATCAGTTGACAGGGTTTGAATTGCGTTTTGGGGAGAATGCAGAGGCGTTTTTGGTTGGCTTTAATCGTTTTGATGAAGCAGAACCCATGTACGGTTGGTTAGAAATTACGGGTAAACCAGTTTCAGGAATGTGATGGATAAGTTCGATCACATATTGGCCAAAGGAGAAGAAAATGGTCGCATTACACTAGTGCGGCATTTAACTGAAGTTGCCCTTCTTGCTGAAAGGGTGGCTAATAATCTTAGTTTGGATGTTTCAATAGCAAGGCGAGGTGCCATACTTCACGATATTGGCAAGGCAAGTTCTCTGTTCCAACAAACATTGAAGAAAAACTTTCAACGGCCACCGGGATTCGTTTTTCGACACGAATTGGCATCCCTATTCTTTATTTCACTTCTTGAAGAGGAAGAAAAATATCCCATCATCGATATGATCGTAGCTCACCACAAATCAGTTTATCACGATGCCGGAGGAAAGGGATTGCTCGATTTAAATGAAAATGAACCTGACTGTTTTGAAAAGCACATAAAAGGTTTTGAGATTTGGAGCAAAGATGCACTTTCTATTTTGGAACAGTTTGGATTTGCTACAAAGACAATTTCAGTTGAGCAAGCCAAAGAAAATTTCTACGAAGTGGTTGATTATTGTGCATCAAAATCGTATGGATATTCTGTATGGAAAGGCGTTCTGATGGCCGCTGACCATTTAGCATCGGCTATGAGCGGCTATGTAAGACCATTGGCGCGGAGACTTTTTATTGTGCCCGATTTGAACTATTACCATTCCCGGAAAAGTGAGTTATATCCGTTATCATTGATTCAAACTGATGATAGACGCAAACACACCTTGGTCACAGCTCCAACCGGAGCAGGAAAAACCGACTTTTTGATTCGTCGCTGTAAAGGACGTGTGTTTTATACCTTACCATTTCAAGCGTCTATCAATGCCATGTACGAACGGATTAAAGGCGATTTGAAAAATACCGATGCCGAAGTTCGCTTACTACACGCTTCTTCAAGTATTAAGTTGGAAAATGGGAAGATTGAAGAAAAGATACTTCAGCGCCATATTGGAGCATCGGTAAAAGTGCTTACACCGCATCAACTAGCCTCGTTGGTATTTGGCACCAAAGGGTACGAAACCTTGATTGCTGATTTGAAAGGGTGCGACATTATATTGGATGAAATACACACCTATTCCGAAACAACACAGGCCATTGTATTGAAGGTTGTTGAAATTCTTTGCAATTTTGATTGTCGGGTACATATCGGGACGGCAACAATGCCAACGGCTTTATACAATCGATTGGTTGATATTCTGGGCGGACAAGGCTGCATTTACGAAGTGAAGTTGTCTGATGAAATACTTGAAACCTTTAACCGGCATATTATACATAAGGCCGATTGTATGGAATCATTAAGTTGCATTTTAGATGAAGCTATTCAGCAGAATCAAAAAGTGCTGGTGGTTTGCAATCAGGTGAAGCGGGCTCAATCCTTGTTTAGCGATCTTTCAGAAAAGTACCCACACATTGAAAAAATGTTGGTGCATAGCCGTTTTAAACGAGGAACCCGCAGTAAGTTAGAATCCGATCTGCGAAACGTTTACAATAATAACACCGAAACTTGTTTGGTCGTTTCAACTCAGGTTGTTGAGGTGAGTTTGGACATAAGTTTTGATTTGATGATTACCGAATGTGCTCCTATCGATGCGTTGATTCAACGTTTTGGGCGAATCAACCGCAAGCGTTCAAAAGAAACCATCGGTCATTACAAACCCATTTATGTATTGGCACCACCAACAGAGAAAGCAGATGCTATGCCTTATGGCTTAGAGGTATTACAACGAACTTACGATGCTTTGCCCAGCAACGATTTGATGAAAGAGACGGATGCACAACGATTAATCGACAAGGTTTATCCTTCCATTGAATTTGTTGACATTGATTTGAATGCAGTGTTCAAAGATGGAAAATGGAAAATCAAGGAACTATGGCACAACTCTAAATCGGCTTTGCTGGAAGCTTTAGATATCGACTCGGTTACCTGCATTGAAGAATCAGACAGGGAATTATATGAATCAATTTCTTATGAAGAGCAAGCCAAACTTGAAATTCCGGTTTCTTATCGGTCGGTAGTTTCCCGCAATTTGGATAAATCGACCGTTGGTTCGAAGCCATTTATTATTCCTTCGAAAGCTTATAAAGGTGAATTGGGATTTTTAGTTGAATATGCCAAGCCTGAATTTTACGATGTTACACAACGATTTCTTTAAAACTGAAAAAGATGATAGCAGCAAATATTGGAAGAATCTTTCTTGATGCTTACAACGAAAAGTTTAAGAGCAATTTTACCGCAAAAGAATTCTTTGTAGAAAAATACTATGAGTTATTCTTCAATCACAACAAGTACATGATGTCTGCTGGAAACTCTCCGTTAGAAAACCCCAAGATAAGTTGGGATAAAATGAGAAATGGGCAGATACCCTATGAAACGGTTGAAAAAAGAAGCGATCGCTTTATAAAAACAATTGAAAAAATTGATGCAGGGCCGGCCGATGCAAGTATTGCTATTGGGTTTCCAACGTTGGATTTAACGGCTACAACTTCTGGGCAAGTTACCAATCTCGACTTACCTATAAAAACCGAAGACATTTATTTGTCATGGATTGGAAGCGGTTTAGGAATTGGGGTACAGAGCGGACTATCGCTCCTGTTCAGCAATAAGCAAATTTTGCTTGATCTGTTCGATGGATGGCAGTTTTATCGTGATTATTTAAATAAAACACCTAGTCTGAGAGGAAATCAGATTAATACTTGGAATGGGCAATGGATTGCACATCGATACGATAAATATGCGTTTGATGCTTCAGACCCTACCGCATCCTTCAATCCTTTTGGAATGATGAAAGATGGTGGCATGGAAGTCGAAACGCAATCGTGGACAAAAGTGCTCATTGGTATTGCACGGAACCATTCCGAAACATCTTTGATTGCTTATGTATATAGCCTTGGGCAAATGAATATTACTGTGGGGTTTGTCCCGTTTGAATTACCTCGCATTCGGCAACCCTTTGAACTCTATGCCAAATATTTCGGCACAACCAAACGGGAACAAGTTGAGCAATTATTTGGAACTGCAATGGGCTTCACCAAAGCCTGTCAAATGGGGTCTATCGGTGTAACCGCCCTCGAACCTAAAGGTTTTAGAGATTGCTTTGATAAAGGGGTAATTCCTAAATACAATCCAACAGATGAAGAAAAAACAATCGATTATAATACATATCAAATTTGGTTATTAGCTATGTTGAACAATGAACAATTATGGGAAAAAGCGCAACAAATTGCGACAACCCTCAATAGTTACTCTTTGAGTGACAAAAATGCGAGAAAAGTGAAAAGCCAGGAAGTTGCTAATCTTCTGGCATCGGTAACCAAGAAGCAATTTATCGAGTCTTTAACCGAAATTGTCAAGGAAAGTCCCGATACTGAACAATTGGCTGAAATTGCAACATTAATTCATACCATGCCAATTGATAATGTTCCTTATTTTCTTACCCTGATTCGCTTTCAATATGCAGTTGTAAATAAAAAATCTTAAAAACGAATAATTATGAACCCTTACATTTATTTAAGAGCACTAAAACACGCGGCACATACCGTGTTTTGTGTACAAGATGGTCAGAAAACCTATTTCGATCCTCAGTTTAACCGGGTTGTTGCTTATTCAAGTGGTCAACAGGTAAAACGTTCTATCCTCGATGCACTCACATCGAATTTGAATGTTCAAATGGCACCCATTACATTCAATTATAATGTGAATGCAAAAAAAGAATTAGAAAATAAAGAGCCTTGGTCGCCATGCGATCCAACATACATTGACCAATTGCTTGGAGGTTGGATGCGTGCAGGCGATGGCATCACTGTGAAACGCCGTAGCCCATTGTCCATTTCAGCCATGCGTCCTATC
>JBFXEO010000180.1:0-6051 GCA_050180015.1 Bacteroidales bacterium | reverse complement strand
TCGTACATCATTTCAGCTTTAGGCCCTGTCACCTTAAGGTTGCTCACCGATGTGCTGGTATGCTGAAATGTTTGGTGTAAACTCCTGTCCATTTCTTTTGTATTTGAGGTTGAAATGGAGGTTATGGTTGTTTGTATTGATTGAACCAGGTTTGCTGTGGCCAGATCGGCCATTTTCGATTGTAAAATGTTGGGTTCCTGCTTATCTCTATTCTGTTCCGAGGCAAAGGCAATTACCCATTCACTTTCCGGGTATTCCATTTTTCGTGCGCTCTCATTGGCCCACCGTGGAACCTGAGCATCTACGTGCAGCGGAACTGCCATACACAGGGCTATGCCTGTTAAAATTACCCTACAATTCATAGTAGAAATATTACAAGTTGATACAAATTTTTATAGAGCAATATTAACCCTAATTTACCCTATTTACAAATAGAAAACACACGGTAAAGACTATGTAGGAAACTTAAGTTATATAACCTGCTGAAAACCTTTGACTTTTTTAACTCACTGAAATTCATCAGAAAAATAATTCATACAATGTTGAAGTTTTCGGCATAAACTATACCATAGCTATAGTTTTTATGAATAATTGATTGACTACTTGATTATTGTTCTTATTTTATTTGATACCTTTTAACGCTTGTTCCGGGTAATGTTAAAATAGGGAGCGATATTGTGCCGTCTGATATAATTATTGCTAAATTTGGACTAATAAAATTTAAAAAATATCAGCATGAAAAAAATTAAACTATTTGTGGCTATTGCAATGGTGCTGGCAGTTGGAACTGTTCAAACATCCTGCATTGGTAAATTTAAACTTACCGGCAAACTGCTGAACTGGAATAGGCATATAGATGATAAGTTTGTTAACGAGTTGGTTTTTTTGGGACTTGCCATAGTTCAGGTTTACACAATTGCCGTACTTGTAGATGGCCTTATACTCAATTCAATTGAATTCTGGTCTGGCTCAAACCCTGTTTCGATGAATGAAGGCGAAAAGGAAACAAAAGTTATAGAGCAGGATGGCGTTAAGTATTTGGTAACCGCAACACAGAACCGTTTCGATTTTATCCAGCTGGAAGGGAAAAACAAGGGCGAAGCCGGTGCCTTAGTTTACAACCCCGAAACTCAAACTTGGCGTTACGAGGGCGATAATCAGTCCATCGATTTGGTAAAATTAAACCCCGATGGCACCGCATTGGCTTACCTACCCAACGGGAAAAGTTACACCGTTGAAAATAGCAGCAACGGACTTGCAACGTTGAAGAGTTTAATATCTTCGAGAAATTTTGTAGTTGAAAGATAAGCTTATTTTCAGGTAGGGAAAGGATGGATAGCATAAAATGATCCATCTTTTTTTTACGTTTACCCTACAGGTTTGTAACACTGGCAATTAAAAATTCGGGTTGACATGTTTAGCAAGGTAAAGGTTATTGGATTCGATGCCGATGACACGCTATGGGATAATGAACCATTTTACCGCGAAACGGAGCATGAGTTCTGTAATTTACTCAAAGATTTCCTTCCGGAAGATGAACTTACCAGGGAGCTATTTAAAACGGAGGTCAACAACCTTGAACTTTACGGGTATGGTGTTAAGGCATTTACGCTGTCATTAATCGAAACGGCCATTAGAATTTCCGGAGGAAAGGTTTCCGCGTCAACGCTGAACGGTATTATAAGCCTGGGGAAAGAACAGCTAAACAGGCCGCTGAGGTTAATTGACAATGTTAACGCTGTACTCGAAAAGTTAAAACCCAGCTATAAGCTGATTGTTGCCACAAAGGGCGATCTGCTGGATCAGGAACGGAAGCTGCATAAATCGAACCTTGCCGGTTATTTTCACCATATCGAAATTATGAGCGATAAAAAGGAAAACAACTACAGGGAATTGCTGAACAGGCTTGATATAAAGCCGGAAGAATTCTTAATGGTCGGGAACTCCATAAAATCCGACATTATTCCTGTGATCAATCTTGGTGGCTACGGCGTTTTTGTTCCTTACCCCATAACATGGCAGCATGAGTATGTGAATGAACCGGAAGTACGGAATGGAAAGTATTTCAAGATTAACAGCTTGGCGGATTTAATTCCCCTTTTTGGCAAGAAATAGCGGGTAGTACAAAATGTCCGTTAAAAGTTTGTCCCCTGCTTAATGTTGGTATATTTAGCAATTCGAACAAATTCCAAGACCGCCACGTGTAACATTCCTGTGCCTGCTAATTTGTCAATTTTCTCTGAAGCAAAAAGCTGGACAAATATAAGTTACGTACAACATTAGAATTAGTGGTTACGAGTACCGTTTTTGGATAATCTCTGCAGCTATGCTTACGGCGATTTCGGCAGGGGTGTTACTCCCGATTGACAACCCTATGGGAGAACAAATCTTTTCAACCTGATCCCTTGTAAATCCCCCGTTCATCAACTCCCCGAAAATGGTCTTAACCTTACTTTTACTTCCAATCATTCCTAGGTATTTCAATTTTTTAGGAAGAAATTGGCGAAGTACAACTTCGTCGAACTTATGCCCGAAGGTCATAATAACAACGTAGCTATTACCATCTTCGGGGACAAGGTTTCCAACGTCGTTATAGTCAACAATACGCTTACGGTGTGTAAAGGTGTTTGCTTCAAAGGTTGACAGTTCTTTCCGGTTATCAAAAACCTCTACCCTGAAATCGAGCAATCCAAGTATTTGCGATAATGGCAGGCTGATATGCCCCGCACCAAAAATGTAAACCGTTTCCTTAAACCCCAAGCATTCAGAGTATTGCCATCCATCCGAATTTTGGAGAAAGGTTGCAGTCCCTTTATCGGGGCTTATTTTAGCTGTTTCAAACCTAAAACCATCCCGGTTTACAACCAGAATACCATTTCCCCCTTCGTTCAGCATTTTAATAATGCCGTTTATGGTTGTGCGGTTATCTATGCCAACCGGTATAAAAATATTGGTTTGTTCTCCGGAACAAACCATTCCCGACTTATCCTCCGGGGCATCGTGCTGGTGGACTTGTCTTTTAAGAAATGGCGCATTGGCAGGATGCCGCAAGTTCTCCCTGGCCAGTTCAACCAGCCGGTACTCCATTACTCCACCCCCAATGGAGCCGTTGATTGCGCCATCGGACGATACGGCCATTTTAAAGCCAACCTTGCCAGGGCTGCTACCTTGCGATTCCGCAACAACTATTAAAATTATTTTGTTGTTCTGTTCTACCTTTTTCTGAATGAATTTCCAGATCATTATATTTAAAATTTAAGTGAAGTACCAGCTTCTTAAGATTTATAGAGAGCAAATATATTTAACAATTTGGTATGCGACATGTTGTTTTTTAATTTACCCCAGTATTTTAGAGGCCAATATTTAGTTGATAGTAATCCCCGAAATTACAAACTTAACCCCGTGGTATAACAATATCATATCATTTATTATTTTTATATTATATTTTTCTATTTTATCTAAAAATATATGTAAATATCTACTATGATATGTTATAATATAAGAATAATCTGGTAATTTTGACAGAAAATAAATTGCAACTTATGGATAACATATACCTGAAAATTAAGGAACTATCCGAGAAATATCGCGATTACACAGCCAATAACCTATCAAAGCTGGTTAAAATAAAATCAGTTAGTACAAAGGAAAAGGAGGTACAGCTGGAGTTGAAACGCCAAATGGAGGAGGCAGGTTTCGATGAGGTGAAGATTGATGGTCTGGGCAATGTTATTGGCCGAATTGGTAATGGAAAACGAATCCTTGCCATTGATGGGCACATGGATACCGTTGATTTTGGGAATATGGCTAACTGGACGTTTAATCCTCTAAGTGGTGAAATTAAGGATGGTTTTGTACATGGCCGTGGTACGGTTGATCAGGAAGGAGGCCCCGCTGCCGCTGTAACGGCAGGCAAAATCCTCAAGGAATTGGGATTCGATCGCGATTTAACTGTATATGTTGTTGGCAGCGTTATGGAGGAGGATTGCGATGGCTTATGTTGGAAATATATTGTTGAAGAGGATAAAATTAAACCAGACTTTGTTATTAGCACAGAACCCACAAACCTAAACATTTACCGTGGACACCGGGGAAGAATGGAAATGCATGTTCATTTCAACGGCGTTTCGTCGCACGGATCGGCTCCTGAACGTGGTAAAAATGCTATTTATATGGCATCGAAAGTTGCCCTTGAGATAGAAAAGCTAAATGAAAGATTGGCTTACGATGAGTTTTTAGGCAAGGGCAGCGTTACCATTTCTGAAATCATTAGTGGAAGTCCTTCGCTTTGCGCTGTAGCCGATTATGCGCGTATTCACCTCGACCGTCGTTTAACTTGGGGCGAAACCAAGGAGAGTGCTGTTGAGGAAATTGAGGAACTCATCAGGGGAATGAATGCGAAGGTTGAAGTTTTAAGTTACTCCGAAACTGCCTATACTGGGTTAACCTACGGTATGGAGAAATACTATCCAACCTGGAAAATGGAGAAAAGTCATCCTGTTATAACTACCGGAATTAAGGCGTTTGAAGGTTTGTATGCTAAGAAACCCAAGGTTGACAAGTGGACATTCTCAACTAATGGCATCATGACTTGTGGAACATACAAAATCCCAACCATCGGGTTTGGTCCGGGAAACGAAGTATTAGCCCATGCTCCAAATGAGAAAGTACCTGTGGAAGATTTAGTAATTGCATCGGCATTTTACGCTGCGTATGCCTATACGATGTAATTAAATGTTAGGGGTTAAAAGTTAAAGGGAATATTTAATTTCGATTTCATTTTTTCTTTTCACTTTTAACTTTTCACATTCACGTTTAACCTTTAACGAATAGAAAAATATATGGACTTACTGAAAAGAATAGAAGCATTAGAGAGGGTTGATTCCAAATTACATGGTAAAGATTTTCTCCTAACATGGGAAAAAAACGATGCAGATTTAAAGATGGTTCTTGAGGTGGCATTTATCCTGAAGGAGATGCGTAAGCAAAATATCTCACCTCGTGTATTCGATACTGGATTGGCAATTTCGAACTTCAGGGATAATTCAACCCGTACTCGTTTCTCGTTTGCATCCGCATCGAACCTTTTAGGCTTGGCAGTACAGGATTTAGACGAGGAAAAGTCTCAAATTTCGCACGGCGAAACTGTGCGCGAAACGGCCAACATGATTTCATTCCTTTCTGATTTTATTGGAATTCGCGACGACATGTTCCTTGGCGAGGGCAATAAGTACATGCGTCAGGTTGGTGCCGCTCTCGACGATGGCTTTGCAAAGGGTGTATTGCCCGTTCGTCCGGGAATTGTAAACCTCCAGTGCGATAAGGATCATCCAACCCAGGCTATGGCCGATTTGGCTCATCTTATCAATGAGTATGGTTCCGTTGATGCGCTGAAAGGAAAGAAAATTGTGATGAGCTGGGCTTATTCCCCGAGTTATGGCAAACCACTTTCTGTCCCTCAGGGTATTATTGCATTGATGACACGTTTTGGAATGAACGTTGAACTTGCACACCCCGAGGGATATGATTTAATTCCTGAGATTGTAGATATTGCCCGTAACAATGCAAAGCAGAGCGGAGGTTCGTTCAATGTTAGCCATTCCATGGCCGATGCCATGAACGATGCCGATATTGTTTACCCAAAGAGCTGGGCACCTTACCATATAATGCAGCAAAGAACCAAGTTGCTAATGGGTGGCGATAAGGCTGGGTTAAAAGAGCTGGAGCAAGTTTGCCTGGCCAACAATGCCAAATACAGGGATTGGGAATATAACGAGCAAATGCGGAAGCGAACTAGGAACGCCGATGCTCTTTACATGCACTGCTTGCCCGCCGATATTTCAGGTGAATCATGTGCGCAGGGTGAGGTTAGCGCTGAAACCTTCGAGCGTTATCGCATAAAAACATACCTGGAAGCAGGTTACAAGCCATACATCATTGCCGCGATGATGCTTACCAACCGTTTCGAGAGTCCTGCAAAGCTGATGAAGGATATTTTCAACAGGAATAGTAAAAGAATTTTGTATTAGCGTTTTACCCGAAATATTGATC
>JBFXEO010000179.1:0-6074 GCA_050180015.1 Bacteroidales bacterium | reverse complement strand
GGTTCAGGTGCAAAACTTATTCTGTTTGCCAGGAAAATAGTCCCGGATAAAATTTTTGATAGGATGGTACTAAGTCAGATGAAATAAAGGGGACATTTTATATTAATGTTCATCCACTACTTCCCCTTTCTCCACCTTTTAAAAGGAGAGATGCCAACCGATAAATTGCTTGGAAAAATGCCGGCATTCACTTTTCTAATATCCTCTATAGTATAGAACAACCTAGGGTCAAACTCATATAGAATGGTCTGTATTTCCGCTAAGTCTTTCCGATTAACAACGGAGTACACAATATTTACGCTGCCCGTGCTACCCTCTGCGTTAAACGATGTTGCACCAAAACCTTTAACACTAAGTAATTTAACTAGTTTCATCCCCTCCTTGGTAGTAATAACCCTTACCAAAAGGTTTCCCACTGCAATTCTTTCCTCTACCAGCATGCCCACATAGTTGCCCGTGGCAAAACCAGCCGCATAGCCAAAGTAACATGCAATATTATTCAGGTTTCCCATTATTTGGCTAATGGCCACAATCCAAATAAAAACTTCAAAAAAACCGAGGATAGGCGCTATGTTTCTTTGCCCCTTCGATACAAAAATTATCCTAAGAGTTCCAATGGTCACGTCGCAAATACGTGCAAAAAAAATCAACCCAGGTAAAATCACATAGGAGTAGAAATGAGGGTTACTAAATAAATCGGCCATACGAACGAAGAGTTTTCACAAAAATACTCAGTTTAACCTACCGATACAATTAGAAATAGTATTTTTAGCTGATGAAATTAGTACGATGATGAATAAAGTGAAAACTACCTTATCTCTACTCATTATACTCTGTCCGGCACTAATCAACGCCCAGCATCGCAAAGAAATAGGCCTAAACACCATTAAACCCGAAGATATAATCCAAACCATTGGGTATCTATCATCGGGAAAATTTAAGGGACGATTAGCGGGAACCATAGAGTACGATCAGGCTGCACGGTATGTAGGAACCAGGCTAAAAAATGCTGGCCTGCAACCAGTAAACCAGCCAAGTATGCTTCAGTACTTTAACGATGAAGTCAATACTATAAATAGGGCTGAACTTTACCTGCTCGACAATAATGGCAAAGCGGTAGTGCCATTTTTGCTCGGTAAAGATTTTATTTGCCGTGGCTTTACCGGATCGGGCAAAATAAACGGTGAAATTGTATTCGCCGGATTTGGAGTTAAAACCAACGAGTATAACGACTACCGAAGCATTGATGTAAAGAATAAAATAGTGATGGTTTACAAATCGGCACCACCATGGAATCCCCAAGCCAAAAACTGGGGCGATACATCGCCAAGGGGTAAAGCCCGTATTGCGAAGGAGATGGGTGCCACGGCAGTTATTTTTATTGCCGATCCCAAGGTTTTCCCGAATACCATGATTTATGGCAGTATTGCCTGTGGAGATACTCCTCACCTACCCGATTTCCCCATGATACAAATCAGCAAGCATGTTACAGATTCCCTCTTTACAGCATTACCCTATAACCCGGACTGGCTTTACGATCAGATTGTAAAAGACAAGGCACCCCACTCAATCGAAACCGAAAAATCAGTATTTATAAATATAGAGGCAGATTATTACCCTGAGAAACCCACGGCAAACGTGGTGGGAATACTGGAAGGAACTGACCCTAAGCTAAAAGATGAGTTTGTGATACTTGGTGCGCACTTAGACCATGTCGGGTATCAAACCGACATGCTATTTTTTCCGGGGGCAAATGACAATGCGTCGGGAGTTGCAGCCCTTATAGCCATAGCCGATGCCATAAAGCTGTCGAATGTTAAGCTCAAAAGATCGGTTGTTTTTGTGACCTTCTCGTCAGAAGAATCGGGTATGCGTGGCTCAAAGTATTTTGTGTTACACTCCCCAATCGATCTGGGAAAAACAGTAGCAATGATGAATTTTGATTGTGTTGGCCAGGGCGATAGTATTGCCATTGGCGGAAAACTGAACTTCCCCAAACTGTGGAAGAGGGCAAAAAAAATAGATAAAGAATACACAAAACTACTTTCTAAACAGACCTTTGGGGGCGGAGGTGCCGATGCTGAACCGTTTTACTCCGCGGGAATACCCACGTTATACTTCAACACAACGGGTGGGTATAAATATTTGCACCAGGCAACCGATAGAGCCGAAACGGTGAATGCGGCATTGATTGAAAAAATTACCGAGCTGGGCTACCTGATGACAATTGAATTGGCCAACGGTAGGTATCATGGGGAGAGAGACAAGCTAAAAAAATAGTCTTTGTATCAATGTTGGCTATTCTGCAATGTTAAGACACTATCCTAAAAAGTGTGTAAGCGAAAAAGAGGCCGTAAAGTAGATGTGTCAGTGAAAAAATGTTAAATTCGCTAATACAGTTTATTACACTACATATGGAGGAATTAGATTTTGAAATTTTTCAAGAGAAAGCACAAGAACAACTGAGGGCTGGCAAGCCCTTATCAGGAAAAGATGGTGTATCTGCCCCGCTATTAGAGCGTTTTTTGAATGCCACACTGGAAGGGGGAATAGGCCTTAAGAGCGACTCCTTGCCGGTAGTAAAAATGAAGCAGCAGGTACAAACAAGCCTGGATGAGGTAACTGCATCTACCCCAAGTCCATTTAACCCCCAGTTTATAAAAAAGCGGAAGGCCATTTTGGTTGATAGCGTTTCAGGCTTTAGGCAGTCGCGTGAAATCAGCGACCTGCTTTAAGAGCGTTATACTCTCTAAAATAACTGTCTGCCTCATAACAACTTTATGATTACCAAGAATAAATTTGCAATTATTAAAAAGTTTGACAATAAGTATATTGTATCAACCTCTTCACTAATTCTCATTGCAATCATTGGCTTTATTGATTATATAACAGCACCAGAATTATCGTTTTCATTCTTTTATCTTATTCCCATTTCTTTAATCTCATTTTACCGTGAAACTCGGCTGGTTTCGGTAATCCTTTGTTCTGCGTTGGCCTCGTTTCTTTGGTTCTATGCAGACTTCAACACAAGAGATTATACCAATATTTTATTCCCTTTTTGGAATTCTTTTGTAAGGCTGGTTATTTTCTTATCGGTTGGAACCTTGTTATTCTACCTGAAGGAAAAAAATAAAAAATTAAAGGCACTTGGCGATGAGAAAAATAAATTCATAGGAGTAGCTGCACACGATTTGAGAACCCCTATTGGGGGCATATACTCATTTTCCGACTTGCTGATAAGTAACCATAAAAAAACATTGGTACCCGAAGTACATAACATCATTAGTTTGATCAGATCGATGAGCGATAGTGCATTGGTACTTCTTCAGAATTTGCTTGATGTTTCTAAAATAGAATCGGGTAAAATTGAATTGAAACTTGCAAATCAGGATTACATAGCATTTATAAAGCAGCAAGTATTGTTGAATCAAATAATTGCCAAGCCTAAAAACATTTCAATCGATTTAATCACTAATTACAACAATATAATAATCAATTTTGATCAGCATTACTTAGTAGAGGTAATTAACAATCTATTATCGAATGCAATAAAATATTCCGAGAAAAACAGCGAAATAGTGGTAAATATTTCTATAAATGATGATAAAAAGGTATTAACAGAGGTTATTGATAAAGGGCGGGGAATCCCAGAAAATGAGCAGTTAAAATTATTCAGGTATTTTCAGACCGCAAGCACTCAACCAACCGATGGTGAAAAAAGTACCGGTTTAGGACTCGCCATTGCGAAACAAATAATAACATTGCATAATGGCGAGATAAATGTGAAAAGTAAAGTTAACGAGGGTTCAAATTTTTACTACTAGTTACCATTAACAAAAAAGGGCTAAAAGCCCTTTTTTGTTAAATTAAGTTCGACGATAGTTATCACTTCCCCTCAATCCATTTAATTACCTTATCGGAACCGGGACTTTCGCGAGAATATAAAACATCAACCAAATATCCATTTTCATCGATCAAATATTTCTGAAAATTCCATTTCACCTCGCTATCCATAACACCATTCATATCTTTTTGCGTTAACCACCGGTAGAGAGGGTGAATATCAGAACCCTTAACGGAAATTTTTCCCATCATTGGGAAAGTTACCCCAAAGTTTGATGTGCAGAACTCCTTTATACCGGCGTTGGTTCCCGGCTCTTGGTTGGCAAAGTTATTGGCCGGAAAGCCAACAACTACAAAGTTTTCACCCTTGTACTTGCTGTAAAGCTCCTGCAAATCCTTGTACTGCGGGGTAAAGCCACATTTCGAGGCGGTATTTACCACCATAACCTTTTTGCCCCTCAGCTGTGAAAGTTTATAGTCTGTTCCGTTGATATCTTTTACGGTGAAATCGTAGAAAGATTTCACCTGTCCCACGGCATTTCCGGCAACGGTAAGCAGTAGAAAAAATGCCAAAGATTTCATTGTACCCATTTTATTTGTTTTAAGTTGTTTGCTCCTATAACAGCTTAGCCGAACAAAGGTTTACCATGATGCAAAACAAAAAGGGGGCCTACTGCAAACCCACAGCTATTATGCGATCAATCTAAATTCGCTGAAAGTCCGATTTTAAAAGCCAACCCTTATTGCCATCGGCTATTTTTACCTCATACCAATCGCCCAAGGGGCGAACCAGCTCAACCTTGGTTCCGGCATGTAGAATAAACAAATCCTTGCCCGAGTTATCCGGAGAACTTTTCACCGATACTACCGGGGCAAAGACAATTGCCTCGTTTTGGTTTATAGCCCTATTTTTCAGGCTAACGCTGAACATTAACGACACAACAAAAATCAAAACCAGGAGAATTCCCAAAGAGAATGCCAGCCTACGCACGCTAAAGCTGGAGGAAAACCAGAAAAATAGGGTTAACGCCAACGTCACAGCAAAAGAAATTGCAGCAATATAAGCCCACGAGTTGGAACTGTACTCAAATTTTACCCTTTTAACGAAAGAAACGAAGAAAAACTCGGGGAGTGCCTCAATTTTGTCAACAGTGTAGGTTTTTGCTAAATCCAGGTTAAACCGAATATCCTCGCTATTCGGGTTTAACCGGTAAGCTCTTTCGTAGTTAAGTATTGCTGCCGGAATATTCTTAATTTTGAAATAGGCATTCCCCAAGTTGTAGTACAACTCGGCATTTTGCAAACCTTGCCCTACAACGGCTTCGTAGTTATCAATTGCATCCTGATATTTACCCTCGGTGTAGCGTTTATCCGCTTTTTCAACCAGTAATTCAGGTTTTTGGGCAAGTATTGATCCCAGCAAAGCACCCGTAAATGTAACTGTTAATGCTATATTCTTAAACATGGCTGATATTTTTTACCAAGTATTCAACTTTGCTTTCCCTAAAAATTGCTCTAACCTCGAAATAAGGCTGTATGTATTTTCGTATAGAGTATTCATTTGCGCATGTTCGGTTATTGGGGCAAATCTTGCATATTCGCAAACATCAATAATTCGGGTAAATTCTTCAGTATCGGTATTTTCAACACCTCTTTTCGAGAGTTCTTCCCTCACCCTTTCAGAGTTCAAATTGGCAATGGAAATACTAAACTTATCGGCAGCATATCCCCATAGGGCCTTATGTATTTCTTCATAGAACTTTTCGTTGTTATTCTGGCCAAGCATGGCGTAAGCATCCTTTAAACGCTTTTGGGCAATTTTACTTGCCTTTCTGGTTCTAACCATGCTCAGGTTAGCCATACGATCCCTGTGTTTGCTAAGCAAATACCACAAAATAATAAACAGCGTAGCCAGAATGATGTAAATGAAGAAGTAGTATCCAGAGCTAACAACAAAGTAGTTAGTTGAACGCAACCGTGAATGTTTGGTATTGATGAAACGAATATCTTTCCCTATGAATTTAACATCCTCTTTCCCGTAACCAGAAAGTACCATACCCGTGGAGGTTGTAGAGTCTGCTGTAACAGTTATGGGCATTGGCTTGGAACGTAGCGTTACATATGCACTTTTTAGCAAATCAAAATAGGAAAACTCAACCGCGGGAATCTCAAACGTGCCAGCCGACCGGGGGATGGCAAAAAACTCGTAGTACTTCGTACCCTGCGCAGAA